>JBFEUI010000014.1:0-39822 GCA_041547565.1 Thiohalomonadaceae bacterium
GCCCGGTGCTTGCGTACAATATCGTGCAGTTCCTTGGGGCTGAGATTGACGCGTGCCAGCACTTCCATGGTATCGGCGGTGCCGGCCGGCGAGGTGATGGCGCGGCTTGATGTCTTGGGCATCAGCATGCCGTGCGCGGCGACAATGGGGACCACCACCATGCTGGTGCGGTTGCCGGGTATGCCGCCGATGCAGTGTTTGTCGACCACCGGGGCATCGTGCCAGTCGAGACGTGAACCGGACTCGGTCATGGCACGGGTCAGGTGCAGGATCTCTTCGCGGTCCAGGTTGTTCTGGCCGGAGGCGACCAGGAAGGCGGCCATCTCCATTTTGGAGTAACGGTTGTGGATGATGTCGCTGGTAATTTTCTGGAAGTCATCCAGTGTCAGGCGGTAGCCGCTGATCTTTTTGCGTACCGCATCCATGGAGGCGGGCGGTTCGGCCTGTGCCACGCGCACCGGTTCGCCCTGTGCCATGTCCATCTGTTTGAAGGCCTGTTCCGACAGGCCGAGTTCATCGGGTTTGATGATGGTGTCGTCGTCGACCACATTGAGCACGGCATAGATGCGGCGATTGTTTGCCGTAATCTCGATTTTTGTCAGTGCCTGAAAACCCTCGGCCCGGTAAATTTCGCAGTCCCGGTGCAGGTAGGCAACATTTTCCATGTAGGTGTCGATGTCGACACGTCTGATTTTCAGGCAGTCATGCTGCTTCTTTTTTGGGCTCATATGAACACGTTAGCAGAGCCGGGGGGAGGGGGCTAGAGGTTTGAAATGTGAAGAGTGAGGCGTGGAGGGTGAAGGGTGAAGAAAATCGTTAAACGTGAAAGGTGAAACGAATATAGGGCGCCCCATGGGCGCCGAACCGGCATCTGAATGGCGGGCACGGCCCGCCCTATGGCCTAGTGGGTAAAGGAAAGGTGAATGGGTGAATAGGTGAAAAGTAAGGGATAGCATGGAGGCCACTCACCCACTCACCCACTACGCCACCGCCGTAGCCTTTGACGCCTGTTCCTCCTCTTCCTGCTGTTGCAGTGCCCACATCTGTGCGTAGCGCTGGTTGTATTCCAGCAGCTCGCGGTGGCTGCCGCGTTCAACAATTTCTCCGTGGTCCATGACCAGGATCTGATCGGCATCGACGATGGTGGAGAGGCGGTGGGCGATCACCAGCGTGGTGTGGTCAGCGGCGACCTGGCGCAGCGCATCGAGTATCGACTGCTCGGACCTGGTGTCGAGCGAGGAGGTGGCCTCGTCGAAGATCAGGATGCGCGGCTGCTTGATAATGGCGCGGGCGATGGCGATACGCTGCTTCTCGCCGCCGGAGAGTTTCAGGCCCCGTTCGCCGACCACCGTCTGGTAACCCTCGGGCAGCGATGCAATAAAGTCGTGGATGTTGGCCGTGCGTGCCGCCTCGATTACCTCGTCCTGCGTGGCATCGGTACGGCCGTAAAGGATGTTGTGGTAGACGGTATCGTTAAACAGCACCGTGTCCTGCGGCACGATGCCGATGGCATGGCGCAGACTGGTCTGGGTGACATCACGCACGTCCTGGCCGTTGATCAATACGCGTCCCGCCGTGACATCGTAGAACCTGAACAGCAGGCGCGAGAGGGTGGATTTTCCGGCGCCGCTGTGGCCGACCACCGCCACCTTTTTCCCCGCCGGCACGAGGAAATTCACATCGTGCAGGATGGCGCGCTCGGGCTGGTAGGCAAAGTCGACATGCTCAAAGCGTATTTCGCCCTCGCCGACCTCGAGTGGCGCTGCATCGGGCCGGTCCTTGATCTCGGGCACCTGCTGCAACAGGTGGAACATCTGCTGCATGTCTGAAAGGGCATGTTTGAGCTGACTGTAAACCACGCCGAGGAAATTCAGCGGGATGAACACCTGCAGCATAAAGGCGTTGACCAGCACCAGGTCACCCAGTGTCATGGTGCCGGCGATGACCTGCTGCGAGGCGAGGATCATGATCAGGGTCACGCCCACGGCGATCATCACGCCCTGGCCGATATTCAGCCCGGACATCGAGGTCTGGCTTTTGATCGCCGCGTCCTCCCACTCCTTGAGGGTGTCGCTGTAACGGCGGTGTTCATACGCTTCGTTGCCGAAATACTTTACCGTCTCGTAGTTGATCAGGCTGTCGATCGCCTGCGAGTTGGCCTCCGAATCCTTGGCATTCATGCGGTGGCGGAATTGCATGCGCCACTCGGTGATGAGGAAGGTGAAGATGACATAGCAGATCACCGTCACAACGGTGATCACGGCAAACCAGGCACTGTAGTTGAACAGCAGGATGCCGGTAACCAGGCCGAGTTCTACCAGGGTGGGCAGGATGCTGAACAGCATGTAGTTGAGCAGCGATGAGGCGGAACGGGTGCCGCGTTCCATATCGCGGGAGATGGCGCCGGTCTTGCGTTCCAGGTGGTAGCGCAGCGACAGTTTGTGCAGGTGGTCGAGACTCTTGAGCGAGAGCTGGCGCATGGTGCCGTGGCGCACCTTGGCGAACACCACATCGCGCAGCTCGTTGAAGGCGGAACTGCCGAAGCGCAGCAGGCCGTAGCCGACGAGCAGTGCGATGGGCAGCGCCAGCTGGCGGCCCTCGGGGTTGTCCAGCAGGTCGACGATCTCCTTCAGTGCCAGGGGGATCCCCACGGTGGCCAGTTTCGCCATCACCAGAAACAACAGCGCCAGTCCCGCACGGCCGCGATAGTTCCACAAAAACGGCACCAGGGAATGCAGCGTTCTCATGTCATTGCGCTGGTCCCTGGGTGCCTCGGTGTACTTGATGTGCATGCTACAAATCTACTATTTCTGGTCAAAATCTGGAAACTGTCTTGGGTAAGTACCATACCATAAAACTATGGTATTGGTGCGCCGAACAATCAATGCGCTCAATTGAAGTGGGGCTGTAAACAGCTTATAAAAGAGGCTTGTAGTCTGAAGTGTATGGAGAAAGCAATGGGAATGCCGACGGAAGAAGAACTCAAAACAGCCCTGGCGGAGGCGGCGCGTATGCGCGAGCAGGGGGAAGATCCGCACTTTCTGGCCAAAAGCCTGCTCAATTACACCTACCAGGTCGAACAGCTGAAGAAGGTGTTGAAGGCGGCGGACCTGTTCTACCACTCGGGCATGGCGGTGCAGGAACAGACCAACCTGAAGCGGGCCATCGAGCAGGTCAAGGAGAATATTACCCGTACCTCCGGCGATGAGGAGGAGTACTGGCTGATGCGCTAGCCGCGTTGCCGCCCGCAGGCCGCCGGTTTATAGTTTCCCGACCCCGTTTTGACGTATATAGCGTTTTGAGGTTTTTCGATGCCGATCTATGAATATGAGTGCAAGGCCTGCGGACACCGGCTGGAGGCCTTGCAGAAGATGAGTGACGAGCCGCTGCGCGAGTGCCCAGCCTGTCACGAACAGCAATTGCACAAGCTGATGTCTGCCACCGGTGGCTTTCAATTCAAGAGCAAGACCCAGAACAGCTGTCCGGCCGCCTCATCCTGCGGCAGCGGTAGCTGTCCGGCCGCCTCCCGCTAGCCTTTCAGGACACCCCGCATCCGGCCTTTAAAACGGGCTGTCGGCGCAGCGTGCAGTTGCACAGAACGCCCGCGAGCCGTAACATTCCCGCTTTTACCCCAAGCAATGTGACAGGATTAAGGCCATGCGAAGCCACTATTGTGGTCAACTCAACGAATCCCATATCGACCAGGAGGTAGAACTCGCTGGTTGGGTACACCGCCGCCGCGACCACGGCGGGGTCATCTTTATCGACCTGCGCGACCGCGAGGGCCTTGCCCAGGTGGTCTTCGACCCCGATCTGCCTGATGTGTTCGCCACCGCCGAGAGTGTGCGCAACGAGTTCGTGCTGCATGTCAAAGGCAAGGTGCGCCTGCGTCCCGAGGGAACCGAGAACCCGGACCTGCCGACCGGCAAGGTCGAGGTGCTGGGCCAGAGCCTGACCATCCTGAACAAATCGGAAACGCCGCCGTTCATGCTCGACATTGAGGATGACGAGGTGGGCGAGGAGCACCGCCTGCGCTACCGCTATGTCGACCTGCGCCGGCCCAAGATGCTCGAGCGCATGCGTTTTCGCTCCGAGATCACACGTGTATTGCGCTACTACCTGGACAACCACGGTTTCCTCGATATGGAAACCCCGATGCTGACCAAGGCCACCCCCGAGGGCGCGCGCGACTACCTGGTGCCGAGCCGCACCCATCCCGGCAATTTCTTTGCCCTGCCGCAGTCGCCGCAGATCTTCAAGCAGCTGCTGATGGTCTCCGGCATGGACCGCTACTACCAGATCGTGCGCTGTTTCCGCGACGAGGACCTGCGTGCCGACCGCCAGCCCGAGTTCACCCAGCTCGATATCGAGACCTCTTTCCTCGACGAAGAGCAGATCATGGGCATGATGGAGGCGATGATCCGCGAGCTGTTTGCTAACGTCCTGGAAGAACAGTTGCCCAACCCCTTCCCGCGCATGTCCTATGACGAGGCGATGGCGCGTTACGGCTCAGACAAGCCCGACCTGCGCATCCCGCTGGAGCTGGTCGAGGTGGCCGACCTGATGAAAGAGGTCGAGTTCAAGGTCTTCTCCGGCCCGGCCAACGATGCCGGCAGCCGCGTCACGGCGCTGCGTGTGCCCAAGGGCGGGGAGCTGACGCGCAAGGAGATCGACGACTACACCAAGTATGTCGGCATCTACGGGGCCAAGGGTCTGGCTTACATCAAGATCAACGAGGTCGCCAGTGGGCGCGAGGGGATGCAGTCCCCGATCCTCAAGTTCCTGCCCGATGAGGTGATCGCCGGAATCATGGAGCGGGTCGGTGCGGAAGACGGCGACCTGGTCTTCTTCGGTGCCGACAAGGCCAAGGTCGTCAACGAGGCCCTCGGCGCGCTGCGCGTCAAGCTGGGCCACGATCTGGATATCGTCGAGCACGGCTGGCGGCCGCTGTGGGTGGTCGACTTCCCCATGTTCGAGTGGGATGAGGGCGACAACCGCTGGTACTCGCTGCACCACCCCTTCACCTCGCCCAAGGAAGAGCATATCGAGCTGCTGGAGTCCGATCCGGGCGCCTGCTACTCGCGCGCCTACGACATGGTACTCAACGGCACCGAGCTGGGCGGCGGTTCCATGCGCATCTATCGCTCCGAGGTGCAGGAGAAGGTGTTCAAGGCGCTGGGTATCTCCGATGAGGAGGCACAGGAGAAGTTTGGCTTCCTGCTCGAGGCGCTCAAGTACGGCTGTCCGCCGCACGGGGGACTGGCCTTCGGCCTGGATCGCCTGGTGATGCTGATGACCGGCGCCTCGTCGATTCGCGACGTGATGGCCTTCCCCAAGACCCAGAGCGCCGCGTGCATGCTGACCGAGGCCCCCTCCGGTGTCTCCCCGCAACAGCTGATCGAACTTGGCATTCGCATCGCCAAGCCGGCCAAGGAAAAGGACAGCAAATAAGCCTGTCGTCCAGGGGACTGTTGTCCCCTGGACATCTCAACAACCTGTTGGAAACGAAAGCAATCTATGACGAGCCAAGTTCTAGCCATGCAGGACTACGCCCTCCTGGACGAGGCCGAGTGTGAAGCGCGCATCCTGGCTGCCAGGGAGAAGCTGGGCAAGCGGCTGGTGATCCTGGGGCACCACTACCAGCGCGAGGAGGTGTTTCACCACTCCGACTTCAGTGGAGACTCGCTCAAGCTGTCGCGCCAGGCGGCCGGGTCGGAGGCCGAGTACATCGTCTTCTGTGGTGTGCATTTCATGGCGGAGGTGGCCGATATCCTGTCGCGTGACGACCAGGTGGCCATCCTGCCGGACATGGCCGCCGGCTGTTCCATGGCCGACATGGCCAACCTGGCCAACGTGGAACGGGCGTGGCGCGAGCTGTCCGAGGTGCTCGAGCCGGACGAGCAGGTCACGCCGGTCACCTATATCAACTCGGCGGCCGACCTGAAGGCTTTCTGCGGCCGCCACGGCGGTATCGTCTGCACCTCGTCCAACGCACAGAAGGTGCTGGAGTGGTCCTTCAATCAGCGCGAGAAGGTGTTGTTTTTTCCCGACCAGCATCTGGGCCGCAATACCGGCTATTCCATGGGGATCCCGCTCGATGAGATGGTGGTGTGGGACTTCGATCAGCCGCTGGGCGGCCTGACGCCCGAACAGATCAAACAGGCGCGTATTATCCTGTGGAAGGGCTTCTGCTCGGTACACCAGATGTTCCAGCCCGAGCAAATAGACAAGTTCAAGGCGATCCACCCGGATGCCAAGATCATCTCCCACCCCGAATCACCGTTCGAGGTGTGCCAAAAATCCGATCACGTCGGCTCGACGGAGATGATCATCAAGACCATTCGCGATTCGGCACCGGGCACCCGCTGGCTGGTCGGTACCGAACTGAACCTGGTCAACCGCCTGCACGAGCAGTTCAAGCACGAGGGCAAGCACATTCACTTCATGTCGCCGACCGTTTGCATGTGCTCCACCATGTTCCGCATCGACCCGCAGCACCTGGCGTGGGTACTGGAAAACCTGGCCGCGGGCAACGTGGTCAACCAGATCAAGGTGGCCCCCGATGAGGCGTCACAGGCGAAGGTGGCGCTGGAGCGGATGCTGGAAGTCTCGCCCTGACCTTAGGCAGGAAAAAGATACAAGAGAAAAAATACAAGTTGAAAAAGACAGCTAGGCTTTGCTGTAGTTGCTCTTAGGACATTTGTATCTTGTATCTTGAAACTTGTATCTAATCATCAAACTGTCGTTCTGGTGCACGGTCTGTGGATGACCGGCCACGACATGACGCTGCTGCGCCAGCGGCTGCGTCGCTGCGGCTACGAGGTGCTGCAATTCCGCTACCGCACCGTCCATGCAGGTCTGGAGCAGAATGCTGCCGGGCTGCAGCAGTTGCTCAGCTCCACCTCAAACGATACGGTTCACCTGGTCGGCCACAGCCTGGGCGGTCTGGTGATTCGACGCCTTCTTTCCGATTTCCCACAACAGCCACACGGGCGTATCGTCACCCTCGGCACCCCTCACCAGGGCAGCTACACGGCGCTGCGTCTTGGCAAAAACATCCTGTGCCGCCGCCTGATGGGGGAGAGTCTCTCGGCCCTGACCGATCAGTTGCCGGCATGGCAGGGTGAGCGTGAGCTGGGCTCGCTCGCCGGGCGCCTGGCGCTGGGTTTCGGCTGGTTGGTGCCGTCACTGCCGAGGCCCAACGACGGCACGGTAACGGTCGAGGAGACGAAACTGGCGGGCATGGCCGATCACTGCGTGTTGAATGTGTCGCACATGGGGATGCTGCTTTCGGCCAGGGTGGCGCGGCAGGTGTGCCATTTTTTGAAGCATGGACGTTTCGAATAAATTGGTAGGTTGTTTTCATCGGATGAAAGGCATCTTGTTACAGAGGCTGAGAGAAACTATTGCCCGCCACAAGAGTGTCAATGCTTAAAGCTACCAGGCGGGTAACTTCCTTCTTGTCTATAGCAACAAGAAGTAAGCAAAGCTACCGCGTCCTGCTCACGCCCCTCACCTACATCCATGTAGGCGAGAAACGCCATTCCGGTGCTCGCGGCCTTCAGTTTCCTTCGCTCGCCCGCTTCTTAGGGAATTAAGAGAGATGACTTATTTAACAGCCGGCGAAAAGCAGCTGAACAGTTAATGATTTTTGCCAATTTTCAGTAATAACGGGTTTATTACTTGCATCGAATTGCTGGCTGTCAGGTCCAAAGAAAGCACAAAATAGTGGTACAATGATGCGCATTTGTATGCGTTCAAGAAGGTGGGAGTTTCATGGCAGGACACAGTAAATGGGCCAATATCAAACACCGCAAGGCGGCGCAGGACGCCAAGCGCGGCAAGATATTCACCAAGCTGATCCGCGAGATCACCGTGGCGGCACGCAGCGGCGGCCCGGATCAGGACAGCAATCCGCGTCTGCGCGATGCGGTGAGCAAGGCGCTGGGTGCGAATATGACCCGGGACACCATCGACCGCGCCATCAAGCGTGGTTCGGGTGATACCGATGGCGAGAACTACGAAGAGGTGCGTTACGAGGGCTACGGCCCCAATGGCGTGGCGGTGATGGTCGACTGCCTGACCGACAACCGCAATCGCACCGTGGCCGAGGTGCGCCACGCCTTTACCAAGGCGGGCGGCAACCTCGGTACCGACGGCTCGGTGGCCTACCTGTTTACCAAACAGGGGGTGATCACCTTCGCCGAAGGGGACGAGGAGCAGATCATGGAGGCGGCCCTGGAGGCCGGTGCCGAGGACATCGTCACCAACGATGACGGTTCAGTCGATGTGATTACTACACCCGAGTCCTTTACCGAGGTAAAAGAGTCTGTGGTAGCAGCCGGGCTGGAGCCCTCCATGGCGGATATCACCATGCAGGCCTCCACCTCGGTCGACCTGGAACTGGATGACGCGCAGAAGGTGATGCGCCTGGTCGATACCCTGGAAGACCTCGACGATGTGCAGAATGTCTACAACAATGCCGATTTCAGCGATGAGGTGATGGAACAACTTTCCTAGCACCTAGAAACTAGGTTCTAGTAACTGGTATGACTCGCATTTTAGGTATCGATCCCGGCTCCCGCATCACCGGCTTTGGCATCATCGAGCAGGTGAAGGGGCGCATCAGCTATGTGGAAAGCGGCTGTATCCGTGCCGGGGACGGTGATTTTGCCCTGCGCCTGAAGACCATCTTTGACGGCATGAGCGACCTGGTGCGTATCTACGCCCCCGATGAGGTCGCCATCGAACAGGTGTTCATGCACCGCAACCCCGACTCCGCGCTGAAACTCGGTCAGGCCCGGGGCGCCGCCATCTGTGCCGTGATGTCACAGGGCCTGGCGCTAAGCGAATACACCCCCGCAGAGATCAAGAAGGCGACCGTGGGCAAGGGCAATGCCGCCAAGGAGCAGGTGCAGCACATGGTGCAGGCACTGTTGAAGTTGCCGGGCATGCCCCAGGCCGATGCCGCCGATGCCCTGGCGGTGGCCCTGTGCCACAGCCACACCCGCCAGACCATCGGCCAGCTGACCGGTGTACAGGCCAGTCGAGGAGGACGCTACAGGTGATAGGACGTTTACGGGGGATCCTGACAGAGAAACAGCCGCCGCAACTGCTGCTCGACGTGAACGGCGTCGGCTACGAGGTCGAGGCGCCGATGAGCACCTTCTACCAGTTGCCCGCCACCGGTGAGCAACTGACCCTCTATACCCACCTGGTGGTGCGCGAGGATGCCCACCTGCTGTTCGGTTTCGCCAGTGAAGCGGAGCGGCGCATGTTCCGTGCCCTGATCAAGATCAACGGCGTCGGGGCCAAACTGGCGTTGACCATCCTCTCGGGTATCAGTGCGGACGATTTTGCCCGCTGCATTCAGGACAACGATACCGCCTCCCTGGTGCGTCTGCCCGGTGTCGGCAAGAAGACGGCGGAACGGCTCATTGTGGAGATGCGCGACCGGCTGGATGACTGGCAGCCTGCCCCGCTGTTGCCAACGGCCGAAAACCGGCAAACGGTTGCCGGCGAAATGGCACCGGATGCGGTACGTGATGCGGTGAGCGCATTGATTGCCCTGGGCTACAAGCCGCCGGAGGCCAGCCGCCTGGTCAGCGGGGTACAGGATGAGGGGCTGAGCAGCGAGGAGCTTATCCGCGCAGCATTAAAGCAGGCCGTCAAATAGTGTGATGCTGCTCAAGCCAAGCGGCTTGTTGTGCAAATTTAACAGGGAAAACGCGAATAAAAATGGCGAACAGGGTATATTTCAGGACATTGAATTTTTTCTCTTTGCCGGCATTTTGACCCACTGATGATTGAAACCGACCGCCTGATAAGCAACGAGCCGATAACCGATGAGGAGGCCCAGGACCGTGCCATCCGCCCCAGGCTGCTTGCCGACTATGTCGGCCAGCGCGCGGTTCACGAGCAGATGGAGATCTTCATCCATGCCGCCAGAAAGCGCAGCGAGGCCCTGGACCATGTGCTGCTGTTCGGCCCGCCGGGGCTGGGCAAGACCACGCTGGCGCATATCATCGCCAATGAACTGGATGTAAACATCCGCCAGACCTCCGGTCCGGTGCTGGAACGCCCCGGCGACCTGGCTGCGCTGTTGACCAACCTGGAGCCGCACGATGTGCTGTTCGTCGACGAGATCCACCGTCTCAGCCCGGTGGTGGAGGAGGTGCTCTACCCGGCGATGGAGGATTACCAGATCGACATCATGATCGGTGAGGGACCGGCGGCCCGTTCCATCAAGCTCGACCTGCCGCCGTTTACCCTGGTGGGTGCCACCACCCGTGCCGGTATGCTCACCTCGCCGCTGCGCGACCGGTTCGGCATCGTGCAGCGTCTTGAGTTCTACAGCACAGAGGAACTGGCCCATATCGTGCGCCGCTCGGCCCATATCCTGAATATGCCCATCGACGATGAGGGGGCGCACGAGATTGCGCGCCGCTCCCGCGGCACGCCGCGTATCGCCAACCGCCTGCTGCGCCGGGTGCGCGATTACGCTGAGGTGAAGGCCGATGGCCGGGTCTCCAGCGATGTCGCCGATCGGGCGCTCGACATGCTCGATGTGGACAGCAACGGTTTTGATATGCAGGACCGGCGCCTGTTGCTGGCCATTATCGAGAAATTCGACGGCGGGCCGGTGGGGGTCGACAACCTGGCCGCCGCCATCGGTGAGGAGCGCGGCACTATCGAGGATGTGCTGGAACCCTACCTGATTCAGCAGGGCTTTTTGATGCGTACCCGCCGCGGCCGGGTGGCCACCAACAGTGCCTACCTGCACTTCGGACTGACGCCGCCGAAGGCGGACTCGGTGCGGCAGCAGGAGATGGAGCTGCTCGGCGGGGAGCAGCAGTGAAGCTGTTTTCCCTGCCGGTGCGCGTCTATTACGAGGACACCGACAGCGGTGGCGTGGTCTATTACGCCAATTACCTGAAGTTCATGGAACGGGCGAGAACCGAATGGCTGCGCCAGCTGGGCTTTGAACAGGATGAACTCATCGACAACGACGGGGTCATATTTGCCGTACGCGCGGTAAAACTGGACTACCGCAAACCGGCGCGGTTTAACGACCTGCTGGATGTGAACGCACGCGTGACAAACTTTGGCGGGGCGAGCATGTCGTTTGCCCAGCAGGTTATACGGGGTGGGGAAGTGTTGTGCGAGGGCGACATCAAGATCGCCAGCCTGGACGCCGTCAGTCTCAGGCCGAAGCCGCTTCCGAAAGCTATCGCTGCATCGATCAGCGTGGAGTGATAATGAATACGGATATGTCTTTGTGGGGGCTGTTTGCCGAGGCCAGTATCGTGGTGCAACTGGTGATGTTGCTGCTGCTTGCCGCCTCCTTTGTCTCCTGGTATTTCATCATCCAGAAATGGCTGTTGCTCAAGTCGGCCCGTGAGGATGCCGAGAGCTTCGAGCGGCGATTCTGGTCCGGCATCGATCTGGTTCAGCTCTACAAAACCCTGACCAAGCGCCGCGACGAACTGGCCGGTCTCGGTTCGGTGTTCGAGGCGGGCTTCGGTGAATTTGCCCGCCTGCGCAAACAGGGCGGGGTGGAGCCGATGGCGGTGGTCGAGGGTTCCCAGCGTGCCATGCGCGTTGCCCACAACCGTGAAGTGGATCAGCTGGAGGCGCACCTGGCCTTTCTGGCAACGGTGGGCTCGACCAGCCCCTATGTCGGCCTGTTCGGCACCGTGTGGGGTATCATGAACTCGTTTCGCGCACTCGGGTCGGTGCAGCAGGCCACCCTGTCGATGGTGGCACCAGGCATCGCCGAGGCGCTTATCGCCACCGCCATGGGGCTGTTTGCCGCGATACCCGCGGTCATTGCCTATAACCGTTTTGCCAATGCCGTCGAGCGCCTGGAAGGACGCTACGAGAGTTTCCAGGATGAGTTTACCTCGCTGCTGCAGCACAAGGCCCATGCGCCGGCGGCTGCCGCAACCGAGTAGTCGAGCCACATGGCACAGCAACGCAAACGCCGTCGACCCATGGGAGAGATCAATGTCGTCCCGTACATTGATGTGATGCTGGTGCTGCTGGTGATCTTCATGGTTACCGCCCCGCTGCTGACGCAGGGTGTGAAGGTCGATCTGCCGCGTGCCGAGGCCGAGCCGGTCACCTCGGGGGACGGTAAGCTGCTGGTGATCTCGGTGAAGAGTGACGGCAGTTATTACCTGAACCTGAATGCCAATCCGACAGAGGTGCTCGACCTGGAGACGGTGATCGCCCGCTCCGTGGCGGCGATACAACTCTACCCGGGTATTCCGGTGAATGTGGGTGCCGATCGCAATGTCGCCTACGGCAAGGTGGTGCAGTTGATTGCCTCGCTGAAAAAGGCGGGTGTGGCGAAGGTGGGCTTTCTCACCGAACCGCCGGAGGCGTAACGGCCGTGAGGATGACCGAGGACAGGTTCGTTCCGCTCATCGGGACTGTTATGCTGCATCTGCTGTTGCTGGGGCTGCTCAGTTTCAGTCTCGGCAGTGAGCGGCCCAAACCCGCGGCATTGCCTGTCCAGCAGCAGGCGGTCGAGGCGGTGGCGGTCGACAGCGCGAAGGTGCAGGCCGAGATCAAGAAGCTGCAGCAGAAGGAGAAGCAACGCCAGTCGCAACTGGCGCAAGAGGAACGCCGTCTGCAGGCGTTGAAGCGCAAACGTGAGGCGGAGCAAAAGCAGCGCCGGGCCGAGGAGAAAAAACGCAAGGCCGAGCAGCAGCGGCTGGCGAAGCTGAAAAAGGAGCAGCAGGCGCTGAAGAAAAAGCAGGAGGCGGAAAAGCAGCGTTTGGCCGAACTGGAGAAGCAACGTAAAATCGAGGCCGAGAAGCGGGCCAGGGAAGAGGCGGAGAAAAAGCGCCAGGCCGAGGAGGCGCGCAAGCGCAAGGCGGCCGAGGCTGCACTGAAGGCGAAACTGGCCGCCGAGCAGCAGAAGCTGGAACAGGAGACCAGTTCACAGCGTCAGGCCATGCAACTGGAATATATTTCCCTGGTGGCCGACAAGGTGAGGCGCAACTGGCTGCGCCCGGCCGGCAGTCCGGCAGATTTTTCCTGTCGGCTGGAAGTGAACCAGTTGCCCACCGGCGATGTGGTAAGCGTGCGCTTCATCGAAAGCTGCGGCAATGCGGCGCTGGACAAGTCGGTCGAACATGCGGTGCTCAAGGCCTCACCGCTGCCGAAACCGCCGGAACAGGCGCTGTTTGATAGAGAGCTTGTATTTACATTCATCCCATAGGGGTAGCTGTGCAACGCGTATTACACATTTTCTGTTTTGGTCTGTTGTTGTGGGGGTCACTGGCCCAGGCGCGCCTGGAGATCACCGTGGCCGGGGGGGCCGAGGGCGCCCTGCCCATCGCCGTGGCCGACTTTGCCTGGCAGGGCGAGGGGACGCCGCCGGAGAACATCGCCGCGATCATCCGTGCCGACCTGGCGCGTAGCGGGCGCTTTGCACCGCTGAGCGATGACAAACTGGTAGCGCAGGTACGGCCCGGACAGAAGATCGATTTTTCACGCTGGAAAGAGACCGGTAGTGATCACCTGGTGATTGGCCAGGTGCAGCAGCAGGGCACGGGCTACACGGCCAATTTTCAGCTGTTCGACCTGTTGCGCGGCGAGCAGGTGACCGGCTACAGCATCCCGTTTAGCACCATCCAGGCACGGCGTGTGGCCCACAAGATCAGCGATATTCTGTATGAACAGCTGACCGGCGAGCCGGGTGCCTTTGCCACCCATGTGGCCTATGTGACGGTGGACCGCCGGGCTAATAAAACTGCCAGCTACAAACTGTCCATCGCCGACGCGGACGGCTTCAACGAGCAGGTGATCCTCACCTCTAAACAGCCGCTGCTGTCGCCGGCCTGGTCACCGGATGGGCAACGTATGGCCTATGTCTCCTTCGAGCAGGGCCGCAGTGAGGTCTATGTCCAGGACATCGCCAGCGGCAAGCGCGATGCGGTGGCGAAGTTCAAGGGCTTGAACAGTGCACCGGCCTGGTCGCCGGATGGCAGCCGCCTGGCCCTGACCCTCTCCAAGGAGGGCAATCCGGATATCTATGTGCTGCATCTACAGGACAGGCGTCTGGTGCGCATCACCCGTTCCTATGCCATCGATACCGAGGCCAACTGGTCGCCGGACGGCAAGTCGTTGATCTTCACCTCCGACCGTGGCGGACGCCCGCAGATCTATCGGGTCGGCGTGGGGCGCGGCGGCCCCGAGGGCCGGCCGCAACGTATCACCTTCGAGGGGCGCTACAACGCGCGCGCCGCCTTCTCGCCCGACGGCAAGCGCATCACCATGGTCCACGGCAACGGCGGCACGTTTCGTATCGCCGTGCTGGACCTGGCCACCAACAATCTTCGTGTCCTGACCCAGAGCCGCCTGGACGAATCGCCCAGCTTTGCTGCCAACGGCAGCATGATAATCTTTGCGACCGAGGTGAATGGTCGCGGTGTGCTGGAGGCCGTCTCCGTCGACGGCCGCGCGCACCAGCGTCTCGGCCTGCGCAGTGGTGATGTGCGGGAGCCGGCCTGGTCACCTTATTTTCAATATTAGGAGGAGCCAATGAAACGACTCAATACAGGCCTTTTACTGCTGGCAGCGGGGCTCCTGTTGCTCCAGGGCTGTACCGGCCCGCAGCAACGCCCGGAGGATGTGCCGGTGGAGGAGCGCAGCATCAATGGCGATCAGCAGGCGGCAGCGGAAGCGGAAGCGGAGGGGGCCGCGGGGGCGGAATCCACCGCCATGGCCATGGCCGGTGAATTCAGTGTCGAGGCGCTCAACAATCCCGACAGCCCGTTGTCCAAGCGTGTGTTCTATTTCGCCTATGACAGCAGTGATCTGAGTCCGGAAGACCAGCAGCGTCTGGCGGCGCACGCGCAGTTTATCAGCCTGCACCCCGATATCTCCGTGGTTGTGGAGGGGCACGCCGATGAGCGTGGTACGCGTGAATACAACCTGGCCCTGTCCGAGCGCCGTGCCCGCGCCGTCGAACGGCTGATTAGCGTGCAAGGCGCCTCGCGCGAGCAGTTGCAGGTTATCGGCTTCGGCGAGGAGCGGCCGGTGGCGCTGGGGCGTGACGAGGCCTCCTGGCGGTTGAACCGGCGCGTGGAACTGCTCTATTCGGGTTATTGATGGGACGGAATATGCGATCTGTAAATACACTGATTTGTGCGTTGTGTCTGGTTGGCCTTGGCGCCGGGTCGGCCCAGGCCGCACCGGCCCCCACGCCTTCGCCACTTGAGCAACGGGTGCAGCGCCTGGAAAAACTGCTCGCCAGCCAGTCGCTGGTGGAGATGCTAACGCGCCTCGATGCGCTGCAGCAGGAGGTGCAGCAGCTGCGCGGCGAGGTCGAGCAGCAGACCTTCCAGATTGACCAGCTCAAGCAACGCCAACGGGAGCTCTATCTCGATATTGACCGGCGCCTCTCGCGCATGGAACGCGAGGGCGGCGCCAGCACCGCAGCACCGGCGGCGAGCGGTCTTGTCAGTGGCACGCCCGACAAGGCACCGCAACCGGCAGCGCAAGCGGCCGTACCGGTCCAGAGCGCCTCACCTGCGCAGGTGCGCAAGGAACGTGAGGCCTACCAGCGGGCCTTCGACCTGCTGAAGGAGCTGCGCTACGAACAGGCGATCAGTGCCTTCAGGGATTTTCTCAAGAGCTACCCCTCCGGCCGCTATGCCCACATCGCCCAGTACTGGGTCGGCGAGGCCAATTACGCACGGCGTCATTTCAAGGAGGCCATTGAGGATTATCGCAAGCTGATAAGCGCCTATCCCAACAGCCCCAAGGTGGCCGAGGCGATGCTGAAGATCGGCTACAGCTACAATGAACTGGGCCAGCCGGAAGAGACCAGAAAGACACTGGAAGAGCTCAAGCAGCGCTACCCCGATACCACCGAGTCCGGGCAGGCCGACTCGCTGCTCAAGCGCTTGCAGAAGCAGTGACACAGACGATGGACGAGGCGACAAGCCTGCGGGTCAGCGAGATCTTTCTGTCGCTGCAGGGCGAGGCTGACAGCGCAGGCTGGCCGACGGTCTTCATCCGGCTGACCGGCTGCCCGTTGCGCTGTCGCTACTGCGATACCAGCTACGCCTTCAGCGGCGGCGAGTCGCTGTCTCTTGATGCCATCCTGGCTCAGGTATCCGGCTTCGGTGTCGGCCACGTCTGCGTCACCGGCGGTGAGCCGCTGGCGCAAAAAGGCTGTCTTGAGCTGCTCGCACGACTGTGCGATGAGGGCTACAGTGTCTCGCTGGAGACCAGTGGGGCGCTGGATATCGGCCAGGTTGACCCGCGCGTGGTGCGGGTGATGGACATCAAGACACCCGCCTCGGGCGAACAGGCGCAAAACCGCTACGAGAACATTGAGCTGCTGCGTAGCGGCGACCAAGTGAAATTCGTCATTTGCGACTTCAACGACTTCGAGTGGGCACGTGAGATCCTGCTGCGTTACGAACTGCCCATGCGCTGCGACGTGTTGTTCTCCCCCTGTTTTGGTGAACTTGAGCCGAGGCAGCTGGCTGACTGGATCGTGGAATATCGTCTGCCGGTGCGCTTTCAGCTGCAGCTGCACAAGATCCTCTGGGGCGACGAGCGGGGACGCTGACTGGAAAAACCTTTCAACGCAAAGGTGCAAAGACGCAAAGGTTTTTTGATGGCTGGCGAGTTTGAACGACTGCGTCATTCAGGTGAAGGCCGGAATCCATTTTCGGCTTATCGGGTAAGCCAATAGGGCGGCCCATGGCCGCCGCGATGAACGAAGGCATAATCATATAGGGCGCACATGGCACGCCCTATATGGCGTCCACCCAAGAATCCTTTGCGTTAAGGTCTTTTGTTTTTTAGTAGGTAATAGCTGTGAAAAATAAAAAAAAGGCCGTGGTGCTGGTCTCCGGTGGGCTTGATTCGGCCACCGTGCTCGCTATTGCCCGTAACGAGGGTTATCAGTGTTATGCCCTGAGCTTCGACTACGGCCAGCGTCACCGTTGTGAACTGGAGGCGGCGCGCAAGGTGGCGCAAGCACTGGGGGCTGAAGAGCATCGTTGCATTCAACTCGACCTGCGCCAGTTCGGCGGTTCAGCACTGACCGACGACAGCATCGCTGTGCCGCAACAGATGGGGGAGGGGATCCCCGTGACCTATGTGCCGGCGCGCAATACCATCTTCCTGTCGCTCGCCCTGGCCTGGGCCGAGGTGCTGGAGTCGGTCGATATCTTCATCGGTGTCAATGCGGTGGACTATTCCGGCTATCCTGATTGCCGTCCCGAGTTTATCCAGGCCTATGAGAAGATGGCCAATCTGGCCACCCGTGCCGGTATCGAAGGCAGGCACACCACCATTCATACCCCGCTTATCGACCTGAGCAAGGCCGAGATCATCCAGACCGGGACAGGCCTGGGCGTCGAGTATGGCCTGACCGTCTCCTGCTATAACCCGGATGCGGCGGGGCGTGCCTGCGGCGTGTGCGATTCCTGTCGCCTGCGCGCGGCCGGATTTGCCCGTGCCGGGGTGGCGGATCCCACGCCCTACCAGCCGCGCAGCGACTGAACGGCCGAACCACCCGGTAATTGCCTGCAGTAAATGAAATAATTCTCGTTTCCATGCGTCCTATGCGGTAGTTCGGGGATCCCCTTACCCCCTTCCGGTACTGGCTATTGTGTCGGGAATCGGATATTTTGTCGGCTGTGCGTGGGAGGGGGATTGGAAATAGATGCTACGCACGCGATAAATATAAAATTATATATGTGCACCAAACTCTGAGGGTTATCTGAATGTTGTTTGAATCCTTTGCCGAGGCGCATTCTGCGCTGCTCTGGTCGACCTTTGCCATCGCCCTGGTGATGGGTGCGGTGGTCAATAAAACCAATTTCTGTACCATGGGCGCCGTGTCGGACATGGTGAATATGGGGGACTTTGGCCGCTTCCGGGCCTGGCTGCTGGCCATGGCGGTTGCCATTATCGGTATGCTGATTCTTGAATCCGCCGGCCTGGCCAATCCCGATAGCAGCTTTCCCCCCTACCGCGGCAGCCAGTTGATCTGGGCCGAAAACCTGCTCGGCGGCCTGCTGTTCGGTATCGGCATGACGCTGGCAAGCGGCTGTGGTAACAAGACCCTGATTCGCATCGGTGGCGGGAATCTCAAATCGATTGTTGTGTTTGTGATTATCGGTGTCATTGCCTATTTCATGACCAATCCCTTCCCGGGCTCGGATCAAACACTCTTCTCCGTGATTTTCTATGACTGGATCCGCCCGCTGGCCATCAGCCTGCAGGGCAAGCAGGACCTGGGGTCACTGGTCAGCATGCAAGCTGCCGCCACTGCCCGCATGGCAATTGGCGGCGTTATCGCACTGCTGCTGCTGGGCTATGCCTTCAAGTCGGCCGAGTTCCGCGGCAGTTTCGACAATATCCTCGGCGGTGTGCTGGTGGGGCTTGCGGTGTTGGCGGCCTGGTATGTCAGCAGCAATGTGATGATTGACGCCGATGGCGATGCCTACAGCCTTGCCGGTTTCTATGGCGAGTGGGAGATGATGTCCGACTCGGCAGAGGGTAAACCGGCTGCTGCTGCACCGCTGCAGCCCCAGTCCTTCACCTTTATCAACCCGATGGGACAGACCTTCGGTTTTGTCACCGGGGGGCTGAGCAGCGCGCTGCTGACCTTCGGTATTATGTCGGTGTTCGGTGTTATCGCCGGTTCCCTATTGTGGTCGGTTGTCAGCCGCAGCTTCCGCATCGAGTGGTTCGTCAACTTCAGGGATTTCCTCAATCACGCCATCGGCGCGGTACTGATGGGCCTCGGTGGTGTCCTGGCGATGGGCTGCACCATCGGCCAGGCGGTCACGGGCATCTCCACCCTGGCACTCGGTTCGTTCATCGCCTTCGGCGGGATCGTACTGGGTAGCGCCCTGACAATGAAAATCCAGTACTACAAGATGGTCTACGAGGAGGAGGCCACCTTCATGAAGGCGCTGGTGACCTCGCTGGTGGACTTCAAACTGCTGCCCGGCGCGATGCGCAAGCTGGAAAACATTTAACGAGAGCGGTAAGCCCCTGTGCGGCGCTGGCGGAATGTGGGCGGATTCCACATTCCGCCGCCGTACCAGTCTCCTGCCCATGCATTTTTTTCCACATCGGGCTTGCCATTTTCAGCAAAATAGGTAGGATATGCGCCTCCCAAGGGCCGTTAGCTCAGTCGGTAGAGCAGCTGACTTTTAATCAGTTGGTCGAAGGTTCGAATCCTTCACGGCCCACCATACGGATACAAAGCCCGCTCGTTATGAGCGGGCTTTTTTGTTTCAGTGTTACCGGACGCATTGACCTGTCTTGTGCAGGCTTGGCGGGTCCGGTCAACGGCATTGCCCCTTCCGCTTATCAGTCTTCTCTGATAATCTCAAGCGCTTACGATCAATAATAATTACTCCCGAATATGGCCAAGTGTAAGTCATGTTTTCTCGAGGCGGCCTGCAAGCGCACCAAACTGCCGTTTTGCCCCCTCCTCCTTTATGCGGTGCTGCTCGCTGTAATTGCTATCCCGGCCATACTGCTCTGGATTAACCGTGGCATGTTGAACATCGGTTAGCCGCTTTAATCATATGTACACCTTGACGCTGTTATTGCTAATGCCTCTCATCGGTGCGGCCTTGATCGCCGTGCTGCCGGCAGGGAATAACAGGCTCATCAGGAGTGTTGCCACACTCGCCTCGGGCGCGGCCCTGCTGTGGTCGTGGGGGCTGATTGCACGCTTTGACACGGCTTCTGCCGCACTGCAGTTCAGCGAAACGGTACCCTGGAATACCCGTCTTGGCACCTCCTATGCGCTCGGTATAGACGGGTTCTCCTTTCCCATGGTGCTGCTCGCCACCCTGTTGACATTCATCGCCATCCTCGCCTCCGGCAGTATCCGGGAGAGGGTCAAGGGCTACTACTTTCTGGTGTTGACCCTGGAATCGGCCATGCTGGGCGTGTTCATGGCACAGGACTGGTCGCTGTTCTACATCTTCTGGGAACTGACCCTGATACCGCTGTTTTTCCTCATCGACCGCTGGGGGGGGAAGCAGCGCCACATGTCGGCACTGAATTTTGTCCTCTATACCATGGGCGGATCGGTGTTTATGCTGCTGAGCCTGCTGGTGCTGTTCGATACGCTCCCCGGGCACTCCTTTTCCATGGCGGCGATGACCGCCGGTGCCCAGCAGTTGCCGGCGCATACCCAGTTGTTGATCTTCCTCGGGCTTCTCATCGGTTTCGGGGTGAAGATGCCGATATTTCCCCTGCATGGCTGGCTGCCCCTGGCCCATGTGGAGGCCCCCAGTCCGATTTCCATCCTGCTCTCCGGCATCCTGCTCAAGATGGGTGCCTACGGCCTCATTCGTGCCGCCACCATGCTGCCCGAGGCGGTCGTGGCGCTGCAGGGCGTGCTGGCGGGACTGGCCCTGTTCAGCCTCATCTATGGCGGCCTGCTGGCATGGCGTCAGAGTGATCTGAAAAAGATGATCGCCTACTCGTCGGTCAGCCACATGGGGGTGGTGTTGCTGGGTATCGCCGCGCTCAATATCGCGGGGCTGACCGGGGCGCTAATGCAGATGGTGGCGCATGGCCTGGTGGCCGGGGCGACCTTCCTGCTGGTCGGCTTGCTGTATGAACGCACCCACACCCGCGACATCGGCCACTACAGTTCACTGGTCCGGGTGACACCGAGGTTTGCCTTTTTCACCATTATCGCCTTTGTCGGTGCCGTGGGCATGCCGGGTACGGCCGGATTTGTTGCCGAACTGCATGCCATTGTCGGCGGTTTCGAGCGCTGGGGCTGGCTTGTCATGCTCCTCAGTGTCGGGGTGTTGATTAGCGCCGCCTATGCCATTCGTACCGTGGGCCGCCTGTTCACCGGCCCGGTGCGTCCGGAAATGCGCGATATCGACGACCTGCGTCCGGCAGAGCTGGCGGCGGCAAGCGTACTGGTATCCGGGATTGTGTTAATCGGGATCTTCCCGGCGGCCACGCTGGAACTGATGAACGCGTCGGTCACCCAGTTGAGCACCCTGTTCAGCGGAAGAATGTGAGGGGAGTACGGACCGTGAGCCAGCCGAACCAACCCTCCGGGCAACAAGATATGCGGCAGCGTCTGCGCGAGGCGATCGGCCACTTTGAGCATGTGCTGCCCGGTCAGGCGCCGATAAAGGATTTTGTCCATCACAACACATTGCACGGTTTCCAGCACCTGAGCTTTCCCGAGGCGCTGATGGAGGCCGAGAAGGTGACCGGCAACCACGGTTATCTCCCGCAACAGCAGTTTCGGCGCTATTACCGGGAGGGACGTATTGACCGGGATGACCTGATCGCCGTGCTCGACAGGGATAAAAGCCTGAGTGCAAAAAAAGAGATCACTGAGATTGCCGGGCGTAAACTGTGCTACCGGGATGTTTATCTTGCCGCACTGGTTCACGACCTGAAACCGCTGACAGCCTGTGAACTGAGCTGGCAGATAGAGGAGAACAACGCTCTTGCCTCATTCCGGCAGGATGTGCCGGAGGCGAGCCGCGAGCGCCTGCTGGAGACGGCCGGGACGGAAGGGCATGCTGCTGCTGCGGCTGCCATCGATGACCTCTGGGCCGCCTGCCTTGAGGTGCTGGGCCTTGACTACTTTATTCTCCACCCTGAAGAGATGCTGGATCTCTCACCCGAGCAGGCGGAGCAGATGCTATCGCAGTTGCTTAACGAGGAGGACGGCACCCAGGACCTGCCCATGGTGCACTTCCTGGCACGCAAGGAGGCCGCGGGCCTTCTGGATGAGCTGTGGGGTCAGGTCGGGCCGGAGAAAACCCTTGGTGCCCTGGTTCAGGCGTTGAGCGGCAGGAGCCTGCTGGATGAGTTGCGCCCCTACCTTGCCCGCCATCTTGCCTCCTACCTTGATCAGGGGGTGGCGGCATGGCACAACCCCGAACGAAGCAACGGTTTCTATACCGCCTGGATAAAAAGCGCCGCTACCGAGATGGCATGGCTGTTTGAAGGGCTGCCCGACTGGCATTTTACCCTTGAGTCGCTGTCGGAAGATCCGCTCGATGCGGTGATCGAGAGTCTGCAGCTTATGGGTATACCCGAGCAGCACTGGGAGCACTACCTGGAGCGCCTGGCCCTGGAGTTGCCGGGCTGGTCGGGGATGTTCCTGTGGCGCCACAATCACCCGGGTTACGAAGGGTTTGATGAGTATCCGGTCGAAATGCTCGACTATCTGGCCGTGAGGCTGGTGCTGGAGCGGGTTTTCGCACAGCGTGTTTGCCGCGAGGAGTGGCAGGTGGAAGCCAATCTGGACGTGTTGCGCTGGTATTTCAGGCGTCGCCGCTCAGAGCTCTATGTCCGCTTTGTCTTGTTTAACGAGCGTCTGCCGGAGTATCTGGCCACGCAGGTCCAGCGCCTGCTCGACCGCACCCCGCTGCCATCGTCCGAGTATCAGCAATGGCAGCATATGGCGGACATGATCTGGACGTGGCGGCAGAGTCCGGCGGCGGACAGGCCCTCCGGCTACACCGTCTATCGTAACGGCTGGCGCCTGTTCCTGCTGGCACAGTACCTGGGAATGAGCGCTGGCGAGGTGCGCCAGCTTGACGATGATGCACTGGCGCATATCTTCTCCACCATTGACTGCCTCTCGCCCAATCGCGCCGGTTTTATCTGGCTGCAGGCCTATGAGCGCCACTACCGGGAGCAGATATTCAATGCCCTGGTCAGCAACCACCGCCGTGGCCGCTGGGCAGTACGGACACAACGGCCGGCGGCACAGGTCGTCTTCTGTATGGATGAGCGGGAGGAGGCCATCCGGCGCCACCTGGAGGAGATGGCCCCCGATGTGGAGACGCTGGGGGCGGCTGCCCACTTCAGTGTGCCCAACTTTTATCGGGGTCTGGATGATGAGCAGGCGACTGGACTGACCCCCGTGGTACTGGTGCCCAGCCATGAGGTGAGGGAAGTGGCCCAGCCGGGACAGGAGGCGCTGCTCTCTTTACACCGCGCTCGCCGTGCCCTGCACCTGCGCATCAAGGACCTGTTCTTCCAGGGAACCCGCCGCAATCTGATCAGCACCGCCGCGCTGCTTGCGGTGGCGGCACCGGTGGCGCTGCCGGTGATGGTGGCCAAGTTAGTGGCGCCGCTGGCTACGGGACGGCTGAGTGAGCGGCTGCGTCGTTGGTTCGAACACGACCGCATCGCAACGCGCCTGGCGGTTAGTGCCGAGCAGGTCAAACCGGATGCCTCGCCCGACAATCGACAGCTCGGCTTTACCGATCTGGAACAGGCCGACCGGGTCGAGGCCTTCCTGCAGAATATCGGCCTGGTAAGCGGCTTTGCCCCCCTGACGGTAATCATGGGGCACGGCTCCAACAGCCAGAACAATCCCCATCTCGCCGCCTATGATTGTGGCGCCTGCAGTGGACGGCACAGCGGTCCCAATGCCCGTATCTTTGCCGCGATGGCGAACCGTCCCGAGGTGCGGGCCATCCTCGAGGAGCGCGGTATCACGATTCCCGGGGATACCTGGTTTCTCGGTGCCGAGCACAACACCTGCCACGAGGGCATTATCTGGTACGACACTGACCTGGTGCCCGAACCGCTGCGGGGGCGTTTTGCCAGGCTGCGCGAAGACATCGATGCGGCGACCGTGGGCTCGGCCCATGAACGTTGCCGCCGACTGGCCTCGGCACCTGATGCGCCCACGCGCGAGCAGGCAGCAAAACATATCGCCGGTCGTGCGGTCGATTTCAGCCAGGCCCGCCCCGAGCTGGGCCATGCCACCAACGCGGTGGCCGTGATCGGCCGCCGTTCAGTCAGCCAGGGCGCCTTTTTCGACCGGCGCATGTTCCTCATCTCCTACGACCCCAATATCGACCCTGATGGCACGGTGCTGGAACGCCTGTTGCTGGCAAACGGTCCGGTGGGGGCCGGTATCAACCTGGAGTACTACTTCTCCACCGTGAATAACGAACAGTACGGATGCGGCACCAAGGTGATGCACAACGTAACCGGGTTGTTTGGGGTGATGGATGGGGCGGCCAGCGATCTGCGTACCGGTCTGCCGAGCCAGATGATCGAGATCCATGAGCCGATGCGGCTGCAGGTGATCGTGGAGGCGACCACGGCGATGCTGACAGAGATCTACATGCGTCAGCCGCCCCTGCAGGAGTTGATCGGCAACGGCTGGCTGCTGGTCTCCGCCATTCACCCCGAGAGTGGTGAAATATCGGTGTTCGAACCGGACAAGGGTTTTGTGCCGTGGCAGGGGCAGCAAGCCGGGTTGCCCGAGGTTGAGCATTCCGCGGCCTGGTATGCAGGCCATTGCGGGCCGCTTGCCCCGGCACTGATCCGCCAGCCGGAGGTGATCGCAAATGATTGAGCAGTGGCTCGAGTTTATCTGGCTGGTGCCGCTGCTGCCGCTGCTCGCAGCGGGCTATCTCGCCCTGGGTTATATTGCGGGTTATAACCGCGGCGAAGCGGGCGAGGGGCAGACCGCAGCGGTTGCCCTCGGCGCCGCCGCGCTGTCGCTGCTGTTGATGCTGGTGGTTGATGTGGCCGCGCTGTGGCACGGGGCGCCTGGACAGGTTGTGCTGGGCAGCTGGTTTGGCAGCGGCGACTATCGTATCAATTTCAGCTTTGACCTCGATGCCCTGGGCCTGGTGATGACGACACTGGTAGCGGCCATCACCCTGCTTACCCTGCGCTTCTCGGTCAACTACATGCACCGGGAGGCGGGCTTCCAGCGCTTTTTCATGGTGCTCAGCCTGTTCGCCAGCGCCATGCTGCTGATTGTATTGGCAGGCAATGCCGTGCTGATGTTTGTCGGCTGGGAACTGGCGGGTGTCAGCTCGTATTTGCTGATCGGTTATGCCGTGGAACGCCCTGGCGCCACTGCCAACGCCACCCGCGCCTTTGTCACCAACCGCGTGGGTGATGCCGGTTTTATACTGGGTATCTTCTTCCTGTACTTGTGGCTCGGCGGGGTAGAGTGGTCGACCGTTGCCAGTGGCAGCATGCAACTGAGCAGCCTGGATGCCGGCCTGATTGTCGGTGCCTTCCTGCTGGCGGCCCTCGCCAAGTCGGGGGCCGTGCCGTTTGCCCCCTGGATCGCTCGCGCCCTGGAGGGGCCGACGCCATCCAGCGCGATCTTCTACGGTTCACTGATGGTTCACGCCGGCGTCTACCTTGTGCTGCGCCTGCAACCGCTGTTTGAGCAGGTCCCGGCCATGATGCTGCTGCTGGCGATCATTGGAGCAGTCACCGCACTTTACGGCTTGATCGCCACCTGGGTGCAGACCGACATGAAGAGCGCACTGATGTTTTCCACCACCGCGCAGGTCGGTCTGATGTTCCTCGAATGCGGTCTGGGTCTGTTTGAACTGGCCGCCTGGCACCTGGTGCTGCATGCGATCTGGCGCGCCTACCACTTCCTCAACGCACCGGCCCTGATGCACCTGATGGCGATGCCCACGCGGGGCGTGCCGGCCTGGCTGGCACGGCGTCAGTGGCTCTACACCACGGCACTGCACCGCTTCTGGCTGGATCACCTGACCGACTGGCTGTTCACCAAGCCAACCCGTTCCCTGGCGCGCGATGTCGAGGAGTTCGATGAGCATATCGTCAACCGCATGGTGGGTCTGCCCGTTTCGGCCAGTGCGATCTCCTCGCTGGCGCAGTGGGATGCCGAACGGCGCAGCGGCAGCATGGTGGAAGGGGACAGCGGCATTGTCGCACACGGCCGCGGCCTGTTAGGGCGCTTTATGGGCTGGCTCGCCTCGCTGCTCTACTGGTTCGAGGAGCGCCTGGTGCTCAGAGGGGGCAGCGAGGGGCTGCTGGCGGCCATTGAACACCTGGGTGTGTACGTGAAGCAGGTGGAAGAGCTGTTGAGCCGGCCGCGTTATCTGCTGCTTCTGATCATGGCAACCCTGGTCGTTATCATTTAGGGGCGCGCGGGCATGGTGATTAACGAACTTCACTGGAGTACCCACGCCACCTACCCTGTGCTGGCTGCGTTGCAGCTTTTCCCGCTGCTGGTTGCCGCGGTGATCGGTATGGCCGGCGAGCGCAAATGGAGCAAGCCCCTGGGGATCTTGGCGGCGGGTGTGGAATTGCTGTTGGCCGTGGACCTATACCGGGGCTTCGACCACCAGCAAAGCGCGATGCAGTTTGCCGAGCAGTTCGCCCTGTTCGGCCCTGTTGCCTATCATGCGGCAGCCGACGGGGTAACCGTGCTGTTCGTGTTGCTGGCTGCACTGACCGGTTTGCTGGTGGTGCTCTACGGGCCTGTGCGCGGCCTCAATCCCCATTCCCGTTTTCTTACCGTCGTGTTTGCCGTGCAGGCTGCGCTAATGAGCCTGCTTGTCAGTGTTGACCTGTTCTGGTTTACCCTGATGTCCGTGGTGCAGCTGGGGCTGATCGGTTATCTCGAGTGGCGCTGGGCCACCTCACCCGAGGCCGACATGGCGCTCACGCGCTTCCTGCAGTTCATGGGTACCGGCATTGTCCTGCTGCTGGCAGGGACCATCATGCTGGGCTGGAATTATGCCGACACGCATGCCGGCCAGTGGAGCTTTGATCTGATGAGTCTGTACGGCACGCCGGTCGACAGCGCAATTCAGTCGCTGGTGTTTTTCCTGCTGTTCTACGGCCTGGCGATCCGTACACCGCTGTTCCCGCTGCACGGCTGGATGCCGCTGATGATTGAGCATGGCAGTGTCGCCGTGGCGCCGATCTTCCTGCTCGGGGTAAAGGTGGGTGTCTATGGCATGCTGCGCTTCCTGTTGCCGCTGCTGCCCGAGGCCGTGGGGCAGTGGTATCCGTATGTCGTCGCCTTCGCCATGGCGGGTATCTTCTATGCCGCGCTGCTGGCGATGCTGCAGGTCAACATGCGCCGTCTGCTGGCCTTTGCCGTGGTCAGTCATACCAGCATCCTGGTCATCGGCATGTTCAGCATCAACCACCTGGCATTTCAGGGCAGTGTGCTGCTTTCGGTCAACTTCGGACTGGCCATAACCGGTCTGTTCTTCATGGCGGGCCTGGTATACAAACGCACGCGCACCCTGTTGCTGCCCCGGCTGGGCGGGCTGTTCGATCACATCCCCTTTATCGGCGTCACCTTCCTGCTGGCCGGCCTCTCCATTGTCGGTATGCCGGGCACGCCGGGATTTGATGCGGCACACCTGATTCTGGAGGCGGCGATGCACCGTTTCGGGGCGCTGGTGACCATCGCGGCGGCGCTGGGCAATGTCATTGCGGCGGGTTTTCTGCTGTGGGCGTTTCAGCGCGCCTTCCTCTCGCCGCTGCCGGAGGGGGAAAGGGCCAGGGCGATAACACCCGCCTCGGGCATGGAGTTGCTGATAGCAGGTACGCTGGTGTTGGTCCTGGTGATTGCCGGTTTCTACTCGGAGCCCTGGCTGGCGCTGATTGAACATTCACTCGAGGGGCTGGATGCGCTCTACGGCGACCATGTGGAACGCATTATGGTCGAATAAGAGGACACGCTTCGCTAATGGATAACGCTTTCCCCCTGCTTAGCCTGATGATCCTGACCCTGCCGGTCGGGGCGATGCTGATCTGGCTGTTGCCTTCACCCGGGCATGCCCGTTGGGTGGCGCTGGCTGCCGCGACACTCGATCTGCTTTTTGCGCTGCAGACATTGATCGGTTTTGATCCCGTCGGTGCCGAGTTCCAGTTTGTGGAACAGGGCAGCTGGATCCCTTCGCTGAATATCCAGTACCTGGTGGGGGTTGATGGTATATCCGTACTGTTTTTGCCGCTTACCGTTCTGCTCTTTATTGGGGTGATCCTCGCCTCGTGGAACAGCATACGCAGCATGACACGCCTCTATTTCTCCCTGCTGTTGTTGCTGGAGAGCGTGACGCTGGGTATTTTCTGTGCCCTGGATACCATCCTGTTTTTCCTGTTCTGGGAGCTCACCCTGATCCCGCTCTATTTTCTTATCAGCCTGTGGGGGGTGGGTGCGCATCGCCGCTATGCCGCGGTCAAGTATTGCCTGTTTATGCTCGCCGGCGGCGTACCTCTGTTGTTCGGCTTTCTGCTGGCCGCATTTAACCATGCGGAGCTGAGCGGCCTGGGCCTGCCGTCCGGCCTGAGTTTTGATTACCGGGTGTTGGTCGATCAGGTACTGCCGTCGAAACTGCAGGTGATAATCTTTTTCCTGCTGTTGCTCGGTTTTGCGGTAAAGACGCCGGTGTTCCCGTTCCATACCTGGTTGCCGACGGTGGCCATGGAGGGGCCGGCAGGGGTGGCGGCCATTATGACCGGACTGAAGCTCGGTGCCTATGGCCTGATTCGGTTCGTGGTACCGCTGACACCGGACGCGGCACAGCAGTATCACTGGCTTCTTGCCGGTCTGGGTGTGGTGGGGATTCTGTACGGTGCGCTGGCGGCCATGAGCCAGACCAATCTGCGGCGCATGCTGGCCTACTCGAGTATCAGCCATGTCGGCCTGGTGGTGCTCGGTATTGCCTCGCTGAACCTTCAGGGGATCCAGGGCGCCCTGTTCCAGCTGATCAATTTCACCATCGTAGCCGGCGGTCTGTTTCTGTTGACCGGTCTGCTGCACCAGCGCATCGGTTCGACAGACCTGATCAGCCTGGGGGGTGTGGTACGCTCCATGCCGCTGCTGACGGCGATGTTTTTCCTGTTTGGTCTGGCATCCATGGGGGTACCCGGAACCAATGGTTTTCCTGCCGAGTTTCTGATCCTGATCAGTGCGCTGCAGGCCCATACCGGCGCGGGACTGGCGGCGCTTTTTGGCATCGTGATCGGTGCCGCCTATTTTCTCGGCCTCTACCGTCGCGCCTTTCTGGGGCCTGTGACCAGCACGGTCGTTGCCGATGCGCTCGATCTGCGTCGGCGTGAACTGCTGTTCATCTCGGTACTGGCACTGTTGATCCTGTTGCTGGGCTTTTATCCTGCCGCGGTGCTTGAACTGACCCACGGCGCGAGCAGCGGCTGGGTCGGGCGTCTGCAGTAGTTTATGCCCTGCAGCGCACCTTTCGTGCAGGGTAGTCATCGATGACGACTGCACACTGATATAATCTCTCTTTTCACAAAACCTATACATTCGATAGATGGCACTGGTTACATTACGCGACGTCCGCGTCGGCTTTGGCGGTCCCAACCTGCTTGACGGCGTGGAACTGCAGATTGAGAAAGGGGAACGGCTCTGTCTGGTCGGTCGCAACGGTACCGGCAAATCCACCCTGATGAAGTTGCTTGCCGGAAAGGTGCCTGCCGATGAGGGCAGTTTGCTCTTTCAGCAGGGGCTGAAGGTTGCCTATCTGACGCAGGAGGTGCCGCACGGCCTGACGGGTACGGTCTACGATGTGGTAGCCGCTGGTCTTGGGCACGAGGGTGAATTGCTATCCCGTTATCATGCGGCCAGTCTGCGCGTTGCTGAAAGCCACGATGAACGCCACATGGCGGAGCTTGAGCGCATTCAGCATGAGCTGGAGGCATCCGGCGGCTGGCAGCTTGGACAGAAGGTGGAGACCACGCTATCGCGCCTGCAGCTGCCTGCCGATGCACAGTTTGCCGCACTCTCCGGCGGCCTGAAGCGACGTGTGCTTCTGGCGCGCGAACTGGTGACCGAACCGGATCTGCTGCTGCTTGATGAGCCGACCAACCATCTCGATATCGATGCCATCAACTGGCTCGAGACATTTCTTGCCGGCTGGAATGGCACCTTGCTGTTTGTCACCCATGACAGGCAGTTTCTACGGCGCCTGGCCACGCGCATCATTGAACTGGACCGCGGCAGGCTGAGTTCCTGGCCCGGCGACTACGATACCTACCTGACGCGCAAACAGGCGGCGCTGGAGGCCGAGGCAAAGCAGAATGCCGAGTTTGACAAACGCCTGGCCCAGGAGGAAGCGTGGATCCGTCAGGGCATCAAGGCACGGCGCACCCGCAACGAGGGGCGTGTCCGAGCGCTGAAGGCGCTGCGCAATGAAAGGGGCGAGCGGCGTGAGCGCAGCGGACAGGTGCGTCTGGCGGTCAATCAGGCCGAGCTCTCAGGCAGGCTGGTGATCGAGGCCGAACACCTCAGTTACAGCTACGGTAGCGCCCCAATTGTTTCAGATTTGACTACCTCGATCATGCGCGGTGATCGCGTCGGAATCATCGGACCGAATGGTGCCGGCAAGACGACCCTGATCCAGTTGCTCCTCGGTCAACTTGAACCGGATAGCGGCACTGTCCGTCAGGGGACGAAACTGGAAGTGGCCTATTTCGACCAGCATCGCGCCCAGCTCGATGAGTCGCAGTCGGTGCTCGACAATCTGGCGGAAGGTTCTGACAAGGTCACGGTGGCGGGTCAAACGCGCCACGTGATGAGCTACCTGCAGGACTTCCTGTTTACCCCGGAGCGGGTCAGGGCGCCCGTGAGCACCCTGTCGGGAGGGGAGCGTAACCGCCTGTTGCTGGCCAAGCTGTTTGCCAAACCCTCCAACCTGCTGGTGCTCGATGAGCCGACCAATGACCTGGATGTCGAAACCCTGGAGCTGCTGGAGGAGTTGCTGCTCGATTATCCCGGTACCCTGCTGCTGGTCAGTCATGACCGGGCGTTTCTCGACAATGTGGTGACCAGCACCCTGGTGTTTGAAGGCGATGGAAAGATCAATGAATACGTGGGTGGCTATGAGGACTGGTTGCGGCAACGGCCGGATATCTCTGCAGACGGTGAGCGCAAGTCAAAGGCACCACAAGGACGCGACAGGCAGGAGGGCAGAAAGGATCGACCGGCCAAACTCAGTTACAAGGAACAGCGTGAACTGGAAGCATTACCGGCAAGGATTGAGGCGCTGGAGGCAGAGCAGCAGGCACTGCATGACAAGATGGCCGATCCTGCCTTCTATCAGCAGGAGGGAGAATGCATTGCCGCCAGCGGGGTACGGCTGGAGGAGCTTGGGGCGGAACTGAGCGAGTGTTACCAGCGCTGGGAGAGTCTGGAGGAGCGTGTGAACCGATAGAACAGCCGTGGTTGAGTTATGGGTGCCATCATGGCTCTTTTTTATGATTTTCAGCAGAATTTCAATGGATTATTCGCAGGACGGTAATAGAGAATATTCCTCAATATTGATACTATCCTAAGGGTTATGACTGTCTCGTGAAAGCTGTGGCACCCCGCTACCAATCCTAAAAATATAAAGCAGGAATGAGAATGGAAAAAATAACGCGTTACTTCACTTTCCTCAGTTGGTTTCCGCTCAACACTGAAAACGTCCGTGCCGACTTGATTGCCGGTATCACCGTGGCGCTGGTATTGATTCCCCAGTCGATGGCCTATGCCCAGTTGGCCGGCCTGCCCGCCTACTACGGCCTGTATGCCGCCTTCCTGCCGGTTATGGTGGCGGCCATGTTCGGTTCATCCAAACAACTGGCGACCGGACCGGTTGCAGTGGTCTCCCTGCTAACTGCCTCAGCCCTGATACCTATTGTGGGCGGTCCCGAGACCATGAGCCCGGAAGAGTTGGTGAGCAAGTACGCGCCGCTGGCGATTCTGCTTGCCTTTCTGGTGGGCGTCTTCCAGCTGTTTCTCGGGATTTTTCGCCTCGGTGTGGTGGTCAATTTTCTCTCCCACCCGGTTATCGTCGGCTTCACCAATGCCGCGGCGATGGTTATCGGCCTGTCCCAACTGAACAAAATCTTCGGTGTCTCGAAAGAGCGCAGTGAGAGTTTTGTCAATGACATATGGGGTGTGCTTCAGCAGGTCCCCACGGATACACACATGCCCACCCTGATATTTGGCGTGGCGGCCATCGCCATTCTCTGGGGCTTCAAAAAATACCTGCCTAAGATTCCCGGGGTGCTGGTGGCGGTAGTGGTGACCACCGTGGCCAGTTATCTTATGGGCTTTGAACAGATGGGCGGCAAGGTGGTGGGCACCATCCCCGAGGGGCTGCCCAAACTGGCGATGCCCGCACTTGACCTGGAGATGATGGGCATGCTGTTCTCCAGTGCGGTGATTATCTCGCTGGTCGGCTTCATGGAGGCGATCTCCATCGCCAAGGCGATGGCCGCGCGTACCAAGGACCGGGTCGATCCCAACCAGGAACTGATCGGCCAGGGCCTGGGCAATATTGCCGGTGCACTGGGCCAGTCCTATCCCACATCGGGTTCCTTCTCCCGCTCCGCGGTCAACATCAACGCCGGCGCCAAGACCGGGATGTCGTCGGTCTTTACCGGCCTGGTGGTGCTGATAACCCTGCTGTTCCTGACACCGCTGCTGTACCACCTGCCGACAGCCGTACTCGCAGCAGTCATCATGATGGCGGTCATCGGCCTGATTAACTTCAAGGCGGTCAAGCATGCCTGGCAGGCCAACAAGCATGATGGTATCGCTTCGGTCGTGACCTTTGTAGCAACGCTCGGTTTCGCGCCGCACCTGGACAAGGGCATCATGATCGGTGCCGGTCTTGCCATCGGTCTGTATCTCTACCGCACCATGCGTCCTCGTGTTGCCCATCTGGGACGCTACGAGGACGGTACCCTGCGCGACCTGGCGGTGCACCCGGACCTGCCCACCGACGAGAACATTATCGTTATCCGTTTTGACGGTTCGCTCTACTTTGCCAACGTGTCGTTTTTCGAGGACACCATTCTGCATGCGGTGGCCGACAAGCCCGACGCCAAATCCGTCCTGGTGGTGGGGGATGGCATCAACCAGCTCGATGCATCCGGTGAAGAGGTGCTGCACCACATCGCGCACCGCCTCAAGACCAACGGCATCACCCTGGTGGTCAGTGGCCTCAAGCGTCAGGTGCTCAGCGTGATGCGTCAGACCAATCTGTTTGAAGAGATTGGTGAGGAGAATGTGTTTGCTACCGAGGATATGGCACTGTCGGCGATCTACGACAGGCTCAACCCCAAGGGCAACGAGGGCAATTTCTGTCCCATGCTGCCTGAGCACAAAACACCGCAGGAACAGCATGCTTGACGGCTGAAAGTTCCGATGCAGAAAAGCGCTCCTCAGGGGGCGCTTTTTTTGCCTGACAAGTGAGGTATGACTTCCCCTTTCTTCATTGCGCTGAAAGTGTTGAGTAGTGAGTTGCGAGGGGAGAGTATGACCATCCACTCGTGACTGAATTTGCAGCGATAAAAAAACCCGGCCTGAGATGGGCCGGGTTTTTTTGTGGAGTCGTATTCTCCTACTTGCGTGAGCTGGGGGCGTTGACCTTGATGCCGTTGCTCATGTAGGTGTGGAAGTACTCCAGCGCCTTGTACTCATCGCCCTGGGCATTGAACGGTTTGGCGCGTACCTGCTTGTTACAGCCGCCGTAGCGGCGGTGCAGGGTACCGAAACCGGCATAAATGCCCGAGCTCGCTTTCTCCCACTTCAGGCGCCAGACCGGGAAGTGGGTGACGTGACCCAGTGCCGGACTGAGGGTGTCGGCGCGAATCATCATACCGGAACTATCCATGTGGCAGTTGGCGCAGGAGAGGTTGAGCTGGCCGCGCTTGGCGTAGAAATGCTTCTTGCCGCGGGCATACCAGTCCAGGGCGCGCTGGTCATTGGGGATGACCACGTTAATCGCCTTGCCGTTGGAGGTGGAGGCCATATAGGCGGAAATGGCGGCGAGCTTGCCTTTTCCCCACTTCAGCGGCTTCTCACCGTTTTTCACACGGCAGTCGTTGATCGCGCCCTCGAGGGTGATGATATCGCCGCTTTTGCTATCGAAGTAGGGGTAGTTCTGACGGATACCCTTGCCGCCGTTATCGAAACAGCTGGCGTAGGTTTTGCCGTTGGCGAAGGGCGTGTTGAACAGCTTCTTGCCCATCTCCAGGCCATCCTCATAGGGCGGGAACTCCTCGATCGCCTCCCACGAGCTGCGCGCATCGTGATTAACGGCGTAGACACCGTCCTGGTAGTCGTTCAATGCAATACCCGGGAAGCGCTTCATGTAATACTCGCGGAACGATTTCAGATCTTCCCCGGGGGTGGTGGCACTTGCGGTGAACGGAGCGCTGGCCAGTACGGCCAGCGCTGAAACCGCCAATGTAATTTTTTTCATCATTATATGACTCCTTCAGCATCGTTTGGTGCAGGTGGTGCGCCGGGTTATTTGACTTTTACCTCTTTTGTATCGCTACCACCTTTATTGTCCGCCCAGCTCAGGGCGATGGTGTCGCCAGCTTTGGCGCCCGAGAAGCGGAATGACAGATAGGGGTTGGTTGAAACCGCACCGCCCCAGTTGGCATTCATGACATCGGCGCCGTTGTGCTTGCAGGTGACATCCTGGATGAAGTGGGCGGGGATCTTCTTGCCGGTCTTCTTGTCTTTGCGCAGACCGGTTTCCATCGGGTGTTTGATCAAGGCCTTGACGGTGCAGACATCGCCTTTAACCTTTGCACGGATCTTGATACTCATTATCGATTCCTCAATATTAATTTGTTACAGACGCTAGTGTTCAGGCGTGCCGCTTAACCGCCGCAGCCACCAATGGTGACCTTCACTTCCTTACGTGCGCTGTATGTCTTGCCGCCTGACTTGACTACCGCGATGACGTCGGAGGTCTTGCCCATTTTGATGCGGGTGGAGACATAGCCCTCGGTATTGGCTGCCAGGTTAAAGGTGGCCGCCAGCGGGGTTCCGTTCTTCTCGACAATAATGGCGATGGACTCGGCCTTCATGCCGGTGCTGATGGTAACCGGCACCACGGCACCGTTCTCTGCAATATCCGGCGCCTTGATCTTGATGTCGCCGCTGGCCTCTGACAGGTCACTGCCGAAGATGCCCTTCATGGCGTCCTGCACTGTTTTGGCCTCGAAGGCCGACTTGGGCCATGCTGCCAGAACCTGGCGCGGGGCAACCAGACCTGCACCTACGGCTACGGCGACGGCGCTGCCGGCCAGGGTACTTTTCAAAAAGACTCTACGTTTCATATTCACTTTAGGAACTCCTTGGGGTTCGTGATTACAGGGAGTAGATAAATTCAACAACCTTATCGATTTCCCTCTCGGTCAGAATTTCATGGCGACCGAAGGGGGGCATCATGGTGTTGGGGTTATTTTTTGTCGAATCCCAAATCTGGGCTCGCATCTTTGCTTTTTCCGGGAAGCGGGCCTGCATGCTGACCAGCGGCGGACCGATGTTACCCGGCAGGCTTCCTCCTTCAATCTGGTGGCACGCTAGACAGTTACCCTTTTTTCTATCGAAGGCGATAGCCTTCCCCTCTTCGATAACGGACTTGTCAGCGGCAATGACCAGCTGTGGTGTCATGGCCAGCGCACCGAGCAGGGTAGCAACGGCGCTGGCGGAAGTAATCAGTTTAGCGGTTTTCCGCATTGTATTCCTCCTGCAATGGATCCGGGGTTTGTCATCTAAATGCAGCGGCAGTTTTATAGCTTTTGGATGCTGCATCTGCTCGTCGCCTAATCAACACACTTCAGCCTGTGCTGCTGACTTGCTTTATCGCATGACGGGCATTTGTAAATTACCAAAGGGCGATACGTTCATGCCTTCGATGCGAGCTAGCATACAGAATAGACCCGGAATCGCAAGCAAATATTCCCAAAAAATGCGAAAAAAACCGTTTAAAACCAGTGTATTAGGGAATGCTTAAATGCTTTTGCTGTTTTTTTGTTGGAAATGGAATAGAACCTTATCAAGCGACGTCTAAACATAATCTAGTTGCGTCTTTCCAGTTCCATTTCCCCCTTGAGCTGTTCCATCCGGGCATCCACTTTTGCCGCATCATAAAAATTCAGTTGCCCGGATTTTTTCGCCAGTTCCAGTTGCTTCAATGACTCATCTGTCTCATAGGTCAGGTAGTAGTGCCTGGACATGGCCAGGTGTGCCGCACCCTCATTCCCGAGCCGTGTTTCCGCCTTGGCTAGCAGGCGGTGTCCAGTGGCACTGTCCGGGTGTTTGAGAATAAAGCGGGTGAGGAGGCTGCGTGCCTGCTCAGTTTTGTCTGCCGCCAGCAGCACCTCTGCCAGTCGAAGGCTCAAAACCGTATTGTAGGGGTAGTGACTGAGTCCGCGGTTCAGCAGATCGATCGCGACCTGGAGTTTTTCCGCGTTCAACAGGGCCTGTGCATAGGTGTCGATGAGTATTATGCGTTCGGGTTGCTCCTTGACCAGCCCCTGGAGTTGGTGCAGCGCCTTCTCACGCCGACCGACCTGAAACAGGGCAATGGCCTGGCTGAAACGCGTAATGTACGAACCCGTGTCCTGCTGTGCCTCCTGCTTCGCGCCATAGTGTGCCAGCAGGGCCTGCTTGTCGCGGGTTGTCAACACCGTCAATTTGGCTTTCAGCAACATAAAGTGGCTCTCATCGCGCATTGGGGCGGTTGGATACTGGCTGGCGCGTCCGAGTGAGTCGGCGATACGTGATTCGGTGACCGGGTGAGTGAGCAGGAACTCCGGGGCGTTGCCGCCGTAAAGACGCGTCTCCTCGTACAGGCGCTGGAAAAATGAAGGCATGTTATGCGGGTCGTAGCCCGAACCGGCCAGATACTGCATGCCGACGCGATCGGCCTCCTGTTCGTAGTCCCGGGAGTAGTTGAGTTGCATCTGACTGGCGGCAGCGGTGGAACTGGCCAGTGCCGCATTGGCCGCCTGGGGGTTGCTGCCTCCCAGCAGGATGGCGGCAATCACCGCAGCGGTGAGCGGCAGATTCATCTGGCTGGCCTTTTCATAGCCCCGGGCAAGGTGGTGCTGGGTGACATGTGCGATTTCATGTGCCAGCACTGAAGCCAGTTCGCCCTCATTCCTGCTGGCAAGCAGCAGGCCGGTGTGGATGCCGATGTAACCTCCTGGCATGGCAAAGGCGTTGATGGACGGGTCATCGACAATAAAGAAGGTGAAGCTGTCGGCACGCTGTTCACTGCCGGCAAGAATTTTTTTGCCGATATCATTGATGTAACCGGTAAGGAGGGGATCTTCCACCAGCTTTCCAGAGTGCTTGATTTGGCGCATCATCTGGCGGCCGATGCGCCGTTCCTGCTCGGCTGATATGAGCTGCGCCGAGCTGTCCCCCATGTCGGGAAGGTTGATGCTATCGGCTGCAACACGCAGTGGGGAGGTGATGAGGCTTGCGATGGCAAACAGCAGTATGACTCGTTGTGATAATAACATTTGCCGCAGTGTATATTGATGGCCAATAAAGGTCCGGACGTAGGGTTAAGACAGAAAAGCCTGCCAGAGGTTCATTGCGCCGGAGCTGGGGAGGATAAATCAGATGTCCGGGTATTGAAATACGGGTTTCAAACACCATAGAATATTAGGGATTAATAATGTACTGATGGTATCTGAATTATGTTCAATGTGAAGGAAGTCGATATTGCTGAGCTGCAGCAATTGCTGGAAAAGGAAAAAGAGGGCGTTCATCTGATCGACGTGCGCAGCCCCATGGAAATTGCCCAGGGTGCAATCGAGGGTGCGGCCCACCTGCCGTTGCATACACTGCCAATGAGCCTGGATGAGATACCTGAAGATAAAAAGGTGGTGTTCTACTGCCGTACGGGTGCCCGTTCAGCTCAGGCCTGCGCGTTTTTGGCGCAGCAGGGTATCGAGAATGTCTACAACCTGCGCGGGGGCATTATCGCCTGGGCGCAGAGTGGCCTGGCGGTTGCCTAACTGATTGATATTAGAACGGCAACAGTTATAACACGTAAAAAAAGAGGGGGTATTTACCCCTCTTTTTTTGTCTCTGAAGGGCGCCTCGGCGGCTATGCCGGGACTTGCTTTCAAGTGCCAGTTGGCATATAAGTGGAATCTTGTATTCTAAATTTCCAAGCGGCCATTTGGGTGGCCGGTTTTTTCAATCTGTACCGCGAGGAGATATAACAATGGCTAACTTCGACCAAGAACTTGACGCTTCCGGACTGAACTGCCCGCTGCCTATTCTGCGTGCCAAGAAAACACTGGGTGCCTTGTCAGCCGGCCAGGTTCTGCGTATCGTTGCTACCGATCCGGGTTCCGTGAAAGACTTCGAAGCCTTCTCCAAACAGACCGGCAATGAGCTGCTGGAGTCTGGTGAAGAGGGTGGCAAGTTTGTATTCATGATCAAAAAAGCCTAATAACCGGACCTGGTGTAGGGGGGAGATAGAGTATGTCTGATCAAAAGAAGATGGCAATCATTGCCACGAAAGGTACCCTGGACTGGGCTTATCCGCCCTTTATCCTGGCTTCAACCGCAGCGGCGCTCGGCTATGAGGTGGAGGTTTTCTTCACTTTCTATGGACTTCAGTGCGTTAAAAAGGATCTCAATCTGCAAGTGACCTCACTCGGTAATCCCGGCATGCCGATGCCGATGCCGATGCCGGTACTGCTGCAGGCGCTGCCCGGTATGCAGAGCATGATGACTGCCATGATGAAGTCAAAGATGAAGTCAAAAGGCGTGGCCAGTATCGAGGACCTGCGTGAATTGTGCATCGAGGCTGACGTCAAGATGGTGGCTTGCCAGATGACTGTGGACCTGTTCGATATGAATCCTTCCGATTTTATCGATGGTCTGGAGTTCGGCGGTGCAGCGACCTTCTTCGAGTTTGCCGGAGAGTCTGATATCTGCCTGTATATCTAGTCCGTTACACTGGCATGTAGCAATGAAACCCCGTGCAGCGTGAGCTGCACGGGGTTTTGTTTTTCCATGAGGTGAAAAGCAGTGCCTAATGAGTGAAATGGAGCAGCTACAAGGTGCTAACGGTAAAAGAGAGAAATTTGACAGGGCGATCTTAGCGCGAACAGTGCTGCTGGTTCCTCATTCCTTGAGTTTCAAATCATTGACACAAGTTAAAAACCTACTATCTATAAGGAATATATGTAAGAACATTAAGGAATTCTGATATTGTAAAGCTGCTTGACACACATTTGTGACACAAATATCGTGGCGCTTGAACGATATTGGCCCCAGTGGTTTTAGGGCTGAAAAAAAACAAACATAACTAGAAATATTTTGACTACGAGGAGAGAGCGATGAAGCATTCCAAACGCCTGCTTGCCATGGCGATTTCTACTGCGCTGAGCGCACCTGCCGCTGTTTACGCCACCAACGGCATGAATCTTGAAGGTTACGGTCCCGAGGCACTGGGCATGGGCGGTGCGTCCATGGCCTATGACAACGGCACCGCCGCGATGATGAACAACCCCGCCACCCTGGGTCTGATGGCTGAAGGTAACCGCCTTGACCTGGCCCTGGGTATGCTCGGCCCGAATGTCACCACCGAAAATGCGGCAATGGACTGGGATTCCGATGGTGATGCCTACTACATGCCGGCTGTCGGCTGGGCCAAAAAGAACGGCAAGCTGACCTTTGGTGTCGGCGCCTTCGCCCAGGGCGGTATGGGTACCGAGTACAAGGCGACCAATACCCAGCCTGCCCCCGGTCCGGGTTCCTTCTTTGCCACCGGTTCCAGTGCCATGGGTGGCCAGCTGAGCCAGGCCTCGGCGATTGCCGCTGATGTATTTGCCGCCGACGAGATGTCAGAGGTGGGCGTGATGCGCATCCTGTTCCCGCTGGCCTACAACGTCAACGACCGCCTGAATATCGGCGGCAGCATCGACTACGTGCGCGCCTCCATGGACCTGCAGATGGCGATGCCCGGAGGCATGATGTGGGACATGATGCCCACGAACTACAATCCTGGCGCTACTCAAACGGCGGGCACCCTTGATGGCAGTATGGTTGATGGGTTGATGGCCGCAATGGGTGCGGGTCAGGTTACAGACCTATATGGCGGCTATTTCGATTTTGCTGACGACAACCCCTACATGGGCCAGACCGAGGGCGATGGCTTTGCCGGCAAGCTCGGCTTTACCTACCAGGTCAACGACCGGCTGACCGTGGGCGGTACCTACCACAGC
>JBFEUI010000015.1:0-39292 GCA_041547565.1 Thiohalomonadaceae bacterium
GTCACAGCTGTGGCGATAGGAAATACCCGTATCTTTGAGTTGTGCCGGACACCAGGGCGACGTGCTGGGCTACACTGCGAGTAAGGGTATCCGGTTATCACGGGCGGGGTGTGTACCATGAAAAATAGTATCACTGCGGGGCTGCTGGCCGGTCTGCTGGCGTTCGGCCCGATGAGCGGTGCCTGGGCCGACAGCGGACTGCTCGGTCACTGGGCGTGCAACGGCGGGGCGACCCGCCTGAACTTCTCCGGTCCCAATACCCTGATTTTCGACGGGGAGCGTTCCAGCTACCAGCTGATGCCCAACACCATCGTTGTTCAGGAGGAGTACGGCATGGTCTCCTACCCCTATCAGCTAAACGGCGAACAGCTGGCGATCCAGTTCCCGGACGGTTCGCTACTGCAGTGTGACCGCGCCCGTGGCGGTTCTGCCCCACGGCAGGCAGCGTCCCCATCATCAGCAAACAATGCCGTGCTGGCGCAGCAGATCGCCGGTACCTGGTGGGGTTACAGCGGTGCCACTGAAACGAAGATCGGGTTGTGCCCCGGCGGCCGCTACCTGGAGTTTTCCGAATCAGGTTATTCCGGCCACTCCTATGATTCGGCCGGGGCCGAGACCATGGCATGGGGGACGGCCGGCCAGGGGGGGCGCAGCGGGCGCTGGACCATTCAGGGCGATACCCAGCGCGGTGTGATTGCGGTGCAGGGCGCGGACGGCTCGACCTTCACCCTGCGCTATCGCCAGATCGGTGAGCCGGGTTGTCTGGACATCAACGGCAGCCGCCTGTGCCGGACATCGGCAAGCTGTCAGTAGGCAATGACGCCATCGAGTCCGGCGCTCGCGGTGTATCCACTAAGGCTGAAACCGACATAAAAATACTCCTATTCTGTATAGCCAATCGACACCTCCCAGCTACGCTTTGATACCCGGTCATGCCCTGTGCCATGGAGGTGCCTCATGAGTAAAGCCGCATTACGCATGGTTTTTCCCGTTGTGGTGTTGTTCGCCTACAGCGTCGACAGCCAGGCCCTGTGTATCGGCCAGCAGCTGGCGGGGATGCGCCAGGCCCTTATCACCACCATCCAGCATGCTGAGGCGGGACAGAGTGAGTATCAGTACCGCCTGGCGCAGATGTATCGCGACGGGCAGTGCGTTACCAGGAATAAAGAACAAGCGGCCTACTGGTATCGTCAGGCGGCACTCAACGGCCATGTCGAGGCGCAGTACCGGATTGCCGTCATCTACCTGAACGGCTACGGGGTGCAGGCCGACAATGCCCTGGCCGAATACTGGCTAGAGGAGGCGGTCAAGAGCGGCCATGCGGGTGCGAAGGGCTTTCTTGCCTATCTGAAGGAGGTGGGGTTTGACGATGAGTACTGTTGAACGGTCGCTCATCCTGCTCCTGTTTTGTCATTCTGCCGTGAAGTGGGGATAATTCGCCTAACCTTATCTTCCGGCAGGGTGACAGCCATGACAAAAACCATCGGTATTCTGACGGCCGGGGGCGACAGCCCCGGCCTGAACGCGGCCATTCGTGCCGTGGGCAAGACTGCGCGCGGTGAGCACGGTATGCAGGTGATAGGCTTCCGCGATGGTTTTCGTGGCCTGGTGGAGAACCGTACCGTGCGCCTGGAGGGGGAGTGTCTCTCCGGCATACTGACCCTGGGGGGCACCATTCTCGGTACCAGCCGGGACAAGCCGCACCGCATGCAGATCGGTGACAACGTGCAGGACATGACCGATGTCATCGTCAGCAACTACGAGTCCAACCACCTCGATGCGCTGGTCTGCCTGGGCGGCGGCGGCACGCAGAAAAACGCCCTGCAGTTGCACAACAAGGGACTGAATGTAATCACCCTGCCCAAGACCATCGATAACGATGTGGCGATGACCGATATCACCTTCGGTTTCGATACTGCCCTGGGTATTGCCACCGACGCCATTGACCGCCTGCACAGCACCGCGCACAGTCATCACCGCATTATCGTGGTGGAGATCATGGGGCACCGCGCCGGCTGGCTGACACTGGGTGCCGGTATTGCCGGTGGCGCCGATGTGATCCTGATCCCCGAGATTCCCTACAGTATCGAGAAGGTGGGCAATGCCATCTTGCAGCGGGTGAAAAAGGGCAAGAGCTTCAGCATCGTCGCGGTGGCCGAGGGGGCGATGTCGCAGGAGGAGGCTGCGGCGATGCGGGCGGCGGAGCAGCGCAAGCTCTCCGCGCAAACCAAGGCGGAGCGCAAGAAGGCCAAGGCCGATATCCGGCAGATCCAAGCGGAGTTGTCGGAGCACACAATTCGCGTCGCCCATCAGCTGGAACAGATCACCGGGCTGGAGGCGCGCGTAACCATACTGGGCCATCTGCAGCGCGGTGGTACGCCTTCAGCCTATGACCGGCTGCTTGCCACGCGCCTGGGCAGTGCCTGTGCCGATCTGCTCGAGCAGGGTATTAGTGGTGTGATGGTGGCGGCACGGGGTGACGGGGTGGCACCCGTTGCGCTGGAACAGGTGGCCGGCCACAAGAAACTGGTTCCGCTGGATCACCCCTGGCTTGAAAGTGCCCGGAGTGTCGGTACCAGCCTGGGCGACTAACCCCTGCCGCTTCAACATGTTTGCGCTGTTGCTGCTGTAGCCTTTGACCTTAATCAAGCACTGGTGACGCGCCGTTTTGTATGCTCATCTCGTGCCACTGCGTGTGTTGCACGGGCATGGCGCTGCTGGCGACTTGCCATACCTCGCACACGCTACCAGGTAATATCCCGCACGGAAGTAACTACCGTGGGTTATTATCGCTGTCAGGTAGTATTGATCATCAAAGGGGATTGCAATGGGGCTGCTCAACCGCTTCTCGATGAAGTATGCGCTGCTCGGGCCGGTTGGCCTGATGGCTTTGATTCTGGCCACGTCGATGATATGGGAGACAATCTTTGTCTATATCCCCAATTATCAGGGGGCGGAGCGTATGGCGGAGCAGAATGCACTGGCCGAACGCCTGCTCAACGTATCGGCCATAGCCGCCCAGGAGCGCGGCTTTACCGCCAGCTATATCAGTCTGGTGAGTTACGATGAGGCGGACAAGGCGCTGCTTGATAATATCCACGAGTTGCGGCGGCAACTGGATGCCGAGATCGCATCGGCACAACAGGCGAGTGAGCGTTTTGCGCGTGATTCCGGCAACGCCGCTGCCTTTGCCAACCGGTTAAAAGATTTCAACAGGGCCTATGTGCAGGTCCAGACGCTGCGCAAGGCTGTCGATCTGGCCACACCGGGCGGCGATATTCCTGAGGCAACGCAGTGGCTGGAGACGGTGACCCGATTGATCTCCACCGCCTCCCAGATGCGCGTCGCCATTTTCTCACCCCATGACAACGCCTCGTTTGTCGAATACAACAATGTGGCTGTGCGACAGGCGATATGGCTGGTGGCCGAGTACGCCGGACGTGAGCGGGCCGCCATCGCCCAGCTCATCGCAGAAGGTTCGGTGATGAGCCGTGCCCAACGCTCGAAAATGCTCGCTGACCGCAATATCGTTGACCTGCAGCTCAGCTTCCTGGGGGAGACGGCGATCCCGGTGCTGGAAGAGTACGGGGAAAATGCCGCAGCGTTGAAGACGAGCTGGGGGCGTGTGGAGACAGTTTTCCTTGGCAGTTATCAGAAACTGCGTGAGGCCGTTTACGAGACTTCGGATGCGGACAATTATCCGGTCGACAGCAACGGCTGGCTGAAGCAGTCGACCGAGGCGATTGATACCCTGTTCAGCCTGAGCGAGGTGGTGGGAGAGAATATCAATGCCAGCATCGGTGATGAGAAGAGCGAGGCGCAGCGCACGCTGTTGTTCGGCGCGCTGATCGGGGTGGGCTCCATCGTGCTTGCCATTGCCGTCATGCTTGTCGTGTTCATGCTGGTACGCAGGATGTGGGCGATGCGCCAGGTGATGAACGATGTAACGCTCAATAACGATCTGAGTCTGCGGCTTGATGGCGAGGGCAAGGATGAGGTGGCCGAGTTGGCCCAGTCGTTCAATGCCATGCTGCAGCGTTTTTCCGAGACGATTCAGAACGTGGTGAAGGCATCCACCACCGTGGCGGGGGCGGTCTCGGATGTGGCCATGGATATCAGCACCACCGAACAGGGCGTGAAGCACCAGCATGGGGATATCGAGCATGTGGCCACGGCGATGAACCAGATGGCGATGACCACCAAGGAGATGGCGGGCAACATTATTACCGCGGCCGACCGTGCCGAACAGGCTAATGCCCAGGCGCAGGGGGGCAAGACGGTTGTCGCCAACAGCATTCAGGCCATCGGCGATCTGGAAGGCAAGGTGTCCGAGGCCACCGGCGTGATACGGCAGGTCGAGTCGGATAGCCAGGAGATCAGCAAGGTGCTGGATGTCATCACCGGCATCGCCGAACAGACCAATCTGCTGGCATTGAATGCCGCGATCGAGGCGGCGCGCGCCGGTGAGCAGGGCCGCGGCTTTGCGGTGGTGGCCGATGAGGTGCGTGCCCTGGCGGCGCGCACGGCGCAGTCGACCGAGGAGATACGCAACACCATCGAACGGCTGCAGAAGCAGACCGTGGCGGCTGTAAAGGCGATGGACGAGGGTGTCGCACAGACGGCGATCAATGTTGATCTGAGCAACGAGGTGCGCTCGACCCTTGATGAGATCACCGATAACGTCAACTCGATCGCATCGATCAACGAGATGAATGCCACCTCGGCCGAGGAGCAGACCGGTGTTGCCGAGGAGATGAATGCCAATATCAACAAAATCGCCAGCGTGGCCGATCAGACACTGGTCTCGATGCAAAAGACCGTCGATGCGGCAGAGCGCATCGGCGAAGAGATGGAGCAGCTGCGCTCGATCGTAATGCTGTTCAATACCGGTGTGGATGCACTGGACCTGGAGAAGGCCAAGGCGGCACACCTGGCCTGGGTGGGACGCATTCGCAGTTATCTTGACGGCAAGGGCGACCTGACCCGGGAACAGGCAGTGTCGCACCACGACTGTGTGCTGGGCAAGTGGTACTACAGTGAGGGGCTGGAGAAATTCGGCCACATCCAGGAGATGAAACAGGTGGAGCCGCCCCATGAGGCGTTACACAAACTGATACGCGATATCATCGACTTGCGGGAGCAGGGAAAACTGGAGCAGGCCGAGATGAGGTTCAGTGAACTCGAGCCGCTGTCAAAAACCATCGTCGGATTGTTGGGGCAGATCGAGGATCGGGTCGCTGCCGGCGAGTAGCCGGAGTGCATGTGGCGCCATCAGGCACACCTGTTTCGTCGCTGGGGCGTCGCCGCGATTGCGCTCTATAAAGCGGGCCTGAACAGGGCCGACACAGGCGCACTCGGCTGCTAGTGGGCCACCCTGTTGCGCCCCGCCTTCTTCGCCCTGTAGAGCGCCTTGTCAGCCGCCTTGATAACAGCATCGGGCTTCTTGAGTTCAGCGACACGATCCGCCGCGCCGATACTGACGGTAATCTGAACCGTTTTCGTGTTTTTTTTCTGCTTCTGTTTGGCCCCGTTGCGCGGGCGTTTCCCCTGTCTGACCTTGAAGCCTGAATGCTCGATCTCGCTGCGCAACTGCTCAAGGTGGGGTAGCACATCCTCCACGCCCTTCCCGGGAAAGAGTACGGTGAACTCTTCACCACCGTAACGGTAGGCCTTCCCGCCCCCGCTGACTTTGCTCATAACACCGGCGACCATGCGCAGCACCTGGTCGCCCACATCGTGGCCGTAGCGGTCATTGAATTTTTTGAAGTGATCGACATCGAGCATGGCAACGGTATAGCTTTTGCCGAGTTTGAGCAGGGCCTGGTTTAGCGCACGGCGTCCCGGCAGGCCGGTCAGATCATCCCGAAACGCCATGGTGTAGGAGATCTCGATCACGGCGATCACCAGTATCAACAGGGCCGTGGCGAGCAGTACCGATGTGGCCCCCTGTTGTTCACTGAACGGGATATAGCTGATCAGCGCCAGTGCCCAGAACAGCCCCTTTTCCATCACGTTATGCCTCCCGATACTGCGATAGGCGGTGACCAGCAGGGCGATGACAAGGGCCAGCAGGGCCGGCTGGGACAGGGGAAGGTCGGCCAGTGTCGCAGAGGGGAGCAGGGGGCTGGCGAGATGTACAAGCCAGCTGTGTTTGTCCAGCAGCCACATTGCCGAGATCGCCAACGGTTGTAGGCCGATGATTGTCCAGCGCAGCAGGCCGTGCCAGGTAAAGATGCCGCGCTCCTTGAGCACGGCAAGCAGCGCAAGGTTCAGCGGCAGAAGTACCATGACTGCATCGCGTACGGTCGTGGCAAGGGTGCTGTGGCTTCCTGTGAACTGTTCCAGCAGTAGTGCGCAGAGGGTGATGATTACTGCGGCAAAGACCAGCCGGCTGCGGTCAAAGCGCCAGCCGAGCAACAGTGCGGTGGCGATGATGGTGATGGGGTAGAAACTCTCGAGAGGAGTGATCCACTGGCTGAACTTCGCCTGTTGTGTGGCGAAGACGGCGGCTGCGAACAGCAAGCCTCCGCTTATCAGGTGCGAGAATGTGCCACGCAGGAGCATGCTCCCCACAGGCTGCCTCCTTAAGGTGTGATGGTGATGGTCAGATGATACCAGCTTGCGCTGTATGATGGGGCAAGTCCGACTGGCGGATTGCTGCGCCGCTATTCGCGTCCCAGCAGTCGCTTGAGCCAGGAGCGCTTGTGCGGTGCGTTCGCCGCCTCATCGCCCGTGACCAGGCGGCTGATCACCGAACTGTCGCCGTAGTCGGCCTCGCCGCCCGCTGTGCTCTGTTCGGTGTCGATGATGTGGCACAGTGCACCCTGTTGTGAGAAGCGCTCGGCGATGAGCTGGGCGGCGTGGAAGTCCCCGGTTCGCTTGATCAGTACCTCACCGCCGTGGAACAGGCGAGTAACCTTCTCCTGCGTTAAATTCAGTGCCAGCGCGAGGTTGCTTTTTACCGTATCTTCCGTGGTGCCGGGCCTGATCTTCCCGGTAAAAACGACATGAAAGCGTGTGTCTGACATAGCCTCACCGAGTTCGGATCACTTTCAAATTCCAACTGTACATATACATAATAGCATTATCCTGTTGCAGCCCTTATATTTGTTGCCACTTGAATCATGCCGTGAACCGCCCCAGTTAGTCTATAAGTAAACGCTAATATACCAGGGTGAGATGATGAATCGTGTGCATAAGAGAGTACGGGCAATCTGCGAGAGTGATCGGGTGTTCAGGCCCAGGGACTGGACGCAGAGACTGGCCGGCAAGATGGCAAGCTTCGGCCGTGATAAACGCCTGCAATTTTCCCCATTATTAACACCCTCAACGCTCGACGGCCGAAGCTGTGTCTGCTTGCACCGGCAGTTGCCGCGAAAGCACCCTGTACTGTATGAGGAGCTTGTCGATTTTGCGCGACGCAATCAGCTGCAGATGCTAAGCGCCTAGTGGGCCTGTGGCACGGGGTCGGTCAGAATACGATCGGGCCGCGAGAACGGGGCCAGGCGCTCGATGAAATCGATGAGGTCCAGCAACAGGGTGCCGCGGAAAAAGCGGGCATGGGGCCGGTCCATCCAGATACGGTCGGCGTAGCGATAAAGCACGTAGGGGATATCGCCGGTGCCGTCCCCATTCTGATCAAAGCCTTCGTAAGTATCCCAATAGTTGGCGCGCCAATCGTTGTCGCGGGCCGTGGTGGCGGCGGTGACCGCTACCGGCACCAGGTTATGTTCAAAACGGTTGCGGTGAACGATATGCCCCCCCTTTTCGCCGTAGAAATAGAGGGCGATGTCGTTATAGGCGAAGCGGTTGCCGGTGAGCCGGTAGATGTTCTCCGGGTGGGTCGGGGCGTTGGCCCCCACACCGATGGCGCAGCGCAGGATCTCGTTGCCCTCGATTACTACCCGGGAACTCTCTTTCAGTGCCAGCGCCGAGCCGGAGTAGCTGCGCATGTGTTCCAGGCGGTTGTTGCGAATGGCCATTTCATTGGAGTAGAGCACCACGATGCCGGTGCTGTTGTGGCTTATGGTGTTGCCTTCAACGACGTTGCCCGGTGAGAAAACAAACTCCATGCCGACGCGGCTGTCGCGAATGGTGTTGCCGATGATGTGATTGTCGGGTGAGTTGGTAATCAGTAGGTCCCTGACGTTGCTGATGGTGTTGCCTTCGATGCGGTTGTCGGAGCTGTACCACATGCGTATGCCCTCACCGCGCATGCTCGGGCTCAGCATGCGTGAACTGATACGGTTGTTACGGACGGTGTTGTCGAAGGCCTTTTTCAGGTGAATGCCGAACAGGGTGTCGTCGATGACATTGTCCTCGATCAGCACCTCATTGGCCGTAATCAGAATACCCGCATCCACCTGGTCGTGAGAGTTGCCCGAGTTGGTGATATGCATCCCGCGTATGACCACCTTGTCGCTGTTGATGGTCAGCACCGTACCACTGCCTTCGGCATCGATGGTGGCCTTGCCGCCCCCATCGATGGTGATGGGACGGGTGATGATGGCCGGTCCGGCATAGCTGCCGGCAGGCAGGCGCAGCACCCCCCCCGGCGGGGTCAGCTCGATATAGAGTTGCAGCGGCGGCAGGGCACAGGCCGTCATGGGGGGCAGCAGGCCCAGTACGACAGAAAAGATAATCCCTATGTGTTTCATTCTTGTGGCCAATAGGGGCGTCAACCCGGATCAATCCCCAAGCATAGCCGCCGCCAACACAACGCCTCCTTGAGCTATGACAAGAAAGCGCTAAGCGCCCCGTTATTGAGCAGGGGCGCAGGCGTTCACTTTGCTTCGTCTGGCGGCAGCACTTCGACAAATGCCGCATGGCTGGCGTAGGCGAACACCGGCAGCACGATAACCAGAAGCGGTATGGCCACTGCCAGCGTGAGCAACACACCGATCGACAGGGTCAGTGCCCAACGCAGCATCACTGCAGGATGGCGGAACACCGTTACAGCGCTTGTCTGTACCGCTTCAACAAAGGGCGTTTTGCGGTGGAGGATCAACGGGATGGAGAAGGCGCCGACGGAAAAACCGATGAGCGCGATGAGCAGCCCCATCAGCCCGCTCCAGAACAGGTAGGAGAACAGCAGCGACTGCATTTGCGGATCGTTTAACAACTGGCTGTCGATAGGCACCACGGTGAAACCGAAATAGATGGCGTAGATAATGAACGCGTCGGTTACCCAGATCAGGTAACAGAGCAGTAGAATGAAGGTCAGAAACCAGATACCGGGAGTGGCCTCGGTGATGCCGAGCAGCAGATCGGCAAAGCGCGGTTGCCGACCCTGGCGCAGCAGGCGTGCAGCACGCTGAAAACCACTCACTAGCAGTGGTGCCACCAGCATGAAGCCGGTTAGCAGGGGGTAGATGGCGAGGTTAAGCTGATAGTGATTGAGGAGCAGGAACAGCAGCAGCCCGAACACGACAAAGATGCTGCAAAATCCCACGCTTATGCCGCGTGTCGCGTTGAAGTCACTCCAACCCTGCGCCAACCAGCGCTTTACTGACATACGTCCCCCGTTGTTATTGGCTTTATTGCTGTAGAGTTCCCAAATATAACGTCTGTGCAGGCGTGAAGAAAGCGCCTAGATGGCAAATTCACCGCACCATTGCCCGCGACGAAAATCCAGCTCCATACGGTGCGGCCGCATGCGCATCGCAGCGTTCGAGGTGAGTGTCTGCGCCACGGGATAGTGACGGGCAAACTCGACAGGGTCACAGGAGCTGGCTTGCACCGCGCGAAACTGGACGGCAATCCCTTGTGTGACAGGCACACTGTTATCAGCGGTTTTCTCGTGAAATAACACGCGCTTTTTCACCACACAGGAGAAGTACAGCTGCATCTCTATGATAAGTGGCCGCTCCCTCTTTTTCAGTTCATGTTCGGCACGTCTGGTCCAGACGACCTCAAGCTCGGCGCCGTGAAAGGAAATGGTGCGGCCGAGGCCGGGCCTGTTGCATAAGCGCTCAAGCAGCACCAGCGGATTGAACAGGCGGGTGGAAAAATAGGTATGCGCAAACATGCACTGTGTCCCCTGCCAATGGTGTGGAGAAAGATATCGATGCCTATCTATCAGTTTAGACATACCTGCCCGGACTGGTTCGAATCACTTTGAAACTGTATGGTATTTATGCGCCGGGTACTGTCAGGTGTGAATGCCTGCCTCGGTGGTTTCAACAGCAGGCGTGTTGGCACGATTGAAAAACGCTGCCTGGAAACAGATATACAGACGATGCATTCGGTATACCCGTTGCCAACCAATCAACTCCAGACCCAACAGCAAGGATAGACGCAATGAAACTGACGATTATCAGCGGAAGCCACCGTGAAAATGCACAAAGTCGCAAAGTTGCACGCTACATTAAACAGCAGCTTGAGGCCGGCATTTGCGATGAGAGCGCAATCGTTGATCTGGCGGGCAACCCGCTGCCGTTGTGGGACCAGGGTGTGTGGGACGGTGATCCGAAGTGGGATGAGCTGTTGACGCCGATAAAGCGCGAACTGGCGGACAGCGACGGCTTTGTGGTGATTTCACCCGAGTGGCATGGCCAGGTGCCGGCCGGCCTGAAAAACTTTTTTCTGCTGTTCGGCAAGGACGTGCTGGGCCACAAGCCGGCGCTTATCGTCACGGTGTCGGCCGGTGACGGTGGCGCCTATCCTGTGGCGGAGCTGCGCATGAGCAGTTACAAGAATAACCGTCTCTGCTATATCCCCGAGCAGATCATACTGCGTCACGTGGAGCGTGTGCTGAATGAGCGTGAGGAGGATAACGACCCGCGTTCCGACAGTTATTACCGGGAGCGTATCGACTGGGTGCTGGGGATCCTGAAAGAGTATGCACAGGCCCTTGCACAGGTGCGTGCCAGCGGTGTCACCGAAACGGAGAAATTCCGCAACGGGATGTAGTTATCCTGGCCGATTTTGCGGGGTCTGCCCGGTGCGGGAGGAAGGGACAGTGGAACACACATTCTGGCTACAGCGCTGGGAGCAGAACCAGATCGGTTTTCACCAGCAAGAGATCAACCATTACCTGGAGACCCACTGGCAGGAGCTGGGACTGCCGGAAGGGGCCCCCGTTTTTGTCCCGCTGTGCGGCAAGAGCCTCGATATGCTGTGGCTGCGCGAACAGGGCCACCCGGTGTTCGGTGTCGAGCTGAGCGAGAAGGCGGTAGGTGATTTTTTTGATGAAAACGGTATCGAGCCGAACATCAACGAAACGGATCGCTTCAGTGAATACTGCGCGGACAGACTATGCATATTTTCCGGTGATTTTTTTCAGTTGCGACAGGCGGATTTGGGAGAGATACACGCGGTGTATGAGCGCGCTTCGCTGGTGGCGCTGCCGCAGCAGATGCGACGCCGGTATGTGGCGCATATGGAGCAACTGCTGAGGCCCGGTTCCCACATCCTGCTGATCACCATGGAGTACCCCGAGGGGGTACTTGAAGGTCCGCCCTTTAGCGTTAGCGAGGCGGAGGTCGAGGCGCTATATGCCGGCGGTTTCACTGTCGAACGCAAGGCGGTGTGGGACGGTGATGGGCCGCGTGGGCTTGTGGTAACCGAAAAGGTATATGCGCTTACGCGCCGTTAGAAGGCAGTCAGCGCAAGATACGGTTATTTCCCGTAGGCCGCCGTGTCTTCGCCGCCGAACGCCGTGATCACGGCGGGAATGAAGCGCTCCAGCTCCAGCGTCATCAGGGCAAACTGGGCATCGAACAGCGCCGCCTCATCGGCACTGTCCAGATCGTCCAGCTCCTCTGTGACCACATCCTCAAAACGCAGGCGCTTTATCGACAGATCACTGTCCAGCACGCAACGGATACGCTCATCCCAGCGTACCGCCAGCTTCGTCACCTGTTTTCCGGCATCAAGGTGAGTCCTCACCTCGTCGCTATCCAGCTCCAGGCGGCGGCAACGCACGATGCCGCCTTCCTCGCCCGGTTCACGCAGCTCGCACTCGTCCATCAGTTCGAATCCTGTGGCCGATAGCGTTCCCTGCAGCCAGTGCGTCATCACTGTGCCGGGGGCATGGGTCGCCGAGAGGGGGTAGGCCGGCAGACTGCCCAGATCGCGCCGCAGCAACGAGAGCAGCTCCTCGGCCTTCTTTGCCGTGGCGGCATCGACAACGATAAGACCGTTTTGCGGATCGATATAGGCGAAGGTCAGGGTGGAGCGGGTGAAGGCCTTCGGTGCCAGTTCCAGTGTAATCTCGTCTTTGAGCTCCATGCGGCGCTTGCGCCCCAGTGGGCGTGCCTCGGCCTCCTCGATGGCCGCTGCCCGCTCTGTGAGTTTTTCTCGGATTACTGCCGCGGGCAGCACCTTCTCCTCCTTGCGGGCGCAGAGCAGGATGCGTCCGCCTGCCGCATGGGTGAGGGTGTCGGCGCGGCGCCCCAGTGGTGCAACCCAGCCGTAGCTGCTCATGTCCAGCGCACCGCAGGGGCGGAAGGCGTGTGCCTCGATGCTGTTGTGCAACTGCTCCGGATCGAGGGTGAAGGGGGCTGTTAGACGATAGAGCTGCAGGTTACGAAACCACATGGACGGTTACCTTAATGAAAAATGGCATGCATTATCGCCCATGTAATGCTGTGGCTCCACCGGCAAATTTTCTGCCTTGAGGTAAAGTTAAAGCACGGGGGGCGATGTAATGCGCAACGGGCATTCAGGTAACAATACAGGAGTGGACCCGGGTCGGCCGGAATTCTGGCGCAATGAGGCTGCCGATCTGAAACAGGCCGCCGACATGTGCTGGGATGCGGATCTGAGCACCATGCAGCGACTGAAGGTGCTGCGGCACTATGCCGTCGACACTTCGATGTTGCACACGGTAGAGGGCGCCGAGGCCGAGCTGAACCTGCTCTACCGCTATCTGATCGCGCTGGCCATTCAGTACCTGGCAATTGCCATTCTCATCGCGCGTGATCCGCAGCACTTTCTTTCGGAACTGCCGGGCCACCACATCGTGTCGTTGATCGATGCCTGTGGCGCAAACCTGAGCACGGCGCAGCGCAGGCTGCTCACTGCGATTGAACATGCCTATGAGTGGGAGGAACGCTACCCGCAGCTTGGCGGCAAGCTGGCGGACACCGGCATGCGCCTGACAACGCAGGCAATGGCCGGGCCGGATGCGATCTCCCAGGCAGGCAAAGAGGCGCTGGACGGGGTCTATGATGCGTTGTCTGAAATGCTGACAACGGAATATCGCTAGACAATTGCCGTCAGGGTAACTTCAATCATAGCAATTAGCCAGTAGGAGGAGACTGCCATGACCTTTGTCGTTCTGGAGAACTGCATTCGCTGTAAATACACCGACTGCGTGGAGGATTGCCCGGTCGACTGCTTTCACGAAGGGCCCAACATGTTGGTGATCGACCCGGAGGAGTGCATCGATTGTGCGGTGTGTGAACCGATGTGTCCGGCAGAGGCCATCGTGCATGAGGATGAAATCCCGGCGGGACAGGAGCAGATGCTGGCGCTCAATGCAGAACTGTCAAGGCAGTGGCCGGTGATAAACGAGGTCAAGGCCGCCCCGTCCGATGCCGATGAGTGGAACGGCACGCCCGACAAGCTGAAGCTGCTGGAACGGTGATGTACCTGCCGCAAGGCGTGAAATATTAGGAATTACTTATATACTCTGGGTATGGTATGTGATTTCCGGAGCCCCGCAATGACGAAAGAGGAGAAGCAGAGACTGGCGCAGGCGGCCTATGAGAAGGCGATGCGCTACGAACTGGAGTACGGCTGTTGCCCGCAGTGCGTTCTGGCCACGGTGCAGGAGACGGTGGGCGTGGTGACCGATGAGACGATCAAGGCCAGCCATGGGCTGTCCGGGGGCGGCGGCCTGATGGCGCAGGGGGCCTGCGGCGCCCTGACCGGTGGCCTCATGGCGCTGAGCGCCAAGCGTGGACGAGAGCGCGAAAAGCTCGACAAGGGACGCGGCATCGGCAACTTCCGCAAGGGCAAAGAACTGGTCGAACGCTTCCGCGATGAGTTTGGCGGTATCACCTGTGAGCAGTTACAGCAGCAGTTTACCGGCCGCACCTACGACCTGTGGGACCAGCAGGAGTACCAGGCGTTTGACGATGCACGCGGCCAGCAGTGCGCCAGGGCGACCGGGGTGGTGACACGGTGGGTTATCGAGATGTTGTAGAGCTGGCGGGATGGCCGCTGATACGACCATCCCGCTTCAGTTTGCGTGGGAGCGTGATCAGGGTTTGATGTAGGCGTACCCCTGGCCCTGCAGAAGGGCCAGCTGGGCGACGCCGCTACTGACAATATCGCCATCCTCCAGGTCATAGAGGTCATCCTTATTGACCTTGCGTCCCTTCAGGGTGTTGGCGCACACTTGGAAATTGACGCCCTGATCCTTTAGTCCGGAGATCTTCGCCTGCAGGGCATCCGTGGCGTTGGCCTCTTTCATCTTCGTCGACTTTAGCGCATCCGGGTAGAGCAGCAGCGACACGCCGTTGCCGTGCAGCACTACCTTCAAATCGAGATTTTCCGCACCGACGGCATTGATGTGGTTCTGGATGTTGCGCAGGGCCCCGGCCTGCTTTTTGGCATCATAGTAATTGACGTGGTAGACGACCTTCTGTTTCACGGCACCCTCGGCAAGGGCGTTTGACTGGATGCCGAGCAGCGCCAGTGCGGACATGAATAGTGCGAGTAGTGTTTTCATGGTGTTTCCTCCTTGTGGTGATAACATCGATTATTATTAGACTTTGTCTAGAACATAGACGATGTTACATACAATTCCATTCCACCTGACGGTGTGGAAGGCACTAAAAATATTTTATGACGGCGTGTATCGTCGGTCTTACAGGCGCCGTGTTGTTGAATTGTCGGTGATATTGCGCGAAATTAAGCCAATAATGCGCAGGCATGGAGCGGCCGCTCATAATGGTCTTGACGACGATTAATATGAATTTCCATCTCGACACAGGGCTATCAAGGGTGATCGTTGCGTATGTACTACCGGGGTCGCCGGGATACGGGGGGATGCAATAGATGAGTGTTGAGACGCTGGTTAGGGATGTTGGCGAACTTGTATCATTGCCGGAAGTGGCGGTCAGGATTAACCAGATGGTGGATGACCCCAATGTTTCGGCGAACGATATCGGCAAGCTTATCGGCCAGGACCCCGCACTGACGATTCGCATCCTGCGTATCGCAAACAGCCCCTTCTATGGCTTTTCCAGCAAGATTGATACCGTATCGCGGGCGGTGGCGATGCTCGGCAGCAAGCAGATCCGTGACCTGGTGTTGGCCACCTCGGTGGCCAAGGCATTCGATGGCCTGCCCAATGAGCTGGTGTCGATGGAGCACTTCTGGTACCACAGTCTCTACTGTGCGCTCCTGGCACAGCACCTGGCAGCGGAGTGTGACAAACCGGTGCAGGCGGATGTGGTATTCGTTGCCGGACTGCTGCATGACATCGGCGATCTGGTGCTGTTCAGCAAGGTGCCGGAACAGTCCTATGAGGCGTTGATGTATGCGGTCGAGGGGCCGGAGGGTGTCGAGATATTTGATGCCGAGCGTGAAATTATTGGTTTCGACCATGCCCAGGTGGGTGCAGCGCTGGCAAGGCAATGGCAATTGCCGGAGGTGTTGCAGGAGTGTATCGCCTTTCACCATGAACCGGCCGGGGCCAGAAATTTTCCGGTGGAGAATGCGATCGTGCATATCGCAAACAGTATCGCTTACCTTGCCGAGATCGATTCGTCCAACCTGGATGATGCGCCCCGGATCGAAGCGCTTGCCTGGGAGCTGACCGGGTTAAACACAAATGTAATCCCGGGAGTTATCGAGGCGGCAAAAAGTGAGATCGCCGAAATGCAGCAGGTTTTTTTCACCGAGAGGGCGGGCTGAAATAAGACGCTGCCGATGTACGGCCGCTATGAGATGGAGGTGAAAGTGATGAAAAAGTGCTTGAGTGGTTTCAGTCTGTTCCTTTTCATGATGATGGCAGGCAGCGTCGAGGCGGCAACTGAAGTGAGGCTGAACCGTGAGCGACTGGAATTGCCGCGGCATATCATCCTGTTTCTCTCGCATGACCCGGAAGAGGTTTATGCCCCGTTGAAGTCGCGGCTGGAGCAGGAAGGGTTCAAGGTTGAAAGAGGGGGCGGGAAACTCAAAAGCAGTGTCACCGTGATCAAGGGGAGCGAGATCACCGTACAGAAAAACATCAAGACCTATGCCACACCTTATGAATTGAGCATCTATTACAAAAAGGGAGACAGGCCGGATTACATTGAGTGGATTGCCGATCTGAAGGATAGGCGTGATGGTGAGACGGTCGGTGTCTACAAATACACCTACAGCGCTAACAGGCGGGGTGTGAAGTGGAGCAATGCACGGGTGATTGCCGATATGGTAGAACGATTTATCGTAACCGTGTTTGAAGATTGAGAGTTCAGGAACAGCTATGCCGAAAAAAATAATATCAGTCCTTGCCAGCGCTTTGATGCTGGCCGTAATCGTGTCCGGTTGTGCAACTGCCCCCACGCAAATGACAGCCGCGGCAGAGGAGCTTAAAGAGGTCGACAGCAATACGGCGCGTGCCCACTGCCGCATGCTCGGTATCGCGCGTGCAGAGATGCATGGCCTTGTTGCCGAGTCAAAGGAACAGGCGCTGGCGGAATTGAGCCGACAGGTGCGTAACCAGGCTGCCGCAATGGGCGCGACACACATTCTTTGGCGCAACAGGGGCAAGGTGGGAACGGTGTGGGTGGCAAAGGGACGGGCCTACAAGTGTCCCGAGGATATCTAGCAGCATTTCTCATGCTTGCTGATACAGTGTTGCAAACCTGACAGCAGGGTATATGTTCTGCTTGTGGCACAGGCGATTAATAATCGAGATTAGCCAGGGGGCTTCCCGGGTGCAGCGGAAAATACCCACAGCGGCGTTGTTCTTTTTTGTTGTGCTGCCGGTTGCTGCCGTGCTGGCCCTGTTGTCGCTGCCGCTGAAAGCCAGTGATACCGCTGATTTTCGTGTCGTTACAATAACCGATCAACTTGAGCACCCGTGGGGGCTGGCCTTTTTGCCGGACAAGCGGATCCTCGTGACCGAACGACCTGGACGTTTGCGTATTGTGGAAAACGGGGTGCTGAATCCCAGGCCTGTTACAGGACTGCCCGAGATTGCCGCGCAGGGGCAGGGGGGGCTGCTGGACATCGCGCTACACCCCGAGTTTGAACACAATCACTGGATCTATTTCTCCTATGTGGCCCGCGGCAGGGGCGGGATTGGCACAGAGGTGGCGCGTGGCAAGCTGGATGGCATGCGGCTGGTCGATGTTGTAACGCTGTTTCGCATGAATCCAAAAAGTCGCGGTGGGCGCCATTTCGGATCACGGCTGGTTTTTGACCGTAACGGCAAGCTCTTCATTACGCTGGGAGAACGGGGCAGCCGGGCGCGTGCACAGCGTCTGGATGACCATGCCGGATCGGTTATTCGCCTCCATGCCGACGGGACGGTGCCGCAGGACAATCCGTTCCGTAAGCGCAGCGATGCCCAGCCCGAGATCTACAGCTATGGCCACCGCAACCCGCAGGGCATGGCGCTGCATCCGCAGAGCGGGGAGATCTGGTTGCATGAGCACGGACCGCAGGGGGGTGATGAAATCAATATCATTCATGCCGGTTTGAATTATGGTTGGCCGGTGATTACCTACGGCGTGAATTACGGCAGCGCTACCCCTATCGGTGAGGGGACGCACAAGACAGGCATGGAACAACCGCTCTATTACTGGGTACCGTCCATCGCCCCCTCCGGGATGAGTTTCTATAACGGTGACAAATTCCCCCAGTGGCGAAACAGCCTGTTCGTCGGCTCACTGAAATTCCAACTGCTGGTGCGACTTGAATTGGACGGCAACCGGGTGGTTGCGGAACAGCGCATGCTGCAGGGTGAACTGGGACGCATACGTGATGTACGCAGCGGGCCGGACGGCTACCTTTATCTGCTGACCGATGCGCCCGATGGCAAACTGGTGCGGCTGGAGCCTAATGCTAAATAGTGTGATCCGCTTGCCGGTTTGGGCGGCGGCCGTTTGTCACACTGTGGGCGTGCTGCTATTCTCGTGCGCAGCACAATAACCATATCCATGCCGGTTGTTTCCCGGCATCGAGGGGGCATATGATCAAGGTATGTAAACTGATGCGCAACTGTTGTCAGCGACACGAGTGGCTGGCAAACCTGTTGATGCTTGTCGGAACACTCCTGTTTGCCGCCACCTTGTGGTTTTTTATCGAGTATCAGCAGGCGATCCTCAGCTGGGTAAAGCAGAACCCGATTATCAATCCTATCATCCTGGGCGTAGTGGTGTTGTTTGAGACGCTCCTGGTGTTCGGCCTGTCGCAGCTGGTGTTTACCGACTGCCGGGATGAAAGCGCGGTGCATGAGAACAAGTACGAAAACCGCAAGAGTACGGTATTTCCCGGTGCGCACGACTGGATTGACGCTGTGGGTGTTAATCCGAAACGCAAGCAGTGATGCTGCCGGTAAGCAAAGGCTTGCATTGTTGATTTCCATCTTCAAGCACAACTGCCGTTGGATTGCCTGTGAATGAGGCGTTTCTGATCACCGGCCTGATCGGTGCCGTATTGTTTGGTACCGCCTTTTTCCTGTTGCTGCCGAGCATGCGCCGGGCTGTTGCCAATCAGCGTACGGAAAAGGCACTCAGTGGGCTTGGCCACAAGCAGCTGGAGAGCATTACCCTGGATGACGGCATGGATGGGCGGGTTTACATCGATCGCCTGTTGCTCACCGATGAGGGCTTTCTGGTCATTGAACGTAACTGGCGGGGTGGGCATATTTTCGGCGGCGATACCATCGACACCTGGGCCCAGGTGGTCGGCAAGCAGACCTCACGCTTTAACAATCCCATGTACGCATTGGAGCATGCCATCGCCGCAGTAAAATTCCACAGCCCGGGCGTGGCTGTCAGCGGCAGGGCGGTATTTCTGGGCGAGTGCAGTTTCCCCAAGGGTAAACCGGAATCGGTACTGGTGCTGGAGGATATCGCTGCGATGAGCGCTGTACGGCCGCACGCTGTACCGGGCAAGCCGGCACAGCAGGGCTGGGAGAGGATCGTTGCCGCCAGTGAGACGATAAACGAGAAAGCGTTCATCACCCGGGAGGCCGGGCGTTACCGCGGGCGGCTGTTTCTCGGATTGTTGACCGTGGCACTTGCTCTGGCCTGGCTCACCTGGCGCCTGCTTGCCATGGAATGAGCCGCTACTGTTCCTCCGAATCGAATTTCATCGAGGGCAAGTCGGCGGTGCCCATGACAAACAGCACCACCGCCACAAAGCCGAAAAATATCACGCAGGCGATGAGGCTGGCGGAGACGGGGTCGGCAATACCGATCTCGGATGAGCGGAAATAGAGCCAGATGCCGCTTGCCAGACCAAGCAGCAGGCTGACCAGTGACATGGTGACGGAAAATTTCTGAAGCTTGTTCTGTTTTGGCATAGTGGGCGTGTTCCAACTGTTGTGTTGTAGTGAGTATGGGGTGCGGATCAAGACCACCGCCTTGATTCATCTCAAATCGGGGAGTTGACTGCCGCTGTTGTCAGCGCGGCAGCCACAGGGCCATGATAATGCAGGCGACGGCGACAAGGACAAAAGCCACACGAAACCTGTACCTTCTGCTCGATGGCGTATTGCTCTGTACCTGGAACAGCAGGTTGGCGTTGCAGTGCGGGCACTGCTCGGCCCTTTCCGGCACCTCGTTGCCACATCTCTGGCATGTTAGCTGGTTCATGAACCCCTACCCTCATCACGGCATTGTTGGCTTGCATGTAAGCAAGCCGTTTACCGTGCCATCCTACACCGTGGAGAAGCACAAATGAATGGCACCGCAGCGGCAATATTTCCGCTATCCTGTTCCTTGCCCTCATCATCACGCTAATGGCCGTGGGAGTGTTGTCTGCCTCAGGGAAGTGCCGGAACTGCCAGAACTATGGCATGGGCGAGGTGCTGTACTGCCGGAAGGGGCGCGGTGTTAAGGTCTAGCGCATGCTGCCGACGTGCGGCAAGCCTGTCAGCATTGATAAGGTGTACGCTTATCAAATGTGCAACACTGCCTTTACCTGTACAGGCAGCAAGCTCGGTAAGGAACGTGCACACCGCTCGCCTGATTGCGGCTGCTTAGGGTGATCGTTGGCCCTATCGGTGCCAGCGCACCCGCAGCAGAATATCCTCGTCGCCGTACTGAAAGTCGAGTTCACCCTGGTAGGCGTGGTGCAGCGCCTCACCGGCAGCCCGGGCCAGGTGGGCGTCGGTGAATTGCCACTCCATGGCATCGGCACTCTCCTCGCTTCCCATAATGCGCTGCAGCGGGTGCTCGGATTTCTGCCGCTGTTCGATATTGTGGATCAGGTGGGTGATCTCCGCCTTGTGTTCGATGAAAAATTCACCGCTGGCAGAGAGAAAACCGGCCGGCACGCGATCTCGCACCCGCTGACAGGCGGGGCACAGATGCTCGTCTGCACCGGCCGGCGCATCACCCCAGCACCAGCGCCCCTTGTGAAAGATGGCCCCGCACTCGGGGCACAGAGTCGGTTCCGCGAGCTTTACCTTGGAGTGGTAGGGGTCGTGATCCATCTCCTTGAGCAGGCGGTCGTGTCGCCCCTGGTGGAGATAATCTGATGGTTTGTTGGGCCCGGTCATTGTTTTGTACCTCTCTAAGGTGAAATTCAGGCGATGGTGACGGCATCCGAGCGGTAGACATCCTGGATCGCGTGCAGCAGCCTGACACCCTCCGCCATCGGTTTTTGAAATGCCTTGCGTCCCGAGATGAGTCCCATGCCCCCGGCGCGCTTGTTGATCACGGCAGTGCGTACCGCCTGGTGCAGGTCGTCCTTGCCCGAGGGGCCACCGGAGTTGATCATGCCGATACGGCCCATGTAGCAGTTGGCCACCTGGTAGCGCACCCGGTCGATGGGGTGGCTGCCGGAAAGCTCCTCGTAGATGCGCGGATGGGTTTTGCCGAAGTTGATGGCGGTAAAGCCGCCGTCGGTGGTGGCCTGCTTCTGTTTGATGATATCGGCCTCGATGGTGGCAGCCAGGTGGTTGGCCTGACCGGTCAGGTCGGCGGCGGTATGGTAGTCGTCGGCCTCGGTCTTGAAGGCCGGGTTGCGCAGGTAGGCCCACAGTACCGTGACCATGCCCAGGTCGTGGGCCAGCTCGAACGCCTCGCTCACCTCCATGATCTGGCGGCGTGACTCCTGTGAGCCGAAGTAGACCGTCGCCCCCACGGCCGCGGCTCCGAGATCGAAGGCCTGCTCGACGCTGGCGAACAGGGTCTGATCGTGCATCGTGGGGTAGCTCAGCAGTTCGTTGTGGTTGATCTTGACCAGGAAGGGTATTTTGTGGGCGTATTTGCGTCCCACCGCACCCAGCACGCCGAGGGTGGAGGCAACGGCGTTGCAGCCGCCCTCGATGGCGAGCCGGATGATGTTTTCCGGGTCGAAATAGATCGGATTGGGGGCGAAGGAAGCGCCGCCGGAGTGCTCCACCCCCTGATCCACCGGCAGGATGGACAGGTAGCCTGTGCCGCCCAGACGGCCATGGTCGAACAGCGCCTGCAGGTTGCGCAGGGTGCCTGGTCTGCGGTCACTCTGGCTGACGACACGATCGACAAAATCCGGCCCCGGCACATGCAACTGCTCCCTGGGGATGCCCTGGCAGCTGTGGGTCAGCAGGTCCTCGGCCTCATCGCCTAGAATGTGTACGATATCGGTCATCGCGTGCTCCTTTGCCGTAACGGGGTGGCAGATATCAGTATAGGAGTTCGTCGCAAGGTTTCGAGTCGCACCGCGTGAATTGTTCTCCCGGAGCAAAAAGATGTTTCTTCATGTCACCGATAGCCGGGCGATCGACAAGGTCGCCGGGCTGGCCAGAATCATCTGGCGTGAACACTTCACCCCTATTATCGGGGCGGGGCAGGTGGCCTATATGCTGGAGAAATTCCAGTCCGCCGTCGCAATCCGCGAGCAGCTGCGCAATGGCGGCATGCGCTATTTTCTCATCAGGCCCGCGGCCGACTGTGTCGGCTATTTTGCGATCAAGCCCCAGGACGAAGAGCTGTTTCTGAGCAAGTTCTATATTCTGGCCGAGCACCGTGGCCGTGGTTATGGCCGCAAGGCGCTTGCCTTTATTGAGGATCTGGCCAGGGAGGATGGTGCAGCGTTTATCACGCTCACGGTCAACAGGCACAATAGCGGCGTTATCCGCGTCTATGAAAAGATGGGTTTTGCTGTTGTGAGCAGCCAGGTGGAGGCGATCGGCGGGGGCTACGTGATGGATGACTATGTTATGCAGAAGCTGGTTTCTCCCATCAGGTAGTGCAGCGAATTTCAGCTTCAATTCATACCTGGTTGTTAGCCTTTATATAACGTATGCGATGAATGGAGGTTGCCAACATGATGGATAATAAACGGTTAATGCCAACGGCTTCGACAGTGCTGGGTATGGGTGTGGCACTACTCCTGGCCATGGGCGGTTTGCAGCAGGCCAGTGCGGACGGCGGCGGCACCTACTCGGTATATGATGCCGATCGGGACGGTTTCCTGAGCAGGGAGGAGTTCGAGGTCTACGCGGAAAAGAAACGGCGACGGGCAGAAATTGCCGATATCTGGGTGTTCGAGGCGGTGGATCGGGATGCCGACGGGAAAATATCGGAGCGGGAACTGGTGGATGCCTTGCAGTTGCAGTTAAAACGCAAGCGCGAGCTGCGCCGCTAAGGTGGAGATAATGAAAACAGCCCGCTTGAAGCGGACTGTTTTCGTTGGCACGGCTACGGTTTTCTGATGCCCTCGATGGACAAAAACAGTTCCACCTCGCGTGAGGCGGGGCCGAGGTCGTAATTGATGCCGAAGTCCTTCAGGGTCAGCTGCGTGCTGCCGGCAAAACCGCGGCGGTAGCCGCCCCACGGGTCCGGGCCGTGTCCGATATGCTCGACATCGATGGAAATTGGCCGGGTGACGCCGTGCAGGGTCAGCTCGCCCCTGAGTGTCGCTTTGCCCCCGGCCTGCTCCTCGTAGGCGGTGCTGACGAATGTTGCCCGGGGAAATTTATTCACATCGAGAAAATCCTTGCCGCGCAGGTGCTTGTCGCGCTCGGCATGGTTGCTGTCGATGCTGGCCGGGTCGATGTTGACGGTTATTTTCGAGGCCGACGGATTGTTTTCGTCATAGCTGAACTGGCCGTCGAAGCGGTTGAAGCGGCCGGTAAGCCAGCTGTAGCCCAGGTGCTTGATCCTGAACTGGATGGTGGCGTGCGCCCCCTTGCTGTCGATGACGTAGTCGGCGGCCTGGGCTGCGCCGGTGACGGCGGCCAGCGCGGCCAGCAGGGCGCAGATGATCACTCTTTTCATGATGTGCTCCTTGTCGTGGTGAAGGGTTAAAGTCCGAGCATGCGCTTTAGCGTGCGGTCTTTATCGAAAAAGTGGTGTTTGAGGGCGGCCAGTGCATGCAGCAGGGCCACGGCGATAAGGGTGTAGGTTAGCAGGCGGTGTATTGTGCCGGCGATCTCCTCCTGCTGTGCGATGCCGTGCAGGGTGGCCGGAACCTCGAACCAGCCGAACACCTCGATGCCCCGGCCGTCGGCGCTGGAGATGAGGTAGCCGCTCAGCATCACGGCAACCAGCAGCAGGTAGAGCAGATGGTGTACGGTGCTTGCCGCACGGCGCTCCAGCGGCGTGTGGCTGGCAAGGGGGGCGGGTGAAGGCGTGCCGCTGCGCCACAGCAGCCGTGCCACGGTGAGCACAAACAGCAGCACGCCGCTGCTCTTGTGCAGCCAGGGGGCGGTTTTGTACCACGGGTCGTAGTAGGTCAGCTCCACCATCCAGTCGCCAAGCAGGAACAGGCCGATGACCACGCCCGCCGTCAGCCAGTGGAGCAGTATTGCCATCCAGCCCCAGCGGGTGTTGCTGTTGCGCCACTGCATGCCCCCTCCTCAGTCCCCGATGTGGCCGAACAGGCCGTCGCGGTAGTCGGTGAATGCCTGCTGTATTTCAGCCGCGGTGTTCATGACGAACGGTCCCTGACGGGCCACCGGCTCGTTAAAGGGCTGTCCGGCCACCAGCAGGAAGCGGGCGTTGCCGACGGCGTGGGCGGTCAGCTGTTCACCATCGCCCAGCACCGCCAGCATGTCCGCCGTGACCCGTGTGGCCCCGATCGCCAGCTCGCCCTCGATGACGTAGATGAAGGCGGTGTGGCCGGCCGGCACCGGCTGGTCAAAGCGGTGTCCCGCCTCCAGGCTGACATCGAGGTAGGTGGGGCGGGCGGCAATCGCCTGTACCGCGCCGGTAGTGCCCTGTGCCGTGGTGCCGGCAATGACCCGTACCAGGCAGCCATTGTGGCGTTCCTGCGGGATCGCCCCGGCTTCGATCTCCTGATAGCGCGGGGGGATCATCTTGTCGGCGGCAGGCAGGTTGACCCACAGCTGAAAGCCGTAGAGCAGCCCCTGCTCCTGTTCGGGCATCTCCGAGTGTTCGATGCCGCTGCCGGCGGTCATCCACTGCACCCCGCCGGCCCGGATCACCCCCTCGTGGCCGGCGCTGTCACGGTGACGGAAGCGGCCGGCAAGCAGGTAGGTGACAGTCTCGAAACCGCGATGGGGGTGGGGCGGAAAACCGGCGATGTAGTCGTCCGGATCATCGGAGCGGAACACATCCAGCAACAGGAAGGGGTCGAGCATGTCCAGTTCGGGCGAGGCGATCAGGCGGCGCAACCTCACACCGGCACCGTCGGAGGTCTCAACGCCGGTGACCGTGCGGCTGATCGTGCGCAACGGGCCTGGTGCGGTATTTGAAACAGCGTGATGGGTATTCATCGCTCATCTCCCCTGCAGCACTGCCGCAGTGAACTATTGTAGATACCCCTAGTTTATAGTTGCAATTTAAAGAATAAAGGCGCTATAAGAGAAATAACTGTTCATTAATTAAGAACAATGGACCGATTCGAAGAGATGCAGACCTTTGTCCGCGTGGTGGAGGCGGGCAGTTTCAGTGGCGCGGCGCAGCGGCTGGATATCGCACGGTCGGCCGTGAGCCGGCGTCTGGCCGATCTAGAGGGACGGCTCGGTGTACAGTTGCTCAACCGTACCACCCGCAGTCTCAACCTGACCGACAGCGGGCGCCACTACTACCGGCGCTGCCAGCGCCTGCTGGCCGATCTGGAAGAGGCAGAACAAACCGTCTCCAGCGAGCACGCCGCGGTACGCGGAACCATTCGTGTTGCCGCCCCCCTCTCCTTCAGCGTCAGCCACCTGGCACCGGCCTTGGAACCGTTCATGAAGGCCTACCCCGAGATCCAGCTTGAGCTTGAGCTGGATGACCGCCGGGTGGACGTGATTGCCGAGGGGGTCGATATGGCGATACGCATCGGCAAACTGGCCGATTCCACCCTGGTGGCCCGGCGCCTAATGCCGGTGCGCACCCTGCTCTGCGCCAGCCCCGCCTATCTGGCGCAGCACGGCGAACCGCAACGGCCGGAGGAACTGGCCCGGCACCAGGGCCTGAGCTACAGCAATATCCCCGAGGGGCAGTTGTGGCAGTTCCAGCAGCCGGACGGCAGCTGGATGACGGTACGGGTGCCGACACGCCTGCGTGCCAACAACGGTGACCTGTTGGTCAGGGCGGCCATCGACGGCCTCGGAATCGTCGCCACCCCCGATTTTCTCTGCCAGCAGGCCATGGAAAAGGGGTTGTTGCGGCCCGTACTCACCACCTTTCCCCTGCATGAGGCGGCGGTCTATGCCCTCTATCCGGCGCAGCGGCACCTGCCACGGCGGGTGCGGTTGTTTCTCGATTACCTGGTTGAAAGCTTTGCCGGCAGCCCCCACTGGAAATGACATCAGCCCCCGCCTACGATCCACGACATGAAACTCGCAGTCCTCTCTGATGTACACGGAAACCGGCCCGCCCTGGAGGCGGTGCTGGAGGATATCGAGGGCTGGCAGCCGGACCGGGTCATCGTCAATGGCGATTTCATCAACCGCGGCCCAGACAGCCTGCGCTGCATGGAGCTGGTCGAGCGCTATCGGCACGACTGGCACTTTCTCAAGGGCAACCACGAGGAGTTTGTGCTACGCACGGCGGTGAAGAGCGAACGCGGCGGACCATCCTACGAGCTGCGCCGCTTTGCCCACTGGACGGTCAGGCAGCTGGGCGGGCGGCTCGATCGCGTTGAACAGTGGGCGAACAGCCTGGATCTGACCGGGCTGGACGGCGGCAGCGTCCATGTGACCCACGGCTCCCGGCTCGGCAGCCGTGACGGCATCCGGCCGGAAACGACCGATGAGGCGCTGGCCGACAAGCTCGGTGATCCACGCGACCTGTTTATCGCCTCCCACACCCACAAGCCGCTGCTGCGCCGTTTCAACGGCACGCTGGTGGTCAATACCGGTTCGGTCGGCTCCCCCTTTGACCGTGACTCCCGTCCGGCCTATGGCCGTTTCACCTTCAGTGGCGGGCGCTGGCAGGCCGAGATCGTGCGTCTGGACTACGACCGGGCGCAGGCCGAACGGGCGTACGAGCGCAGCGGCTTTCTCGACGGCGGCGGGCCGCTGGCCCGGCTGATGCTGACCGAACTGCGCCAGTCGCGCGGCCACATGGGCCCGTGGATGCGGCGCTATGAGCAGGCGGTGCGGGACGGGGCGATCACCCTCGAGCGGGCGGTGACAGAGTACCTGGACGGCCTTTAGCCGCTGTCCGGTTCCCCCTTGATGTAGCAGTCCACGACAAAGGCCACTTCGGTATCGAGCCGGGGCAGGTCGTTTATCTGTGCCTGTTTTTCCCGGTCCACCTGCCAGTAGTAGGGCGTCATGCTCAACAGCCGGCCCACGTCCCCCTCGCGTTCGATAGTGAGTTTAAACTCGATGTGTTCACGCCCCTTATGCTGTAGGCCCTCAATCGGGTGCATCGCCGCCTCGTGCTCCCGTGGCCGGTCGTAGACCCGTTGGCGCAGGGCAAAGAGGTGGCGCGGCCCCGGGGTCACGCTGATAAACCGGCCGTCCGGTTTCAGCGCCCGTACCACCTGCGCATCATAGCCCGGTGCGAAGATTTGAATAATGCAGTCCATCGAACGGGCGGCAACCGGCAGCGCTGCATTGCTGGCCACGGCAAAGTGGGTGTTTGGGTAGCGCCTGGCGGCCATGCGCACCGCCTCCTTGGCGATGTCGATACCGCCGACCCATATCTCGCAATTGCTTGCCCTCTCGTGCAGCGCGGCACTGATCCGCCCCGTGTAGTAGCCCTCGCCGCAGCCGGTGTCGAGCAGCGCAAAGTGTGGGCCTGATGCGGAGGCGGCCTGTTCCACGCACAGCTGCGCCAGCCGCTCGGCCAGTGGCCGGTAGTAGCCCTGCTCAAGAAACTCGCGCCGGTGGCGCAGCATCTGCCGGTCGTCCCCGGGTGAGGCGCTGCGCTTGTGCTGGGCCAGCAGCAGGTTGATGTAGCCTTCCCGGGCGCGATCGAAACTGTGGCCGTTATGACAGCACAAGCCTGTATCAGTGGTCTGCAGCGTGGTGTCGCAGACCGGGCATGTCCAGCGGGTGTCGGGCATGGGGCGCTCAAAGTAACAGTGAAGCGCTATCTTAGCGCTATTTCCGCCCGGCTCAAGACGTGGTGATTGGCATGCACAAACCCCCACACTCAGTGGCTAATCTTGACTAAATTAGTGAGTTTTACTAGATCTAGAGGTACGACATTAGCTTCGCGAGGTACTCACCATGATTATCCGCACCACAACCGATCCGATGACTCTGAAGGACGTGCCCAATCCCGAGCAGCATCCATGTGTCTATGAGGGGGATGGTGAAGACGGGCTTGAGATCTATTTCGAGAATGAGCAAAACCGTCAGGACTACCTGAAGATGGAGACGGAAGATCACAAGGTGGTGAGGGGGACTGACACGGAAGATTATGTGGCCGAGGGATGAGGCTGAAGGAGAGGTACCCGCGTCACTGACGAATCCACACACCGCCCCTTTATGGGGCGGTGCTCTTTTGGGCGCTAGGCAGCCATATCGCTGTGGTCGCCCAGATCGCGAAACTCGTTCAGCACCACTTCCTGCTGCAGCTGGCCAAAGGTCGGCGTGGTGGCGACATCGATCTCGAAGCCATCGAAGTACTCCGCGATCAACGCCTCCAGTACGGCCTTGCCTTGCTCGTCCATGTGCAGGTCGTCCGCCAGATACGAAGTGTCTTCAATCTCGTCCAGATCGGCTTCCAGGGCGTCGGCCACAATTGCCTTTAGACTCATGCTCATCAGCGCCTTCACTGAATCCAGTTCGTTTTCACCTGCCTTGATGCACATCGTCATCCGCTCCTTGTGAAAATGAGGTGTAATGAAAAATATATAAGGGATTTCTAATGTTGCAATGGGGTGGGTCGAGTTTTATTGATCAGGATCAGTAAGAGAGCCCCGAATACGGCTATTAACTAAGGGAATAGTGGGTAGGGTGTGTGGGACAAGTTCGACAGGCCCGTACAGGCCGTCGTTCAGCTGCGCATCTTTTTCACCTTCTTAACCGTCTTGTCGGCGATGAACTGGGCATACTCCTGCACGTTGTCGTACCCCATCTTCAGCGCAAAGCGGGCGAGGGCGTCCATCAGTTGCCGGGTTTCGGCAATCTCCTCGTGGCTGCGTCCGCAGCCCTGGCAGTGGGTGCCGCCCTCGGTGCAGTTGTCGCGGCCGCGACAGGGGCTGAAATGCATAGCATTCTCCGGTACATGGGAAAGGTTGCTGCACATCATAAGGGCTTTGTGCTGTTGTCGAAAGGGCTGTCGTGGCGAAGTTTTCGGGATACGCTGTGCAGCGTCGCCGAATCCATTACAATAGTTGGTCATTGTACTTACAAACCAGGAGCGGTTGGCGGTGAGATTCAGCGTTCAGGAGTTCAGAGATTGGGAGCACAAGCGCATTACCCTGCTCGGCATGTCGGGTGTGGGCAAGACGCGCATCTCCAATATCCTGCTGCAGGGGGACTGGTTTCACTACTCGGCCGACTACCGCATCGGCACCCGCTATCTGGACGAGGCGATCCTCGACAACATCAAGCAGCAGGCGATGCAGGTGCCGTTTCTGCGCGACCTGTTGCGCACCGACTCGATCTACATTCGCAACAATATCACCGTCAACCACCTCAAGCCGGTGTCGACCTTCATGGGCAAGGTGGGTAATCCGGAGAAGGGGGGACTGTCGCTGACCGAGTTCAAGCGCCGCCAGGCCCTGCATCACGATGCCGAGGTGGCGACCTTCCTTGATGTCCCGGATTTTATCAGCAAGGCGCAGTCGATCTACGGCTACCGGCACTTCGTCAACGACGCGGGCGGCAGCCTGTGCGAGCTGGATAACGAGTCGGTGCTGCGCACCCTGGACGAGCACACCCTGATCCTCTACATCAAGGCGACGGAGAAGGACGAGAAGGCGCTGATCCGCCGTGCCGAGGCGGCGCCCAAGCCGCTCTACTACCGTGCCGAGTTTCTCGACGAACAGCTGGCCGAGTACATGGGCGAGCGCCAGCTGGAATACAGTGCGCAGATCGAACCGGATGACTTCGTGCGCTGGGTTTTCCCGCGCCTGTTTTATGCCCGCATTCCCCGCTACGAGGCGATTGCCGAGCGCTACGGCTACACCATTACCACCGACGAACTGGCGCAGGTCGGGGACGAGAAGGATTTTCTGGAACTGGTCGAACGCGCCGTCGCGCGCCAGAGCTGAGGAGCGACTATGCCGCTGGTAGCCAACTCCAACCTGCCTGCCTTTGAGCGCCTGACCGAGGAGGGCAAGACCGTTATTTCCGCCGACCAGGCGGTGCGCCAGGACATCCGCGAGTTGCACGTGGGGCTGCTCAACATGATGCCGGACGCGGCGCTGGAGGCGACCGAAAGGCAGTTCTTCCGCCTGGTTGGCGAGAGCAACCCTATCGCCCAGTTCTACATGCACCCGTTCACCCTGAAGGAACTGCAGCGCAGTGACAAGGGGCAGGCACACGTGGCGCGTTACTACGAGAGCTTCGAGCAGATCAAGGAACAGGGGCTGGATGCCCTGATCATCACCGGTGCCAACGTCACCGGGCCGGAGCTGTCCGAGCAGCCGTTCTGGGAGCCGCTTATCGAGGTGATCGACTGGGCCTACGAGAATGTCACCTCGACCCTCTGTTCCTGCCTGGCGACCCACGCAGTACTGCAGTTTCGCTACGGGCAGAAGCGCCGGCCGCTCGGCTTCAAACGCTGGGGCGTCTACTCGCACCGGGTGGTGGATCGTGCCCACCCGTTGGTCAACGACGTGAACACGCGCTTTGATGTGCCGCACTCGCGCTTTAACGATATCTCGAGCGAGCAGTTCGCGGCCGCGGGTCTGCGGGTGCTGGTCGAGAGCGAGGCGGCCGGTGTGCACCTGGCGGTGAGCGAGGACCTGTTCCGCCTGGTCTTCTTCCAGGGCCACCCCGAGTACGACAGCATCAGCCTGCTCAAGGAGTACAAGCGGGAGATCAACCTGTTTGTGGCGGGCCTGCGTGCGGACTATCCTCCCTTCCCGGAGAACTATTTCACCTGTCAGTGCGAGGCGGTGCTCGAAGAGCATCGTGAGCGTGTGCTTGCGGCGAAGGCGAGCGGCTCGGTGATCCCTGAACTGCCCGAGACGCTGCTGGCCCAGGCGCTGGACAATACCTGGCACGATACGGCCGAGGCGGTGGTCGGTAACTGGATCGGCTATGCCTACCAGATGACCCATCACGACCGGCGCCTGCCGTTCAAGGAGGGCATCAATCCGGACGACCCGTTCGGGATGCGCTAGGGCCGGTTAACCGGCCTAGATCTTCTTGCGCCGCGGTGTGGCGGCAAACGCTTCATACGGGCCCATGTCGTAGAGGCGCAGTTTGTTGCTGCGGGGAAACTCACGCTTGACGATCAGTTTCAGCGTCTTTTTCAGCTGCAGCGCCTCCACCATGTGCTCCTCCTCGAAAAAGCCGCGCTCCAGGATGCGCACGGTTGAGCTGTCGTGGCGAATGATAAGTACGGAACGGTCGCGCTTGTAGCTGCGCACATCGAGGTGTTCGCCGACGGAAAGCTTTTTCAGCCGAGCCAGGACGGCGGCAATGACATTGCCCTTTTCAATCACGCCGGCACCCCTGAGGCGAAGTCACGGATCAAGGCCATTTTGGATGCAAAATCCTGGTACTCGTGTGAGCCGCCCTGTTCAATCACAGTATGTGCCTCGGGCAGCCAGGCCAGGGTCTTTTGCTGGTCGATCAAGGCATCGCCCAGTTGCAGCAACAACAGCACCTGGTTCTGGTTGCGGTGCCGGGTTTCGTAGTGCCGCAATGACTCCAGATGCTGCGCGGTAAACTCGAAGCGTGAGCCGTCGTAGTAGTGCCGGTTCAGACCGACCACCTCATGCAACGGCAACTCGAAGCGGGTGACGGGGTTGATTAACACCGCAGGCAGGTGAAAACGCTGTGACAGGTAGAGGGCATAGTAACCGCCGAGCGAACTGCCGATCAGCAGCGGCGGGGTGGGAAGCGCCTGGATAAAAGACGCCAGGGTTTCAACGGCCAGTGCCGGGATGTGGCTCAAGGAGGGCGTGTAGACCGGGTCGAAGTGTTGACGCAGTATTTTTGCCTTGGCCGAGTGGCCGGAACTGGCAAAACCGTGAATGTAGAGAATCGGTCTGTTCATGGTTTGGCGGTGGCGGTGATCCGAAGAAAAATATTGTTATACTGGCGCGAAATCGAAGTATAACTAATCCAGGGATTTAGATGTCGATTCCCGTCATTATCTGCGATGACTCCAGCTTCGCACGCAAACAGGTTCAGCGTGCCCTGCCGTCCGGCTGGGATGTAACGATTACCCCGGCCGCCAACGGCCGCGAGGCGATTGCCGCGATAGAGGCGGGCAAGGGCGACATCATCCTGCTTGACCTGACCATGCCCGACATGGACGGTTTTGCAGTGCTCGAATACATTCGCAGTAACGACCTCCCGACACTGCCCATCGTCATCTCCGGTGACATCCAGCCGGAGAGCCGGGCACGGGTGATGGCGTTGGGTGCCGTGGCATTTATCAAGAAACCGGTCGATGCCGCCGAGTTGACGTCGGTGCTGGCCGATTACGGGGTATTGAGTGTGCTGTCGGCCGGGAGCGCAGTGGCGGAATACGATGTGCGTTTCGATGAGTGGTGCCAGGAGATCGCCAATGTTGCGATGGGGCGTGCGGCCGATCTGCTGGCCAAGGTGATCGATGCGCACGTGGAGCTGTCCATCCCCCGCGTCAGCCTGCTGGAGCGTAGCGAACTGGAGATGATGCTCGCTGCGGCGTCGCGGGACAGGGACTGTGTCTGCGTGTCGCAGGGTTTTATCGGCGGCGGCATCGCGGGTGAGAATCTGCTGTTGTTTCACGATGCCGAGTTTGACAAGGCAGCGGCGCTGATGCAGTACGCTGGCAGTGCGGACGAGAGCGGTGAGATAGAACTCTACATGGATGTGGCGGATATCCTGGTCGGTGCCTTTCTGCGCGCTCTGGCCGAACAGCTCGACATCCACTTCAGCCAGGGTCACCCACACATCACCCTGAAAAATACCACAACCCCGCTGTCCGGGCATCGCGTCAACGGCAATGAGCGCAAGGTATTGACCATCGAGATTGCCTATCGTCTGGGTCAGGAACAGATTCACTGCAATCAGCTGGTGCTGATCACGGCGGGCTCTATCGGCTCGTTGCAACAGTGCTCGGGGGAGGCGTTTGCGGTATGAGTGCGGTGAGTGACGATATTGCCGAACTGCACCTGCTGCTGGGGGTGATTCAGAATGTGGATGTCGGCCTGGTGATTCTGGACCGCGACTACCGCATCAAATCGTGGAACAGCTTCATGGAAAACCACAGCGGCAAGAGTCCGGCCGAGGTGATCGGGAAGGATCTGTTTGCGATGTTTCCCGAGCTGCCGCGGCAGTGGCTGTGCAGCAAGCTGAAAAAGGTCTTTCTGCTCAACAACCGCACCTTCTCCACCTGGCAGCAGCGTCCCTACATCATGAAGTTTGACAGTTACCGTCCGATAACGGGGCGTTCCGAGGTGATGTATCAGAACATGACCATCTTTCCGCTCTCCTCTACCAACGGACAGGTCGAGAACGTCTGCCTGATGATCTATGACGTTACCGATGCGGCGCTGGATGAGCTGGCCCTGCACGAGGCGAATCAGGAACTCTTCCGTTTGGGCCGTACCGACGGCCTGACCGGTCTGTACAACCGCCGTGCATGGGAGGAGTACCTGTCACAGGAATTCAGGCGCTGCAGCCGCAGCCACCACCCCTCGTCACTGATTATGTTCGATATCGATCACTTCAAGCGGGTGAATGATACCTACGGGCATCAGGCCGGTGACGAGGTGATCCGCCGTGTGGCCCAAATCGTGTGCAATGAGAAACGCGAGTCGGATATTGCCGGACGCTACGGCGGTGAGGAGTTCGGTATTATCCTGCCGGATACCGACAGGGACGGCGCCAGGAATTTTGCCGAGCGGATGCGTGCCACGGTGGAGAGCTCACCGGTGTTTTACGGGCAGCAGCGTATCGATTTCACTATCAGTCTCGGTGCCTCGGAACTTGATGAAGAACTGGAGTTGCATACACAGTGGCTGGAGCGGGCCGACCAGGCCCTGTACCGCTCCAAGCAGGGGGGGCGTAACCAGTCCACCGTGTTTGCGGCATGATAAAAACAGCACAGGGAGTTGTGTAATGAATACAGGGGGGAGAAATGGCTAACGGCAGTTATGAGCTGGTATTTCACGGGGAACTCATCGAGGGTTTTGATGCGGACGAGGTGAAGCAGCGGCTGGCCCGCCTGTTGAAGCTCAGCGAAGAGAGACTGGAACAGCTGTTCTCGCGCCCCATGGTGGTGCTGCGCCGCGGATTGTCGCAGGAGGAAGCGGAGCGTTTTCGTCAGCTATTCGAGAAGGCGGGGGTGCGTGTCCATGCCCGGGGGGAGGCGGCCGCGGCTGTGGCCGGAGGTGACGATGCCAGCGGCAGTGATGAGGCCGCGGTACCAACGGCAACCGGCAAGGTTCGTACTCTTCCCTTTGTTTTTAGCGGCAGCGGCAACGAGTATTTCAAGATCTGGATCGTCAATATCTTTCTCAGCATTCTTACCCTGGGGATCTATTCCGCCTGGGCCAAGGTGCGCAACAAGCAGTATTTCTACGGCAACACCGCACTTGACGGCAGCAGTTTTGCCTACCTGGCCAAACCGATCACGATTCTCAAGGGGCGTGTGGTGGCCCTGGTGCTGTTTATCCTGTTCAGCCTGGCCGATGCCGTCTCGCCGGCGCTCAGTGCGCTGGCCTCGCTGCTGTTTATGATTGTTTTCCCCTGGCTGGTGTGTCGTGCGCTGTCGTTCAATGCGCGCAACAGCGCCTACCGCAATGTCCGTTTCGGTTTTGACGGCAGGTTTGTGCAGGCGCTGCGGGCGTTTGTGCTGTGGCCGCTGGCAGGCGTATTGACGCTGGGGATATTGTTGCCGCTGGCGGTGCATCGTCAGCAATGTTTTCTGATCGGCAACCATCGTTACGGCAGTGCGGGTTTCACGTTTGATGCGCCGCTTAAGGACTACTACCGCGTGTTTATTTTCGCGGCGGTTGTTTTCGTCCTTGCCATGATCGTGGTGGCGGCGCTGTCACAGTTTGCCCCCGGTCTGGGGGTTCTGATGCTGGCGGTTTACCTCTACCTGTTCGTCTATATGAACGTAAAGCTGACCAACCTGCGTTACAACAATAGCCAGCTGGCCGACCACGGCTTTATTTGTCGTTACGAGATGGCCTCCTACGCCCGGCTGTTCCTGGTCAACACGCTGGCGACGGTGCTGACGCTCGGCCTGTTCATTCCCTGGGCGAAGGTGAGGACTGCGCGCTACAAGGCGGAGCACATCGAGTTTACCGCCAGCGGTGACTTGAATGGCTTCGTTGCGGTGGAGGAGAAACGGGTGAGCGCCATCGGCCAGGAGGTCGGCGATATCTTCGACATGGATATCGGCCTGTGAAGGTCGCCGATGGCGATTTTTATGATGGCAGCAGTTCCCGCCGCACCCCCGCGGAGTTGCATCATCTTGGGAGCAACCTGCTGGTGCAGGCGGAAAGCCGGTCACTGCTGCCCGCCACAGCAATCGAGGAGGTCGAGATCTCCTCGCGCCTGGGCAATACACCCCGTTACCTGGGCTTCCCCGGCGGGGCCACCTTTGAGACAGGGGATAACGATGCGATAGACCGGCTGTTGACCAAACTCGGGGTGTCCTCGCGTGCACTGCTGTTGCATCGGCTTGAATCCCACAAGCGTTTCATTCTCGTCTCCCTGCTGCTGGTAGTGTTGTTTGTCTGGAGCCTGGTTCAGTACGGCATTCCTGCCATGTCACGCTCCGTGGCGTTTTCCCTGCCCCCATCGGCCAGTGCCATGGTGGGTGAAGGGGTGCTGGAGTTCCTCGACCACCAGCTGTTCTCGCCCAGCGGCCTGTCGCAGCAGCGTCAGACCGAGATAAGGGCCGCCTTTGCACCGACGATTGAGCGCTACCGGGGGGCGTTTGACATCGAGGTGCTGTTCCGCCGCGGCGAACGGGTCGGGGCCAATGCGATGGCGCTGCCCTCCGGTACCATCATCTTTACCGATGAGCTGGTCACACTGGCACAGGACGACAGGGAACTGGTGGCCGTACTGGCCCACGAGATTGGCCATGTGCGCGGGCGCCACAGTCTGCGTCAGGCGATCCAGAGCTCCGTCTTCAGCCTGTTAATCGTGAGCACCACGGGTGATGTCTCCGCGCTATCGTCGCTGGTCACGACGATCCCGGTTATCCTTGCCGAGCTGGGCTACTCACGCGACTTCGAGCGTGAGGCCGATCGCTTTGCCCTCAAGGTGATGCAAGAGAGCCGGATTCCTCCCCACCTGTTTATCGATATCCTGCAGCGCATCGAGCGCAGCCATTTCTGCGGCGATGCGGCTGGCAAGGGTGGGAAGCCGGAAACGGCCTGCCGGGAGCTGCCGGCGGGTGATGAGCATGGGGTGGGGGACTACCTGTCGACACACCCGCCTACCGCAGAGCGTGCCCGGCTGTTTATGTAAATCATTCGGTGAAACGCGTCTCAGCGCTTTGAATAGCATCAATGTGCAGTGTGAGCGCCTCTGTCCCGGCATCGTCATAACAGCTGCAGGTCCTGTTGCCGGAGTTTCTCTGCGGCATGCCGCTGGCGTAGTAGCCGTTGTGAAGACAGTAGTCGCTGCAGAGTATGCCGTCTGATTTGGCACCCAGATTACCGACACTGAACTGGTGCAGCGTAATCACAGCGATTGACGCGACGGTGGTCCCTGCCGCAGCCAGGAGGTGGCTTTTCTCCAGTCCCTCGGTGCCTTCCAGGCGTTTGCCAATAAGGAAACCGGCAATGATGGAGGCCAACCACGAAATCAGGAAGGTAACCGGCAGCAGGGCGGGCAGCACGGTGCCGCCCTGGGAAGGCCACGGCTGATCGCCCCACACATAGAGCCACAGTAGTCCTGCTGCCGATGCGAAGAGAAAAAAGGAAAACAGCAGGGCAAGGAAGAAGCCGGGCAGGGCAAACAGCAGGGCGTAGCGGTAGCGTTTTTTCATGGATGTGCCGATACCCGCTCAAGCCTGCATCAGGGCGCTAATCGTCTCGAGCATGTACGACGCGTCATTGTAGTCGATGCCTATCGGCCAGCGGCTGCCGTCGTCTGTCTCCAACACCAGTGCAGGAAAGCTGTCGATGCCCAAGCTGCGGCACTGATTGATCTCCGCCTCCAGCGTCCGTTGCGTCTGCGTCGAGTGCAGATCGGCGATAAAGCGCTGCGTATCCAGGCCCTGTTCCGCAGCCAGTTCAATCAGAGTGGCCTCCTCGGACGGGTTTCTCGCTTGGCGGTAGTAGGCCCGCTGGATGGCCCGGGTCATCCCCTCATCGTGCTGCACGCCCTGCTGCCGTGCCGCGATCACCGCGCGGCAGGCGGGATAGGTGGAGCGGCGAGGCCGGCAGCGCTGCCAGAAGTCGAAGTTGAACCGCACGCCGGGAATCTGTGTCTCGATACGACGCCACGTTGCCTGCAGGCGTGAGCGCATTGCAGCATCCATGGCCTCCTCGGTATCCGGTGCCAGGCCGCCGAGCAGGCGTCTGGTTCTGATCCCTTCGGGTAACCGGGCCTTCAGCTGTTCCCAGACGCTGCCGAATCCCCAGCACCAGCTACACATCGGGTCGTGGGCATAAATCAGTGTATTTCTCATGGATACCACCAAGGTAGTAGGCTAAAGTAGGTATTGTGGAAATTGACATTTATCAATTAAAACACATGTTTGTGTGACTGTTAGTGGTTCAATGCATGTACCACGGTCAATCACAGGACAAACGTGCATTGTGAAAGGGGATGCAAGTGCGTCAAGGGAAAGGTGAGAAGAATAATAAATTACGGCTGGTGGCCCAGGATGATTCCTGTGATAAATGTGCAACAAAACGACTGTGTATTACGCAGGGGCTTGATGCGGAACAGTTGGGGGCCTTTGACAGGCTGAGCCGTACACGCGGCCCCTTTCGTCCCGGGGAGCGGATTTTTCGCATGGGTGACAGTTTTCACTCGATCTATGCGGTGCAGTCCGGTGCAGTGAAGACCGAGGCGGTCTCCGATGACGGGCGCACCCAGGTCACCGGATTTTACCTGCCGGGCGAGCAGTTTGGGGTGGAGGGTATCGGCCAGGCCGCCATACCGTGCGATGCCATTGCGTTGAAGAATACCTGGGTGTGTGAGATAGCCTTCAAGCCACTTGAAGAGTTATGCGGCCGCTCCCCCCTGCTGCAGCATCATCTGTTCTCGGTGCTGGGCGAGAAGATCTGCAACAGCGAGTATCAATTTATGATGGGGCGCAATATGCGTGCGGAACGCCGGGTTGCACGTTTTCTCAAGTGCCTGGTGTTGCGCATCCGCAGCCTTGAGGGCAGCGAGGTACGGCAATTTCACTTGCCCATGAGCAAGGAGGACATTGCCAACTACCTGGGTGTGGCCCCCGAAACCCTCAGCCGTACACTGCGCAAGCTCGATGAAGAGGGAATGATACGCAACGAGGCGAAGGGATTTGAACTGCTTGATATCGAGGCGGTCAACCGTATCGCCGGGTGAATGCACTGGGTATTGGCATTGACCTCAATCAATTTTTTTTGATGCAATAGATATGCTAGCTTGAACATGTAGCTTGATGTTGCGTTAATATAATCCCAAATATGACCATTCTGAACCTTAACCAAAGAGACTCCCTATGAATAAGCAATTGAGCATGTTTGTGATCGCGGTGTTGCTGCTTGTTGCCATAACCGCCATCGTTCTCGGGCTTATGGTTGATCCCTCTAACCCTATCTCGTGGGGACTGATCGTCGTGTTGCTGCTCTCCCCCTATATCCACAAGAAGATTATGGCGGGGCGCTATGTTCAGTGGAAAGACGAGTACAGCGTCGGTATCGAGGTGATCGACAACGATCACAAACGCCTGCTCAATCTTATCAACCAGCTGGAGACGGCCGCACACTACCAGACCGATGCCACGTTCGAGAAAGAGGCACTGGATGCGCTCGTCGATTACACCAAGACGCACTTCACGCGCGAAGAGGGGTTGATGGAGCAGTATGACTATCCGCAGTTCGAGGTACACAAAAAGGAACACGAAACGATGATTGCCGCCGTGAACGAGTATCTGGCGGCCTACGAAAGGGATCGTCAGGGCACGATTGAATCGATGATTAACTTCTTGCGCGACTGGCTGATTAAGCACATCAACGGCAGCGATCAGGGCTACAGTCAGCACCTGCTGGACAGGGGAGTGAAATAGGCGGATTCAGTTTGCATCACACTTCCAGGTAAAAAAGCGGCGCACCGACGCCGCTTTTTTGTGGGGACTGCTCAAGGAAAACCGGGCCTGGACGCTATTTCGTTTAACAGTGGACTATTTTCCCGATACATGGGAGGTGCAACATGGTGATGATTTTCGATTGTGCCAGCGGTGAGGAACTGACATGCCGGGTCGGGGGTGTCGAGGTGCAAGACAGCGACGCCTTGCCGCCCTGTTATGAAATACAACCGAGGCTGGCGTTGCACGAGATAAAGAGTGCGGAGAAGGAAAACTTTCCCATCCATGCCGTGGTGAAAACCGACTGGTTTTAAATGGATATAACGCGATTGCGACCGAGGTCCTTCGACTGATACATCGCACGGTCGGCGCGATGGAGGGTAGCGGCGATATCCTCATCA
>JBFEUI010000016.1:0-36722 GCA_041547565.1 Thiohalomonadaceae bacterium
CCGGCATCGAGCAGCGAGGCGTGGTTGAGGCGGTCCTCGAACAGCGTGTCGCCGCTGCCGGCCAGGGCACTGACCGTGCCGAGGTTGGCCATGTAGCCGGTGGAGAAGAGCAGCGCGCGCGGGCGGCCGGTGAAGGCGGCCAGCTCCTCCTCCAGCGCATGGTGGGCATGGCTGTGGCCGGTGACCAGATGCGCCGCGCCGCTGCCGGCACCGTATTCGTCGGCACCGCGCTTCAGCGCGGCAACCAGGCGCGGGTGGTTGGCCAGCCCGAGGTAGTCGTTGCTGCAGAAGTTGAGCAGGCGCCGGCCGCCGGCGATGACCTCCGCCCCCGGCGGCGAGTCGATGATGCGACGGCGACGGTAGAGGTGTTCGGCCCGGCGTCGTTGCAGTTCTGCGTTGAGGTCTTTGTCCATTTAATGCAGTTGGCGCCCACGGTGCGCCCTATGCCATCAGATAGGGCGGGCCATGCCCGCCGTATGGTTTGCAGCCATTACATGCTGGCGTGGATGTCGAGCCGCTCGAACAGGGCCTCGTCGTGGCCGGTGGCGGCGTTGTCGGTGGTCAGCAGTTTCTCGCCGTAGAAGATGGAGTTGGCCCCGGCGAAGAAGCACAGCGCCTGGGTCTCGTCGCTCATGCTCTCGCGTCCGGCCGACAGGCGTACCTGGGTCTGCGGCATAAGCAGGCGCGCCACGGCGATGGTGCGGATGAACTCGAAGCTGTCGATGTCGGGGGTGTCGGCCAGGGGCGTGCCCTCGATCTTCACCAGCATGTTGATCGGCACGCTCTCGGGGTGTTCGGGTAGGTTGGCCAGTTCGATCAGCAGTCCGGCGCGGTCGCGGCGCGACTCGCCCATGCCGAGGATGCCGCCGCTGCAGACGTTGATACCCGCTTTTTTGACCCGGGCGATGGTATCCAGCCGGTCGTCATAGCTGCGGGTGGTGACCACCTTGTCGTAGTACTCGCGTGAGGTGTCGAGGTTGTGGTTGTAGTAGTCGAGACCGGCCTGTTTGAGATCGCCGACCTGCTCGTCGTTGAGCATGCCGAGGGTGAGGCAGGTCTCCATGCCCAGCGCCTTGACCCCCTTTACCATTTCGATTACCTGCGCCATGTCGCGCGCCTTCGGGTTGCGCCAGGCGGCCCCCATGCAGAAGCGGCTGGCACCGTTGGCCTTGGCCTCTTTGGCGGCGGTCATCACCTCCTCCATCGCCATCAGCGATTCGCGCTCCAGGCCGGTGTCGTGGTGGGCGCTCTGCGAGCAGTAGCCGCAGTTCTCCGAGCAGCCGCCGGTCTTGATGTTGAGCAGGGTGCTGATCTGCACCGCGTTGGGATCGTGGTGTTCGCGGTGTAGCGCGTGGGCCTGGAACAGCAGGTCGTTGAACGGCAGGGCGAACAGGGCCTCGACCTCCTCCACGTTCCAGTCGTGGCGCAGGCCGTTGTCGTCAGTGGTGACCGGTGCGGTATTGGGCATGATAATAACCTTGTTGGCTGCAATCGGTTGGCAGGGGTAGAATTGTTGGGCCGAGTATTCCCGCTCATGGAGGAGCTGTCAAATGAATTACTGGCCAAAGGTATACAGCTGGTTAAACAATGTACAGCGCGTGCTTTATCCGGAGTGCTGCGTGCTGTGTGGCAAGGTGTGCGATACCGGCGTGGCGCTGTGCCGCGGCTGCACGGACGACCTGGCGTGCAACAGCCACGCCTGCCCCCGCTGTGCCAGTCCCCTGCCGCCGGGTAGCGGGGGCATGTGCGGGCGCTGCCAGCAACGGCTGCCGCCCTTTGACCGGGCCGTCTCGCCCTTTATCTACCAGCCACCGCTCGACAGCCTGCTGCGGGAGTTGAAGTTCGAACGCCGCCTGCACCACGCGCGCCTGCTCGGGACAGCCATGGCAAGGCAGATCCGTGACAGCGGTATCACCCTGCCAGAACTGTTGCTGCCGGTGCCGCTGCACCGTGCGCGTCTGCGCGAACGCGGCTTCAACCAGGCCATCGAACTGTCGCGTCCGCTAAGCCGTATTCTCGGTATTCCCATCGACCGGTACTCCTGTATTCGCCGTCACAATACCCGAAGCCAGTCCGACCTGGGGTTCAAGTCACGCCGCGCCAATGTGCGGCACGCCTTTGAACTGAGGCGGCCGCTGGCGGCCGAGCATGTGGCCGTGGTGGATGATGTGATGACCACCGGGGCGACCCTCTCCGAGCTGGCGCGTACCCTGAAAGGGGGCGGGGTGAAGCGGGTGGATGTGTGGAGCTGTGCGCGGGCGGTGATGCAGCGGCGGTGAGGAGATAAAACCGCTTCGTTAAACGGAGGGTTCAGGTTGCAACGGGCAAGGCTATTATTTCACGCTGGAAAGGTTTGCTACTCCACCAAAGGTAGCGCTGTGGGTGCAGTCTCCGTTTCCAGCCCCTTCAGGCGCTGCGCGACAAAGGACTGCAGCCGCTTGTTCAGCGTGTGGCTCTCCGCCGCCTTGCGGTAGGCGCTGACGGCGCCGGGCTTGTCGCCCAGTTTCTCCAGTGCGATGGCGAGCCCCATCCACCAGGTGCCCTGCTGCGGTTTGAGCGCCAGTGCCTTGCGGTAGGCGTCGCGGCTGTCCGTGTAACGTTCCTGTTGCTGGTAGAGCCCGCCCATGAAGGCGAGATAGTCGCCCGACTGGGGTGCGACCGCGGCGGTGCGCTCCAGTTCGTTGATGGCGGCCGGGGCGCCCTGAGTGTCGAGCAGCAGGCGTGCATGGAGCTGTGCGAGCGTCCCCTGCGCAGGATGGTGGCGGCGTGCCCGTGCCAGCAGCTCGGTGGCCTCGACGGCGCGACCGGCATTGATCAGCAGACCGGCCAGTGTCTCCCAGGCCCGCAGGTGTTCTGCATCGCTGCCGATGGCCTGGCGCAGTGCCTCCTCCGCCCGTGTGCCCTGGCCTTGCTGCAGCAGGCCTATACCCTGCTGGTAGTGGCGCTCGGCCTGTTCCGCGGCAGAGAGCGGGCGGATGCGCTTTTCAACCCGTTCCAGGACATCGGGATTTTCCTCCACCAGATCATCGCCGGCGATGTCTGTGTCGGCCGTCTGCAGGGGCGGTTCGATCTGCAGTGCGATGCTGTCCGAGCTGCTGCCGTTGGGGTTGATCACCCGCAGTGTCCAGCTGTCGGCCCGCGTGCCGGTGCGCAGCTTGACCGTCAGCTGTTGCGTATCGAGGTATTCGACGCGATCGTCCAGAATGCTGCCGCCGCCCGGCCAGCGGACCTCCACCGTACAACCGGGCTCAAAGTGGCTGCCAAGCACGCTGACCTGCTGCAGCCCCTGCTGTGCTCTCAGGCGCGCGGGGCTGATACGGTCAATCCGGGGGGCCGGTGCAGGTGATGGTGTGACGGGATCGGGTGCTTCGATCGGAGTGGGCTCTGCTTCATCCGCGGTAGCGGGTGCCGGCCTTTCCGTCACCACGGTGGGTGCGGCTGGAGCGTCGTGCACTGTCTCTGCAGCCCGGGACGGTTCGACAGCTGCCGGTTTGGGTGCTGCCGCTTTCACTACGCCGGGTTTATCCATATGTGACGCACTGGCCGTGGCAGTGCTGTTCAGGTGGAGCCAGCCGAGCGCGGCCAGGGCGATGAACAGAATGACGATGACCGCTGAGAGGAGGATGATTGGGCCGGAGCTGCGGCGTGCTGCTGGATTGTTGGTTGTCCCGGTGACCACACCGTCCTGCGCCAGCTGTTCGCTGGCGCGGCGTGCGTCAAGATCCCTCAGCATCTGGTTAATCAGGCTCATCTATATGATCTCGAGTGGCAGGCGGGTGGCGGCGAGCAGGGAGAGGACGAGCAACACGGACAGGGTCGCCAGCAGAAACAGGCGTGCGCGCACTCCCGGCCAACGCCAGCGCCTTTTCAACCGCGCCCCCTCGGTGTCGTTGACCGCTGCCTGCATATGCGTCGCCTCGACCGTGTACTTGCCCTGGCCGTAGCAGAGCATCAGTGCCTTGTGGGCCAGGATGTTGATCAGGCGCGGAAAGCCGCGGCTGCCCCTGGACAGCAGCTTCAGGGCCTCGGGCTGGAACTGCACGCTGCCGCCGGCGCCGGCCACCAGCAGGCGGTGATTGATGTAGGCGGTGATGCCGTCCTGGTCCAGCGGCTGCAACTGGTAGGAGAAGGTGATGCGCTGGCGCAACTGGCGGCGCGCCTTCTGCGCCAGGCGATCATCCAGCTCGGGCTGGCCGAACAGCACCACCTGCAGCAGTTTGCGTTTTTCGGTCTCCAGGTTGGTGAGCAGGCGCAGCGCCTCCAGGGTCTCGTCCGGCATCGCCTGCGCCTCGTCGATGCACAGCACCACTTGCTTGCCCTCACCGGCCAGCGTGACCAGTTTGCCGGTGATCTCCTTCAGCGCGCGGTGCTGGCCGATGTTGCGCGGTACCTTCAGGCGCATCTCGTCGGCCAGTGCCAGCACCAGTGCCGCCGGGCTCAGGTAGGGGTTGGGGATGTAGGTGGTGTAGTAGCGATCTTCATCGAGCTGGTTGAGCAGCTTGCGACACAGTAGTGTCTTGCCGGTGCCGACCTCGCCGGTGACCTTGATAAAGCCCTCACCGTTTTGCAGCGCCACCAGCAGGGTGTTGAGCGCCTCCTGGTAGTGGCCGTAGGCAAAAAAGAAACTGGTATCCGGCGTCAGGGAGAAGGGCAGTTCGCGCAGGCCGAAATGGTCCAGGTACATGAGCAATGGCGCCGGCTAGTCCACTTGCGTCCGTTGCGTGTCGCCGGCGGGCATTGGCGCTTCCATGTTCATGCCCATTTCACGGAAGCGGCTCGAGCTGCCGCGCATGGCATCCGACCACTGGCTGCCGTTCTGGTCCACGACCACGGGCTTGAGCAGGATGACCAGTTCGGTCTTGCGGGTCTCGGTGCTGGTGTTGCGGAACAGGGCGCCGAGGCCGGGGATATCGCCGAGCAGCGGCACGGAGGATTCGGTGTCGATCACGCGGTTTTCCATCAGGCCGCCGAGCACGACGATTTGGCCGTTTCTGGCGCGGATAATGGTGTCCGATTCACGTACCGTGCTGTTGGCCAGCGGCATGGTGAGCACCCCCTGGGTCGATTCGATCTGTTTGATCTGTTCGCGTACCAGGGTGACGGTCGGGTGGATGTGCAGCACGATGTCGCCCGCGTCGCTGATCTGCGGGGTGACGTCCAGCGACACGCCGGTGAAGAAAGGGGTCAGCTCCACGTCCACGGTCTCGGAGGTGGAGGTGCCGGTGGTGGTGTTGGTGTCGACGTCGGTGACGAAATACTCGTCGGTGCCGACCTTGATCACCGCCTTCTGGTTGTTGACGGTGGAGACACGCGGGTTGGACAGCACATGCACGTCGCCCTGCGTCTTGAGCAGGTCGATGAACATGGAGAAGTTGCTCGCGGTCAGGCCCAGGGTGAAGGCGCCGTTGCCGACGGTGGTGCTGGCGCTGTCGGCGATGCTGAGGCTGCCTTCATACGACTGGCTGCCGGCGGTGAAGCTGGAGCCGCTGTTGCCGCTCAGGCTGAGCAGGCCGATCTCACCGGCGTCGGTGCGCAGTGCCGCCCAGTTGATGCCGGACTGGAAGTTGTCGTCCAGGGTGATCTCCAGGATGCGCGCCTCGATGATGACCTGGCGCTGGGCCACCTGTTCGGTATTCTCCAGGTACTCCTCCACGGTACGCAGCTCCTGCGGCATGGCGCGCACCATGACCAAACCGGTCTGGGGATTGAGGATCACCTTGCGCCCGTTCTCGCTGGTGGCGCCGATGAGTGTCTCCAGTGCCAGCTTCAGCTCGCGCCAGAAATCCGCATCGGAATGGGTGACGATGGAACTGCCGCTGCTGATCACGCCGGCACCGGTGGCCGCGCCGCCCTGGCTGGCGCCGCCAGCGTTGTCGCCCTGCGTCGCCTGCCCGGGATTGGAGGCGATCTGCGAGGTGCCGGCGCGCTGTATCGCCAGGTAGTCGACCTGGTAGATGCGGGTGTGGATGGTGTTGGGGAAGACCTGGTAGCCGGCGGCGCCGTGCTTGTAGTCGTAGCCGTAGACGTTGCGCACCGCATCCATCACCTCGGGCACGGTGACGTTTTTCATGTCAAGCGAGATGCGCCCCTTGACCCCGGGGTGGACCAGCATGTTGTAGGGGGTGCCCTCGACCAGGCTCATGAAAAAGTCGCGTGCCGCGGCACGGCGCACCTTTACATCGAAGCGCTGCTCGGGTGCGGCGCGCTGGATACCCGGTATCTGCACATTGATCGGCGGCAACAGCGCCGCGCTGACATCCCTGGGGATTTCATCCCCGGCCTCAGCCGGTGTCGCCACCACGCCCTCATCGACCGCCTGCTGGATGCTGGCGCTGGTTTCGCGCTTGCGTTCCTGGGTGGTGTTGCAGCCGCCAAGCAGGATGCTGCTCATCAGCAGGGAGATCAGCACGGTGTTTTTCGACATGCACATCATGGGCGCTTACTCTTCGAAGGTTTTTTTACAGTGAGCGGAATGAGATCGAGATAGTGGCTTGTCCCCGCCATGCGTAATTTAACACGCGTCGGCATGATGGCCTCCAGCCGTGCGCCGTTTATGGTGTCACCGACCTGCAACTGCCTGCCGTTGATGACGGCAATGCGCCGGCCCTCGGCAATGAGGGTCGAGGTCAGGTTGAACAGCGGGGCGCGCTCCACGGCGCGGGCCGGTGTGGCGGCAGGCGTGCGGGGTGGGCGCATCGGATCGTCCAGGGCGCGGGCCTGGGTCGCGGTGGCGAGCAGGGCGAGGGCAAGACCGCTGTGAAGTAGACGTTTGAATGCCCGAGGATGACTGTTATACACCGATCCACCCCTCATCGAGACTCAGCGTGTGGACCGTGATCACGATACGTGCGCGTGGATAGTCGTCCATTACGATATCCACGCTGTCCCAGTAAAACGACCACTCCAGGTTCTGCAGCGCGTGCATGTAGCGCAGCGCATCGAGATAACTGCCCTCGAACTCCAGCTGCAGGCCGTGACGATAGACCCCGGCGACCTCGGTGACCGCATCGGCGTCCGCGGGATCGGTCTCGACCAGGCGCCGGGTACCGAGGCTGCGCACGGCGACCATGTTCAGCCCGGTTTTGCGATCCAGCACCTGCTCCAGTGCCCGTGCCATCTCCTGCGGTTTGATCAGGCCGCGGATGGCGCTGCTGATCTGCTGTTCCAGCTGTTCGACCTGTTTGCGGTATTGGGCCAGCATGGCCCGGTTCTCCTCATCCGGATCGTGCCTGGAGCGCTGCAGTATGGCGGTGGTCTGCTTCTCCAGTGAGGCGATCTCGTTTTGCGTCGCCGACATGGTGGCGAGCAGTTGTTTGCGCTGCGCAGAGACGGGATCGAGCGCCAGTTTGGACCAGATGACCAGCAATACGGCGATCAGCGACAGGAACAGCAGCACCCGTTCGCGCAGCGACATTTCGTCGATCTTCGTCTGGAGCTTCAGCAACTGCTCTTTCATTGTCGTGCCTCCTGCAGCGGCTGGCTGCTTACCAGGAAGTCGAGCTGTTGCGGCTGCTCCTCGTTGCGGCTCATGGTCAGATGCTTGAATTCGGTGCCGCTGAAGGCCTGTTCCCGGGACAGCTGCTGCAGGTATTGCGGCAACTGCTCCTGCTGATAGGTGCTGCCGCGGATGGCAAGGGCCAGGCCCCCCTGCTCGATGGTGATGCGGGTCAGCCACAGCTGTGACAGGCGCTGGCGCGCCAGGCCTTCAAGGTGCGAGGCGAAGCCGTCGAGATTGCCCAGTGTGCGCTGCTGCAGTGTCGCCATGACCGCCTTGCGTGATTCGATGCGCTTGCGCTCGCGCGCTACGTCACGTTCCAGCGCCGGGTCTTTTTTACGTTCGGGGAATTGCTCTGAGAGCTTGATGACCTGGGCGGCGTTGGTGTCGCGCTGCTGCTGCAGTTTGACCACCTGCTGCTTCAGGTTTTGTGTCTGCCAGACCTCGAACAGCAGCAGCAGGATCATCCCGGCGATGACGATCACCCCGGCCTGCAGCATGGTTCTGGCAGAGAAGATCTTCTCCTGCTTGCGGAACAGCGGCTGGTAGAGGTTGATCTGTTGCATCACAGCGTTTTCTCCTCCTGTCTGAGCGCTGCGCCGATGGCGAGCAGGCACTGACCCTGTTGATTTTCAGGCAGGGGGGTGTCGCTTTCAAGCAGGCTGTCCAGGTCGAGCATGCGTACCGGTACGCCCAGGTGGGAGGCGAGGTAGCCCATCAGCCCCGGCACCGGCAGTTCCAGCGGCGCGATGACCAGTCCGCTGACCGGGGGCAGGGAGAAGTGGCTCTCGTAGTAGTCGAGCGAGCGCTGGATCTCCAGAATCACCGCGTCGAGCTGGCGCTGCAGCGCCAGCGGCAGGCCGCTCTCGTCGGCGGGGCTGAGCGTGATCTCATCATCGGCTGTCTCCCCGGGCGTCGACTCCGGTTCTGCGGCCAGAGACAGCTGGCTCAGGCTGATATCCATGGTGCGCGACAGGTAGAGGGTGCGCTGACGGGTCAGGGTCAGCAGGCTGCCCTCGCTGCCCAGATGCAGCAGCGCCATGCCGGACTCGTCCTCGGGGATCATGGCGGCGATATTGCGCAGCGCCAGCTCGGGGATGTCGATGACCTCGAGGCCGACGTTGTTCTCCTCCAGCAGGTCGATGTGTTCGCGCACGGTGTTGATGCGCGAGGCGACCACGTACATCATTTTCTGGCGACCGCGCTCCTGTTGACCGGGTATGTCGAACACATCGATAACCGCATCGTCGATGTGGAAGTCGATCAGGTCCTTGATGCGCCAGCGTACGGCGGCACGCAACTCGGTATTGTCCACCTCCGGGGCCTCGACCAGCAGCAGGGTAAAGCTGCCCGGTTCGGCGACGCTGATGCAGTGGGCCCTATCCAGGTCGTGTTCCCGGGAGAGGGTTTGCAACAGTTCGGGGCGGGATGCGGGGGTGTCGAGCGGGTAGAAACGACAGATGTCGAGGTGTGGCGGGGCGTCACTGTCTGGCCGGCAGATGCGCGCCAGGGCCACACCGTCGGAGCGCAGACTGAGTGCGGTGACACCTTGCACCTTTTTCTTCTTGGCAAGGAAAGCTAACAGGGCGGTTTCCTCAGGTTATTTATCGTTAGTGCCTATGCGCTTTGGCAATTTGTGACGCGCATCACAATTTCGTGCCTATTATTCACTTTTTGGTGCGGTGAAGCAATACGCTCGTTAAGGGTTAAACGGATGAAATTCAATATATTAACTGAGGATCTTAGATGGTTTTCTCAGTACATGCGCACAAGTAATGACCTGCGATGCCGGCAAGCAGCGCGATGGCAAACCAGATGTTGTTGTGATAGGCCGACACGGCACCCACGGTCTGTTGCCGGGCACGCAGCAGGTACTGCTGGAAGGCGACCAGGCACAGTGCCACCAGCCAGCCGAGGGAAAAGAAAATATCCAGTTTTGCCTGCCGCCCCACCAGCCACATGGCCATCAGTGCCGTCAGTTGCAGGGCGGCGACCATGGTCGCGCTGTGCCTGCCCAGCAGCTGCGGCAACGAGCGGATATTCAGCTTCACCTCGAAGCCCCGCCAGTGCATGGCCAGCAGGGTGAAAGTGGCACTGCCCCAGAGCAGCACCGCCACGGTCAGCAGCCAGCCGGTCTTGTCGCCGAGCTTGTCGTAGGCCGCGTAGACGATGGGTACAGCCCAGGCGAGTCCGAAGCCGAGGTAGGCCTGGGTGAGGAAGGTTCGTTGGCGGATGTAAGGGTAGGCTGCGGCGACGGCCAGCACCACCAGTGCCAGTGAAAAGGCCGCCACACCGGCTAGCAGGGTGAGGATGCCGGCCGCCCCCGTCAGCACGAGGATGTGGATCAGTGCCTGTTTGGCTCGTATCTGCCCCTTTGCGACCAGTGATTCGGGGGCGACCGGCAGCAGCTGATTCTCCACCAGATCGGTATAGGCCCAGGCGGCGCAGCGCAGGCAGGCTGCGGCTATGAGCAGGGCCAGGGTTGTTGCTGCCCCGGGTTTGCCATTGCTGGCCAGCCAGCTTGCCTGCAGGATCACCAGCCAGATGAGCAGCAGGTCAGCAGGTCGGTTCAGGCGTGACAGGTGGAGGTGGTTGTATGCCTGCGCCAGCCAGTGCTGCCAGGGCGATTGGTTGAGCCCCCTCAACAAGGCCGTACTCCCTCGCCGGTAGGCAGGTCGGGCAGGAAGATCTCGCTGACCAGCAGCGGCCGCTCTTCGAGGTAGAACACCGAGCGGCGCCCCCAGATGGTGTTGTCCTGGTGACGGGAGTGGGCGATGGCGCGGTGGTAGAGGCGCTGCCCGGCGTCGATGCTGACGATCTCCAGCGGTGCGCGGCGCATGTGCGGGTCGGCGAACAGGAAGGCGCCGAGGGGGCGGTTGCCCAGGTGGCGCAGGCGGCGTTGCCGGCCGCGCAGGCTGGTCACCGGGATCACGGTGCGGGCAAACACCCAGGGTGTGTCGTCGCACAGTAGATGGACCTGGCGCACCAGCACCCTGCGCTCCGGGCGGATTTTCAGGGCCCGTGCCTCGCTCAAAAGGGGACGTTCCCAGCCCTGGTTGAGCACCTCGACGCGAAATCGGCCGGGGCAGTTTTGCTGCAGGCGGCGGGTGAGGGAGGAGTCGTCCAGCAACCACTGCTGCATCGCCGGAGAGAGCCAGCCGTTGCGGATCCTGTTGCGCGGATGCCACACCGGTTCGTTGGCATGTTTTCCGAAAAGCTCCTTCATCCCTGCTTGTATCGAGTCTCTGGTGTCATCGTGTGGGGCGCTGTCTTTGGCGGGCTATTGTAGCGTGCGAAGAAGAGCGGTGGCGAGGGGGGGAAGGGTAAATCGATGGGTGAATAGGTGAATAGGAAAGACACAATGGTGGCCACTCACCCAATTCATACGCTCCCATACCGCTGCCCCTCGCCCAGCCAGCGGCGGATCAACGGTTCGACCGTCTCGGGATGGTCGCACAGTAAGATCTCGGCGAGGCCGGGCAACTCGTCGAGCAGGGCCTGGTCGCGCTGCAGGTCGGCGATGCGAAACTGCAGCACACCGGTCTGGCGCGTGCCCAGCACCTCGCCCGGACCGCGCAGTTCCAGATCGCGCCGGGCGATCTCGAAGCCGTCGTTGCTCTCGCGCAGGATGCCGAGCCTGGCACGGGCCTGCTCGGACAGCGGCGGGTGGTACATCAGCACGCAGCTGCTGCGGGTGGCGCCGCGTCCCACCCGTCCGCGCAGCTGGTGCAGCTGCGCCAGGCCGAAGCGCTCGGCGTTTTCGATAATCATCAGGCTCGCATTGGGCACGTCCACGCCCACCTCGATGACGGTGGTGGCCACCAGCAGGTCGATGTCGCCGTTTTTGAACGCGCCCATCACCTGCTCCTTATCGTCGGCCTTCATCCTGCCGTGGACCAGGGCGATGCGCAGTTCATCGAGCTGTGCGGTGAGCTGTTGTGCGGTCTCCTCGGCCGCCTGGCACTGCAGGCTCTCCGACTCCTCGATCAACGAGCAGACCCAGTAGCTCTGGCGTCCGTCGCCGCAGGCGTGGCGGATGCGCTCGATGATCTCATCGCGCCGCTGGTCGGAGACCACCACGGTCTCCACCGGGGTGCGTCCCGGCGGCAATTCGTCGATCACCGAGACATCCAGATCGGCGTAGGCGGTCATTGCCAGGGTGCGCGGGATCGGGGTGGCGGTCATGATCAGCTGGTGCGGGTGGATGGCCCCCTGCACCCCCTTCTCGCGCAGCGCCAGGCGCTGGTGCACGCCGAAACGGTGTTGCTCGTCGACAATCACCAGGCCGAGGCGGGCGAAATCGACCTCCTCCTGAAACAGCGCGTGGGTGCCCACCGCGATGGCGGCCCTGCCGCTGCCGATCGCCTCCAGCGCCGTCTCGCGCCGCTTGCCCTTGATGCGCCCCGACAGCCAGGCCACCTCGATTCCGAGCGGCTTCAGCCAGCGGCTGAAGTTGCGGTAGTGCTGCTCGGCCAGCAGTTCGGTGGGCGCCATGACGGCAGCCTGATAACTGGCCTCCACCGCCTGCAGGGCCGCTATCGCGGCGACCACGGTCTTGCCCGAACCGACATCGCCCTGCACCAGGCGCTGCATCGGCTCGGCCTGCACCAAATCCCGGGCGATCTCCCGGCCGACACGCTGCTGGGCCGAGGTCAGCGCAAAGGGCAACTGCTGCACAAACGTCTTGGTATAGCGGCCGTTGCCGTGGAGTGTAGGGGCACTGTGCCGGTTACTGGCCAGGCGCAGTTGACGCATGCTCAGGTGGTGGGCGAGCAGCTCTTCCAGTGCCAGGCGTCGCTGGGCCGGGTGGCGTCCCTGTTCCAGCTGTTCGAGCGCAGTCTCCGGTGGCGGGCGGTGGAGAAACAGCAGGGATTCGCGCAGTCCGGGCAGTCCGCGCCGGGCAAGCAGCGTTTCGGGCAGCCACTCGGGCAGGGCGTAGTGTGTCGAGTCGAGCAGTTTGATTGCCTGGTCGATAAGGCGCCTGAGCCCCGCCTGCTGCAGCCCCTCGGTGGCGGGGTAGACAGGCGTCAGGTACTCCTCGACCGGTTGCGGTTTGTCCTGCTCCACGCGGCTGTATTCCGGGTGGATGATCTCCAGTGTGGCGCCGCCCTTGCGCACCTCGCCGAAACAGCGCAGGCGGGTACCGCGCACCAGCGCCTCCTTTTGTGCGTTGCTGAAATGGAAGAAGCGCAGGGTCAGGCTGCCGCTGCCGTCGCCGATGCGGCACAGCAGCATGCGGCGGCGGCCGAACTTGATCTCGGTGAGCTGCACCTCGCCCTCGACCACCGCCTGGTCGCCGGGACGCAGGCTGCCGATGGGCACAATGCGTGTTCGGTCCTGGTAGCGTAGCGGCAGGTGGAACAGCAGGTCCTGTACCGTGCCGATCGCCAGCCGCTCCAGCCGCTCGGCCATGCGCGGTCCGACATTGCGCAGGGTGGTGACGGGCAGACGCGCCAGATCGGTCGCCACCGGGGCGATCGTCGGATCGGTGCGGGAGTTCGCCATCGGGCTGCTGGCGCGTGGCGCCCTATGGATTCTTTTTCAGCGCCGCGAGCTGTTTCTGGAAGCGTTGCTGCAGTTGCGGCTGGGTGGCGTAGGGGTCCAGCTTGTCGAACAGCACGCTCAGCATGTCCAGCCGCTTGCCGGGCGCCGGGTGTGTCTTGAACAGCAGGGCCAGGGCGCCGTCCTTGGGATTCATCGCGCCGAGGGTCTGCAGCACCGAGGGCAGGCCGTAGGGGTCGTAGCCGGCACGGGTGGCGATGACCACGCCCATGCGGTCGGCCTCGAACTCATCGCCCTTGTCCAGGCCACGGGCGTAGAGCTCCTTAAAGCCGCTGGCGATCTTGTTGAGGTTCTCGCGATCCTCATCGCCGACACGGGTCTCTGCGAACATGACCACCAGGTCGAGGCGCGCTGATTTCTGCACCGCTTTCAGGTGGTGGCGCTTGAGCACATGGACCGTTTCATGGGCCAGCGCACCGGCCAGTTCCGCCTCGCTGCCCATGCGCTCGAGCAGGCCGCGGGTGATAAACACCGAGCCGCCGGGGGCGGCAAAGGCGTTGACGTCGGTGGTGTCGAGCACCCCGAAACGCCACGGCAGTTTGGGCCGTTCGGTCTGCAGTGCGACCCAGCGGCCCACCTTGTTGACATAGCGCTGGATGGGGTCGTTGTCGAGCAGCGGCACCGCACCGAGCAGTACTGCGATCGCCTCATCGCCGACCTTGGCCTCCTGCTCCTCGTCCACCTCACCGAAGGCCTGCTTGGCCGATTTGAACAGGCGGCCAATATCGATTTCATTGCCGTTGCCATCCCCCCCCAGCATGCCGCCGAACAGGCCGCCGGCCGACACGTTCACAGGCAATAGCAGTGACAGACAGAGCAGCGTTGCGCCGAGGATTGATGTTTTGGAAATAAACCGTTGCTGCATCATCACTACTCCCCGAAAAACTCTTCCACGCCGCCGCCGTCACTCTCCTGCGAACTCTCCGGCTGGTGTTGCTCGATTTTCACATAGGCCATTTTATGTGCTTTCAGCTTGGCGGTACTGGCGAACTTCTTTGCCGCCTTTGGGCTGATCTTGTGCTGTTTGAATTTTTCCAGCGCCTTGTGATCCGGGGTGGCATTGGTGAGATCGGCCGCGTCCAAACCGCGCAGGCCGGTGGCGACGGTGACGTCGCTGGCGCCGGAGCGGCCGGTCTGCAGAAACTGCAGCGTGGAGCCCAGGCCGCTGCTGCCCTGTGCCTGTTCGGTACCGAGGCGCAGCACAGACATGCGCACCCAACCGGCTTTATCACCGACCTTGATCTGGTACCAGCCGCCCTTGCGCGACTCCTTGGTGACCTGGGTGTTGCCCTTCAGTTCCTGTAGCGTGGCCGCATCGCTGAAGGGCTCGGCCTTGAGCTGGGTATCACGGATGATGCGCGCCGCCTCGCCGCCCTGGGCCAGGGTGGAGGCGGTGAGCAGAAACAGAAAGAGGACGCGCTGCAGCTGGCGTGTCATTGCGGCTTTCTCCTCGGTTCGAAAAGTTGGACTTCCTGGGTGCGACCCTTCACCTTATAAAAACCATGGTCGGTAAAGTCAAATTGCTCGCCGCACAGGTCGCGCGTGTCGGCCGAGACCAGGATGCGCGCCCGACCCTTGGTCTGTCCCTCGATACGGCTGGCCAGGTTGACCGTGTCACCGATAGCGGTGTAGTCGAGACGGTTCTCCGAGCCGATAAAGCCGACCACCCCGGGCCCGGTGTGGATGCCGATCCCCACGTCGAACTGTTCCAGGTCATCGGCAAGGTGTTTACGGAACTCCAGCAGGGTATCGCACATGGCCAGTGCCGCCTCCACGGCGTGTACCGCCTGGTTTTCATCGTCCACCGGTGCGCCCCAGAAGGCCATGATGGCATCGCCGATAAATTTGTCCATGGTGCCGTGGTGGGCAAAGATGACCTTCACCTGGCGGCTGAAATAGTCATTCAGCAGTTCCACCACCTGCTCCGCCGTGCGCTTCTCGGACAGGGTGGTAAAGCCGCGAATATCGGAGAACAGCACGGTGATCTGTCGGCTCTCGACCTTCAGGCTGGGCACCGTTTCGCCCTTTTCGATCAGTTCATTGACCACCCGCGGGTCGAGAAAGCGGCTGAATATGGTGACCGAGCGCTGGCGCTCCTTGTGCTCCTGCCAGTAGGCGTAGAGTGCCGCGATGGCGTAGTAGAGCCAGGCGAAGATGGCCGGGGCCAGCACCGGCAGCAGCAACTGTATTCCCAGAAAAAGGTAGGCGGCTGTTGCCAGAACGGGCGTCACGGTGAACAGGAGCAGGCCGCTGCGCAACGGGCTGAGCCCGGACTGGAAGGCGAACATAAGCGCGCCCAGCAGCGCCAGGGTGAGCAACGGGCCGAACCAGCGCTGCGCCGGCTGCAGGTGGTCGCCGTGTTTCAGGTTGTCGATGGCGGTGGCGATCATCTCGAAGGCGGGATGCTGGCTGTGTATCGGCGTGGCGCGCAGGTCGTGCTGGCCGCTGGCAGAGGAGCCGATGATGACAATCTTGTCGCGAAACTCGTCGGCCGGCCGTTGCGACGTGCGTCGGCCCAGGTCTTCGTACAGATCGGCATAGGGGACCCGCGGGTAGACCAGGCGCGGACCGCGCCAGTTGAGGATGATGTCGTCCTGATCGGGCAGAGGGTAGCCTAGTGCGTCCGCGACCCGTGCCGGCAGCGAGGGCAGCTGCCAGCCGGCGACGGAAAAGCGCAGCGGGTAGCGCCTGCCGATACCGTCACTGTCCTCAAGAAAATTGATGGCACCGATGCGTGCGGTCTCGGCCAGCGGCCTGAGCGGCAGCAGCAGTGCGACCCTCGCATTCATGTCGGCCCCCTTGTCCGCGCTAAAGCCGAGTTGCCTGCCGTGCTCTTTTAGCGGCAGGCCGTGGGGGTCGTTGCCCTGCTCCAGTCGCAGGAAGGGGAAGAAGAGGTTGTCGTGTTGCTGCGCCACCTCGACGAGGTAGCGATCCCCCTCGGGCTGATTGAGATCGGGGTCGGTAAACAGGATGTCGAACAGGATGGCCCGGGGTTGTTGCGCGGCGATGGCCTCGACCAGCTCGGCGTGTACCGCACGGGGCCAGGGAAAACGGCCCACCAGCGGGGCCATCTTGTCCAGGCTGTGCTCGTCGATGTCGACGATGACGATATCCGGATCGGGCTGTTGCCGGCTGCTGTGCAGCTTCAACAGCTGGTCGCTGAAACGGTGCTCCGCCGTGCCCAGCCACCCCAAAGCGCCGTACTCTGCCACGGCTGCCAGCAGCACCAGCAGCGCGATGAGCAGGTAGGGGCGTTGGCTGAGGCGCTGCATGTCGCGCTGCGGTGCCGGTTCAGCCGTCCAGTTCCAGCACGGCGTCCATCTCCACCCCGGCGCCCTTGGGCAGCGAGGCGACACCGATGGCGGCACGCGCCGGATAGGGTTGCTGGAAGTAGTCGGCCATTACCTCGTTGACCAGCGGGAAGTGGGACAGGTCGGTGAGAAAGATATTGAGCTTGACCACGTCGGCCAGGTTGCCGCCTGCTGCCGTTGCCACCGCGCCGAGGTTGTCGAACACGCGGCGGATCTGCGCCTCCATATCGCCCTCGACCATCTCCATGGTCTCGGGCACCAGCGGGATCTGGCCCGACATGTAGACGGTGCTGCCCACCTTCACCGCCTGCGAGTAGGTGCCGATGGCCTGGGGGGCGTGTTCGGTGTGGATGATTTCGCGGGCCATGTTGTTCTCCTTTGTTTCTCTTCTATTCAGTCTGGATCAAAAGATAGTGGCAAGTAAAAGGGGAAATGGCCTGGCAGGCAAGTCCTATATTTAAGTGAAGGGTGAGGAGTGAGGTGTGAAGAGAAACTCATGAAACGTTAAACGTAAAACGTGAAATGAGATAGGGCGCCCTGTGGGCGCCGGAATGCGGCGGGCATGGCCCGCCCTATGTTCTTGATCGTGAAAGGTGAAACGAGATACGTAAAACCTGAAAGGAGGGGGTTGACAGGGATCGTGGCGTAGGGACAATCGTGTTCACGCTTCACGCTTCACGCTTCAGCCCTTCAGGCGCTGAATATGCGACACCTGTTCGATCTTCCTCAACCGCTGCATGATGCGCGCCAGGTGGTCGCGATTGTGTACGGCGATGGTCAGGTCGATGCTGGTATGGCTGCCGTCGCGCTCGTGCAGGGCGACGTTGTCGATATTGGCATCGGTTTCGGCGATGGTGGCGGCCACGGTGGCCAGCACGCCACGCTGGTTGAGCACCTCGACCTTCAGTTCGACCGGGAATTCACCCTCGACGTCCTTCTCCCACTGGACTTCGATCCACTTTTCCGGGTGACGGCGGAATTCGCCGATATTCTTGCAGCTCTGGGTGTGGATCACGATGCCGCGACCGGCACTGAGGTAGCCGAGGATCGGGTCGCCCGGGATGGGGCGGCAGCAGCGGGCGAAGTTGACCACGGTGCCCTCCGTGCCCTTGATGTAGAGCGGGCCGTGGCTGGCGGTGCCTTTCTCCTCCGCCATCTCCAGCGCGGAGCTGTCGGCCAGCAGGGCATTGACCACCAGCGTGGCCATGCGGTTGCCAAGCCCGATATCCTCGAGCAGGTCATCGAGCGTGTTCAGGTTGTACTGGTGCAGCAGGGCGTCGAGCTGCTGGCTGTCCAGTTCTTCGAGCTTGAGGTTGTTGTCCGCCAGCGCCTTCTCCAGCATACGCCGGCCGAGCTGGATCGATTCGTCGCGGTGCAGGTTTTTCAGGTAGTGGCGGATGGTGGTGCGGGCCTTGGCGGTGAGCACGAAGTTGAGCCAGGTCGGGTTGGGGCGGGCGCCCTGGGTGGTGATGATCTCGACACTGGCGCCGTTGTGCAGCTTGGTGTGCAGCGGCACCAGGCGGCGGTCGACCTTGGCGGCGACGCAGCGGTTGCCCACATCGGTGTGTACCGCGTAGGCAAAGTCGATGGGGGTGGCGCCGCGCGGCAGCTCCATGATCTCGCCGTTGGGGGTGAACACGTAGACCTCGTCGGGGAACAGGTCGACCTTGACGTTCTCCAGGAACTCCAGCGAGTCGCCGGCGCGTTTTTGCATCTCCAGCAGGTTGGTGAGCCACTCGCGGGCGCGGGCGTGGGCGATGCTGCCGTTCTCGCTGCCGCTCTTGTACATCCAGTGGGCGGCGATGCCCGCCTCGGCTACCTTTTCCATGTCGGCGGTGCGGATCTGCACCTCGATGGGAAAGCCGTAGGGCGAGAGCAGTGCGGTGTGCAGCGACTGGTAGCCGTTGGCTTTGGGGATGGCGATGTAGTCCTTGAACTTGCCGGGGACCGGCTTGTACAGGTTGTGCACCGCACCGAGCACGCGGTAGCAGGTGTCGACCTTGTCGACGATGATGCGGAAACCGAACACGTCCATCACCTCGTTAAAGGTGAGCTGCTTCTCGCGCATCTTGTTGTAGATGCTGTAGAGGTGCTTCTCGCGCCCCTTCACCTCGAATTCCAGTCCCTCCTGGCGCAGCCGTTCCTGTATCGTCTCCTGGATCTTCCTGACGATCTCCTTGCGGTGGCCGCAGGCCTTCTTCACTGTCTGCCCCAGCGCCCGTGCGCGCATCGGGTAGTAGGCGGCGAAGCCGAGCTCCTCCAGTTCGTGGCGGATGGTGTTTAGACCCAGGCGCAGGGCGATGGGCACGTAGATCTCCAGGGTCTCGCGGGCGATGCGGCGGCGCTTGTCGGGGCGCATCACGCCCAGAGTGCGCATGTTGTGCAGCCGGTCGGCCAGCTTGATGAGGATGACGCGAATGTCGCGCACCATGGCGAGCATCATCTTGCGGAAGTTCTCCGCCTGGGCGACCGCCTTGTTCTCGAACTCGATGTGGGTCAGCTTGCTGACGCCATCGACCAACTCGGCGATCTCCTCGCCGAACTCCTCGGTGACGCTCTCCTTGCTGATGGCGGTGTCCTCGATGACATCGTGCAGAATGGCGGCGATCAGGGTCTGGTGGTCGAGTCGCAGCTCGGAGAGGATGTGTGCCACCGCCAGCGGGTGGTAGATATAGGGTTCGCCGCTCTTGCGGCGCTGGCCCTCGTGGGCCTCGGCACCAAATAGATAGGCCCGGTATACCTCGGCGACCTGGTCCGGCTCGAGGTACTCCTCGAGCAGGGCGCACAGGTCGCTGATGAGGAACACCGGGCCCTCTCTCAGCGTCTTGTCAGGCGCTGTATTCAGGTGGTTTCCTCAATCGCCTCCTCGTTGGAGACTATCGAGTCATCGGCCGCTTCGCGCGCATGACTGGTGTCCAGAATGGTACGGTCGACGAGGCCCTCGGCAATTTCACGCAGTGCCACGACGGTGGGCTTGTCATTCTCCCATTCGACCATGGGGTCCTTGCCATTGGCGATCTGGCGGGCACGCTTGGTGGCGACCAGCACCAGTTGGAAACGGTTATCTACCTGACCAAGGCAGTCTTCTACGGTGACGCGCGCCATGGGGCTATCTCCCTACATGAAATTCGGTGAAAAGGCCGGACATTTTAGCGATTGTGCGCTCAGTTTTCCAGCAATTCGCTTACAAGCGTCCGCTTGTTTTCAATCTGTATCGGGGTGCGCAGGCGCCGGGCCAGGATAATGCTGCGCAGTTCGGTCAGCGCCACCTCAAAATTGTCGTTGATCACCAGGTAGTCGAACTCATCGTAGTGGCTCATCTCGCTCAGCGCATCGCGCATACGGCGTGCGATGACCGTCTCATCGTCCTGGCCGCGGTTTTGCAGACGCTCCTCCAGCGCCGCTTTGGAGGGCGGCAGAATGAAGATATTGACCGCCTCGGGTATCGCCTCGCGTACCTGGCGGGCGCCCTGCCAGTCGATCTCCAGGATGATGTCGATACCGCGCTTCATGTGGTCGAAGGTGGCCGAGCGGGAGGTACCGTAGTAGTTGTCGAACACCTGGGCGTGCTCCAGAAAGGCGCCGTCGCGGATCATTTCGCGGAAGATGTGCGTGTCGACGAAGTGGTAATCCACCCCGTCCCGCTCGCCCGGGCGCATCGCTCGGGTGGTGTGTGAGACAGAGACCTCCAGCCGCGGGGTGGAGTCGAGCAGGGCCTTGACCAGGCTGGTCTTGCCGGCCCCCGAGGGGGCGGAGATGATATAGAGAGTGCCGGGGGCTGCTTTTGATTTATCTGCTGTCATGGTTGTTACGTCTATTTCCGAAGTGAAGGGTGAAGTGTGAAAAGTGGTGGGAGTGCAGAGCGTGCTCGAACCTCTTCACTCCTGACCCTTTCCTCATCACTCTATATTCTGTATCTGCTCGCGCATCTGTTCGATGAACACCTTGAGGTCGACCGAGGCGCGGGTGGTGGCATTGTCGGCCGATTTCGATCCGAGGGTGTTGGCCTCGCGGTTGAGTTCCTGCATCAGAAAATCGAGGCGGCGCCCTACCGGCTGCTCCTGCTCCAGTACGCGCCGCACCTCCGCGATATGGGTCTCCAGGCGATCCAGCTCCTCGTCCACGTCGAGTTTCTGGGCGTAGATCACCATCTCCTGCTCGACGCGTTGTTCGTCCAGCTCGGCCATCACCTCGGCCAGGCGCTCGCGCAGCCGCTGGCGCAGGCCCTCGAGGATACCGGGCATCAGCTTGCGCACCTCAGCAACCACCTGCTCCATGCCGTCGCAGCGTTGCAGGATGATCGCTTTGAGTTTGCCACCCTCGCGCTGGCGGCTCTCCACCAGCTCATCCAGCGCCGCCTCCAGCAACACCAGTGTCTCGGCCTTGATCCGCTCCATGTCCGGTCCGGGCGTCTGCAGCACGCCGGGCCACTTGAGCATGTCGAGGGAGTTTATCGGCGCCGGATTGTACAGCAGTGCATCGACCTCGCGGCTGGCGTGCGCCAGCTGGCTGGCCAGTTCATGATCGATGGCGAGTTCGCCGGCCACCCCCTGCGCGGCACTGAAGCGGATGCCGCATTCCACCTTGCCCCGGCCCAGCCGCTCGGTGATGCGGTTGCGCAGCGTCGGCTCAAGCGGGCGCAGCTCCTCGGGCAGGCGGGTATGGATCTCGAGGTAGCGGTGGTTGACCGAACGCAGCTCCAGCGTCAGGCTTCCCCATTCGCCGTTCCCCTCCTGACGTGCGAACGCCGTCATACTTCGAGTCATGAGATCTCCCTGCCGAGTTGGTTTCTATTGCTCCCAGTGTAAACTGATTTGCAGTTATTGGAAAAAGGGGTTCCATACTCGCTTTCCGGCAACGATAATGACGCCTATCTATAAACGAGTGTTTGCCGCAGGATGAACGACACAGACAACACCGGCCTGCCGAGCGGGACGCACCTCGACAACTATGTCATCGAACATGCGTTGGGCGGGGGCGGCTTCAGCATCGTCTATCTCGCCCACGTGGTGGACAGCGAGATCAAGGTCATCATCAAGGAGTACATGCCGCGCAAGCTGGCCGAGCGCGGCGATGACGGGCTGACGGTCAAGCCGCGTGAAGAGTCCGCGCGCGACCAGTTCTCCCACGGTCAGCGCCTGTTCCTGCAGGAGGCCAGTGCCCTGGCCAACCTCAAGCACCCCAATATCGTGCACGTGATCAACTTCTTCCGTGACAACGGCACCGTCTACATGGTGATGGAGTATGAGCAGGGGATAAACCTGCTCGACTACATCAAGCGCCACGGCGGCGGGCTGAGCGAACAGTTCATCCGTACCGTGTTCCTGCCCCTGCTGGACGGGCTGCGGCTGATCCACGCCAAGGGCCTGCTGCACCTGGATATCAAGCCCGGCAACATCTTCCTGCGTCCCGGCGGCCGCCCGCTGCTGCTCGACTTTGGTGCCGTGCACGAGATGCAGCAGAGCCGCAAGGCGATGCCGGGACAGGTGCTGACGCCGGGCTTCTCCCCGGTCGAGCAGTCGACCCAGGGCGGCTACGTGGGCCCCTGGACCGATATCTATGCCATCGGCGCCACCATGCGTGCCTGCATCGACGGCAAGGCGCCGCCCCCGGCCCAGGAGCGCTATATGCAGGATACGATGCAGCCGGCGATGGATCAGTACCGCCGTGGCTACTCGAAGGCACTGCTGAAGGCGGTGGACTGGGCGATGGAGGTGAATCCCGAACTGCGGCCGCAGAAGGTCGACGATCTGCTGGAGGCGCTGGATACAACGGATAAAGGCAAAAAATCCGAGGATTCCGAATCGATGTTGCAGCGCTTTGCCAACAGCCTGCCGTGGAAGAACCGGGACAAGCTGTAATGGAATACCTCGTCGCGGAAACCAACCGGCTCGGTAACCGACGCTCCAATCAGGACCGCTTCGGCGCCATTGAAACCGATGAGGGCGTGCTGCTGGTCTTGGCCGACGGTATGGGGGGGCAGGCCTGCGGCGAGGTGGCGGCGGAGTTTCTGGTGGACAGTGCGCGCCAGGCCTACCTGAACATCGAACGGCCGGTCAATGACCCGTACCGGCTGTTCCATAACATCGTGATGAGCGCGCACGAGTCCATTCTGCGCTACGGCCAGGCCCAGATCCCGCCGGTGACCCCCGGCACCACGGCCGTGCTCTGTCTGGTGGAGGGGGGCAAGGCGACCTGGGCCCATGCCGGCGACAGCCGGCTGTATGTCTTTCAGGGCGGCCTGCCCACCTACCGCACGACGGACCACTCCTACGTCGAGGAGCTGTACCAGAAGGGCGAGATCTCCCGTTTTGAACAGGAAACCCACCCGATGCGCAACCAGATCACCCAGTGCATCGGTTGCCAGGCCAAGCCGCCGAAGCTCACCTTCAGCCACACCATCGGGCTCAATGAGGGGGATGTGGTGCTGCTCTGTTCGGATGGGCTGTGGGGGGCGCTGGATGATGTGCAAATGGGGGCCGAGCTGAACAGCGGCGCGCTGCAACAGACTATTGAGTCGCTGGCGGAGAAGGCCGAGCTGAACAGCTACCCCAGCAGCGACAACATCAGCGTGGTGGCGCTGCGCCTGCTGGCGCACAGTGAGCCTGTTCAGACCGACGAAGAGGTGGCGGATGGGGAGCAGGCGGAGAAAAGCCATTCGGACGAGGTACGCCTGGCCATCGACCAGATCGAGGCGGTGATGAAAGAGTACGAGGACGAGTTCGAAAAGTAGCGGCAGAGGGCCGCGCTCTGACCTGTTTTGTAGCTGTTTTCTTTGCTTACCGGCTTAATTCAAGGCGAAAAACGTTTTCGAAAAGGGCGAAAGGGGAAATGCAGTGGTGTTGAACAAACCGCTTTACGATCCACCTTGCGCGCGGGGCAACAATACGCATTCAGGCCTCTGACACTGGCCGCCCCCTTCGCGTACAATAGCCGCCCATTCCCACATGCAGACAGAAAGGACAGTGATTATGCGACCCAGCGGCCGCTCGCCCGACCAGTTACGCCCCATCCGCATCACCCGCCACTACACCAAGCACGCCGAGGGGTCGGTGCTGGTCGAGTTCGGTGATACCAAGGTCATCTGTACCGCCTCGATTGAGGAGCGCGTGCCGCGCTGGCTCAAAGGCAAGGGCAAGGGCTGGGTGACCGCCGAGTACGGCATGCTGCCCCGCTCGACCGGCTCGCGCATGAGCCGCGAAGCGGCCCACGGCAAGCAGGGCGGGCGCACCATGGAGATCCAGCGCCTGATCGCCCGCTCGCTGCGCGCGGTGGTCAATCTGGAGGCGTTGGGCGAGCGCATTATTACCGTTGACTGCGACGTGATTCAGGCCGACGGCGGCACCCGCACCGCCTCTATCACCGGGGGCTACGTGGCCCTGGCCGATGCGGTCGGCCACCTGCTGGAGAACAGGCAGATCAAGAAGAACCCGCTGCACGGCCAGGTCGCCTCGGTGTCGGTGGGTGTGTTCGACGGTACCCCGGTGCTGGACCTCGACTATGCCGAGGACTCCAATGCCGAGACCGACATGAACGTGGTGATGAACGATGGTGGCGCCTTCATCGAGGTGCAGGGTACGGCCGAGGGGCACGCCTTCCGCCGCGATGAACTCGATGCGATGCTGGCCCTGGCCGAGGGCGGCATCCAACAGCTGATCGAAACCCAGCGTGAAGCGTTGCAGAGTTAGGTGTAATGGACGCGAAGGAATATTTGTAAAAAGAGCATCATCTCCCGATATTAAAAAGCGGTGTTGCAAAACGACGCTTGGCGGACTTGGCGTTCTCTGCGTATATTCCCGCAATAGTGAAGTAGGGGATTTTTTATGAAAAAAGTTGTACTGGCCAGCGGCAATCAGGGCAAGGTGCGCGAGATCAACCAGATGCTGATGCGCTTTGACTTCGAGGTGGTGCCGCAGACCGATTTCGGTGTGCCCGAGGTCGAGGAGACCGGGCTGACCTTTGTCGAGAACGCCATTCTCAAGGCGCGCAACGCCGCCGAGCATACCGGCCTGCCGGCCATCGCCGACGATTCGGGGATCGAGGTGGATGAGCTGAAGGGGCAGCCCGGGATCTACTCGGCCCGTTATGCCCGCGTGGGCGCCAGCGATGAGGAGAACGTGCAGCGCCTGTTGCTGGCGATGAAGGGGAAACCGCAGCGTAGCGCGCGCTTCCAGTGCCTGATGGTCTACATGGAGCACGGCCACGATCCGACCCCGATCATCTGCCAGGGTACCTGGGAGGGCGAGATCACCGAGGCGCCGCAGGGCGAGGGCGGTTTCGGTTATGACCCGGTATTCTATGTGCCCGATCACGGCTGCACCGCGGCGGAACTGACCGCCGACGAGAAAAACCGCGTCAGCCACCGCGGTCAGGCACTGCGCAAGCTGGTGGAGCAGTTGAGCCAGGCCTAGTGCCCCGCCGCATGAGTGCGGAACTAACCGCTCAAGCTACGGTCATATATTATGGCTCCGAGTTGTTATCAACATCATTATGTGCCGGGTCAGCCACAGGCTGAACCCGGCTTTTTTTATCCCGGCATGACCGCCAGAGCGTTGCCATGTTCCAGTTCACAGCCCCGCCGCCGCTGAGCCTCTACATCCACGTACCGTGGTGCGTGCAGAAGTGCCCCTATTGCGATTTCAACTCCCACGCCCTGCGCGACACCCTGCCCGAGCAGGCCTATGTCGATGCCCTGCTGGCCGACCTGGAGCAGGAGTTGCCCGAGGTGTGGGGACGGCGCGTGGAGAGCGTGTTTATCGGTGGCGGCACGCCGAGCCTGCTCTCTGCCGAGGCGCTGGAGCGGCTGCTGTCGGGGGTGCGGGCGAGATTGCCGCAGAGCGCGGCGGCTGAGATCACGCTGGAGGCCAATCCCGGCACGGTGGAGGCGGGGCGCTTTCGTGAGTTTCGCGCGACGGGCATCAACCGGCTGTCCATCGGCATACAGAGTTTCCACGATGCACAGCTGCAGGCACTGGGGCGCATCCATGACCGGGCGCAGGCGATCGCCGCGGTCGAGGCGGCCCATGCCGCCGGATTCGACAACTTCAATCTCGACCTGATGTTCGGCCTGCCGGGGCAGGATGTGGCCGGTGCGCAACAGGACGTGGCCACCGCCGTCGCCCTGTCACCAACGCACCTCTCCTACTACCAGCTGACCATCGAGCCGAACACCGCGTTTCACCACGCCCCGCCGGTGCTGCCCGAGGAGGAGGCGCTGTGGCAGATCCAGGAGGCCGGCCACGAACTGCTGGCCGCGGCCGGTTTCGCCCAGTACGAGGTCTCCGCCTTCGCCCGCGACGGCTTTCGTTGCCGCCACAACCTCAACTACTGGCACTTCGGCGACTACCTGGGCATTGGAGCCGGTGCGCACGGCAAGATCACCCATGCCCCGCAGCAGCGTATCGAACGGCGCTGGAAGAAGCGCCATCCTGCCGATTACCTTGACAGTGCGCACAGCGGTGAACGCATTGCCGGCAGCAACAACCTGACTCGCGACGAGGCGGCTTTCGAGTTCATGATGAACGCACTGCGCCTGACCGAAGGGTTTGAGACGGCGCTGTTTGCCGAGCGCACGGGGCTGGCCATCACGCAGGTGCAGACGAAGCTGGCACGGGCGCAGCAGAAGGGATTTATCGACTGGACGATGCATGCGATTCGTCCGACGGCGTTGGGACGTAATTACTTGAATGAGTTGCTGGGGATGTTTTTGGATGATTAGGTAGTGGTTGTTAATTTAGAGTTATGTGCGAACTAGGCGGATTTAAAGGTTTATCCTTGTAGGCATATACTATTATCTTGCCTGCTGACACATTGTCAGTGCTGACCTTTGTTGTCAGTTATTGTGTTGAATGCGTTCAAATTTGGCCCAAACGTAATTTGATGAGTAGTCCATATAGAGCAGAAACTGCTTAAATCTCTCTTCATGGATTTTCGCAATCAAGGAGTTATCTTCACCTACTGTCAGAAACACCCTAACTTGATGGCTAGAAAAACCAAGTAGATATAAATCCTTGCTTTCATGAGTCACGAGATAAAGAAGCACATTTTTATCGCTACCCAGTTCAAACTCATATGATTCATTAAGACTGTTTATATCAGCCTTGATGTGTGTTACCCCTAGCCACCCCTTTGGGGGTAATACTGTAAATTTTACAGTATCACTGGATGTGTCTCCGTTTAATGTCAGACTCTTAGATAATCTTGGTCGTGGAATTAAGCTAGATAGCGAAATCGACTCAATGTTCCCATTTGATTTTATCGCGACCCCTTTGTTTGCATAAGTACCATTGATTTCTTGTCCACCTTTAGATAGCGCGACAAGTTTCGGCCAATCGGCCGGGTATCCATGTTCACGTTTAAGCGGCAATTGCGCACATGAAGACAGAAACAATGCCAGGTAAAAAACTGCCGGTATCAATAAAATACACTTAACGTAAGTTTTTATTGCCATTGGCATACCTTGACTCCCATCTTGATCTCCTTGTCCTGGTGTGGCTGAAGTTGATACTGAAATAAATTAATGTCTATATGGCCGCTCTATAATGTTCTATTACATGATAGATTGATTTGGTGAAATTGGTGGAAACGGACATTATCCACTCATCGTGTATTAGTCCGTTGCTGCCGAGACCAGGAGTTTTACCACATTCATAAAGTCGTTGTGTGTCGTTTTATGGTTATCACGAAAGGAAGACGCGCCCTGCAGGAACATTAAAGTCTATGGTGATTTTTTCGACGCCAATAGCTATAGCTTATGTACGACCTGTTAAAATTTAATCATGACTGACAATAACGACGACTACCGCCCCATCGACTGTGGCGTCTACTCCGGCTATGAGTTGGCGATCATGCACCGGGACAGGCTGCAGGTGCACTGGCGCGACGAGGTCGGAATGGATCACATCGAACGGCTGCGGCCGCTGGATCTGAAAACCCGTAACGGGCAGGAGTTCATGATAGTGGAGACACTTCAGGGCGAGCGCCGTGAAATCCGGCTCGACCGGATCATTGCCGCCGAAAAGGTGGTCGGGGAGGGGCCGCCATGAGCACGGGTGAATGGATCTCGGTGGCGATCAACCTGGCGGTGGGCCTCTATTTCATCCACTACTTTCCGGTCAGCCTGCGGCGCAAGCTGCCGGAAAATATCCGCCCGCCCTTTTTCTCGCTGCTGCTGAAGGTGATCCCGCCGCTCGGCTATGTGCTGATCATCGCTACCGTGCTGTATCTGATGATTGCACTTACAGCCCCGGTCGAATAATCAGCATCGGATGTCGGCTGTGAAGCGGCGGGTGGATAGGGATAGCTGAAGTACCGACACAATAGAATAGATGCCCACTCCATCCGGACCACTCGCCACCACCAACTGATTTACATATAGCTTTTCGCCTCTTCACCCGGTTCGGGCAGTCCGGCGATGTGCCAGGCCTCGCGGGCATCGTGAAACAGCCGGTCGACACAGTGGGGTTCGAGGTGGCTGCTGCTGCAGGCGTAGCGCATCGGCGGTATGGCGCCGTACTGGATGAAGTGCTCGCGCAGGGTGTAGATGAACTGCCAGTGCGCCTGGCTAAGTTCGCCGATGCCGTCCTCTTCGGCGCGGCGCATGGCGATGGCTTCGTCCCAGCTTTTTGTGCTCTGCTCTTCTGTGTTGAAGGGCCAGCCCAGATCGTGTTCGGTGGTCATGGCGGCGGCTCCTTGATATCTGAGTGAATTACTATAGAAATAGCAGATCATCGCCATGCTGTCTCGTCGCTGGCAGCACGGGGGAACTGGCGGTAGCATCGGATTCAGGCGGTTTGTGGAGGGATGAATGCGCATCGGTATCGATCTGGGGGGAACCAAGGTGGAGGCTATCGCCCTTGATGGCGAGGGCAATGTGCTGACCCGGCGACGCACGGCCACCCCGCAGGGGGACTATGGCGCTACGGTAGCGCTGATGGTACAGCTGGTAGATCAGATCGAGGCCGAGTTCGGTGAGCGCGGCAGTGTCGGGGTCGGCATCCCCGGTGCCGTTTCGCCGGCGAGCGGCCGGGTGAAAAACGCCAATTCCACCTGGCTGTTAGGGCAGCCGCTGCACCTTGACCTGGCCGAGGCGCTGGGGCGGGAGGTGCGCCTTGCCAATGACGCCAACTGCTTTGCCGTGTCCGAGGCGACCGACGGTGCCGCGGCGGGGGCAAAGGTGGTCTTCGGTGTGATTGTCGGCACCGGTACCGGCGGCGGAATCGTGGTCAACGGGCAGCCGTTGACCGGGCCCAACGCCATCGCCGGGGAGTGGGGCCACAATCCCCTGCCGTGGCCGCAGGGCGGGGAGTTGCCGGGAGCAGCATGCTATTGTGGAAAAAGCGGCTGCATCGAGACCTGGTTGTCCGGCCCCGGATTCGAGCGGGATTATCAGCGCGCGAGCGGTGTGCACCGCAGCGCGGAGGACATCGTTGCGCTGGCCCGGGCCGGTGATGAACCGGCCGAACACGCGCTGCAGCGCTACGAGACGCGCATGGCGCGTGCCCTGGCCTCGGTGATCAATATTGTCGATCCGGATGCCATCGTGCTCGGTGGCGGCATGTCGAACATCGGGCGGTTGTATGACAATGTGCCCGGGTTGTGGGGGGAGTATGTCTTTTCCGACCGGGTCGATACGCAGTTGCTGCCGCCCCTGCACGGGGACTCCAGCGGGGTGCGCGGCGCGGCCTGGTTGTGGCCGAGAGTCGAGGATTAACAGGAGGTAATACGATGCTGAACTGGAATGTCTATCTGTCGGGTGAGATACACACCGACTGGCGCGAGCGCATCGCACAGGGGGTCGAGGAGGCGGGCCTGCCGGTGACGCTGCTGGCACCGGTGACCGACCATGCCGCCAGCGACCAGTGCGGCGTGGTCATACTGGGCGATGAGGAGGATAATTTCTGGGTGGACCACAAGGGGGCGAAGATCAACGCCATCCGCACCCGCACCTTTATCGAGCAGTCGGATGTGGTGGTGGTGCGATTCGGCGACAAGTACCGGCAGTGGAATGCCGCCTTCGATGCCGGTTATGCCGCGGCCATCGGCAAGCCCATCATCACGCTGCACGATGCGGCGCTGACCCATGCCTTGAAGGAGGTCAACGGGGCTGCCATGGCGAGTGCCGACACCCCCGAGCAGGTGGTGGCGATCCTCAAGTACGTCATTACGACGAAGTAGGGGCTCTGTCGGCTCGAAACAGGATCAGGTGATCGGCCTCAATCACTACGCCAATCTCCATGCCGACAGGAAAATCGTGGTGACTGGGCATCAGTGAAAGAAGTTCCCCGCCTTCGGGCAGGCGCAGGGTATAGAGAGTCTCGGCACCGCGGAAGGCACGGTCGCTGATGGTACAGCGGTAGCCGCTCCGCTCGCTAAGCAGCACATCGTCAGGGCGCAGCAAAATTTCGACCCAGCTGCCACTGGGCCAGGTATAGGCGCGGTTACCCCTGATCATGCCTAGCGGGGTGTCGACGGTATCGGGCGTGACCAGGAAGCCGCTGATAAAACGCCCCTGGCCGATAAAGTCGGCGACGTAGCGGTTGGCCGGTTCATGATAGAGGTTGAACGGTGTGTCCCACTGCAGGATGCGACCCTCGTTCATCACGGCGATGCGCTCGCCCATGACGAAGGCCTCGTGCTGGTCATGGGTGACGAAGATGGCCGCCGTCTCTCGCGCCTTGAGAATATCGCGTACATCAGCGGCCAGCCGTTCGCGCAGCTCTACATCGAGGTTTGAGAAAGGTTCGTCCAGCAGCAGCAGTTTCGGTTCTGGTGCCAGCGCACGGGCCAGTGCCACTCGCTGTTGCTGTCCACCGGACAGTTCATGAGGAAAACGGTTACCGTAACCGGCAAGACCGACCAGTTCCAGCAGGCTGTCGGAAGCATCTCGCTTCTGTTTTTTTGTCGAGCCGCGCAGGCCGAAAGTGATGTTGTCGCTAATGCTCAGGTGGGGAAACAGGGCGTAGTCCTGGAACACCATTCCCAGGCCGCGTTTTTCCGGTGCCACGGTGTGGCCCGGAGCAGAGACCAGGGTGTCATTGAGCACAATGCTGCCGCCGCGGATCGGCTCGAAACCGGCGATGGCACGCAGCACAGTGGTCTTGCCGCAGCCGCTGGAGCCGAGCAGGCAGCAGAGCATACCGGGTTGCATGTGAAGTGACAGGCCATCGACCACGGTATGGTTGTCATAGCCGCAGCACAGGTCGGTAATTTCGAGCAGGTGTTCCATCGGTTAACTCGGTTCTGAATCGTTGTCGTTACGTTCCGTACGCCGTGCGGAACGCCGCACCAGTATGATTACGGGCAGCAGACCGACCAGCACCAGGGTGATGCCCGGCAGCGCGGCCCGCTCCCACTCCCCCTCCGAGGTCATTTCGTAGATGCGTACCGCCAGTGTGTCCCAGCCGAAGGGGCGCAGCAGCAGTGTGGCGGGCATCTCTTTCATTACGTCCACCAGCACCAGCAGCGCGGCGGTCAGCAGACCCGGTCGCAGCAGCGGCAGATAGATGCGGCGTAGTACCTCGCCCCCGCCGGCCCCCAGGCTGTGTGCCGCCTCGGGCAGGCTATGGCGGATGCGGCTCAGAGCGCTTTCGATTGGGCCGAAGGCGACCGCCAGAAAACGCACCAGGTAGGCGATAAGCAGTGCCACTACCGTGCCGCCAAGTACCTGCCCCGGTGAACCTTGACCGAGCAGTCGTGCTACTCCATTGATGAAATTGTCAATACCGGTGAAAGTGAGCATGATGCCTACCGCCAATACCGAGCCGGGCAGGGCATAGCCAAGGGTGGCTACACCCACGGCCGAGCCGGTAAGGCGATCACCGCGGAGACGACGGGCAAAGGCCAGAACCAACGCCCCTGTGACTGTCAGCAGTGCGGCGATGGCACCGAGTATCAATGTGTGCCACAGCAGGCCGATGTAGCGGCTGTCCAGATCCACGGCGATGACCTCCCAGGCCCAGCTGACCAGTTGTATCACCGGCAGCAGGAAGGCGAGGGTAAAAACCCCGCCAGCGGCAAAGGTGCTTAATGCTGCCGCCGCGCCGGAAAGTTGATGGCGGCGGGGCGGACCGCTGCGGGTCCCTTCGTGGTAACGGGCACGCCCGCGCAGGTGCCGCTCGCCGAACAGGGCGAGTGCCACAAACAGCAAAAGCAGGGAGGCCAGTTGCGAGGCGGCCTGTAGATTGAACAGCCCGAACCATGCTTTGTAGATGGCGGTGGTAAAAGTGTCGTAATTAAATACGGCCACTGTGCCGAAGTCGGCCAGAGTCTCCATCAGTGCCAGCGAGATCCCGGCGACAATGGCGGGCCGGGCCATGGGCAGGGCGACACGAAAAAAGGCGGACCACGGGCCGAGACCGAGTACGCGTGCCGCCTCCAGGGTGCCGTGGCCCTGGGTGATGAAGGCGGAGCGGGCGAGCATGTAGACGTAGGGATAGAGCACCAGCACCATCACGCTGATTACGCCGCCGGTGGAGCGGATGGGCGGGAACCACAGGCTGTTGCCGAAGCTGTTGCGCATCAACGTCTGCACCGGTCCCGAGTAGTCAAACAATCCAATAGCAACAAAAGCGAGTACGTAGGCGGGGATGGCCAACGGCAGCATCAGCGCCCAGTCGAACAGGCGGCGCCCTGGAAACTCACACATTGTCGTCAGCCAGGCCAGGCCGACGCCCAGCACCAGTACACCGCTGGCCACCCCTGTCAGCAATACCATTGTATTGAGCACCAGGTCGGTCAGCACTGTCTCGACCAGGTGTTGCCAGACCGTATTCTCCGGTTGCAGCCAGCCGGAGAACACCACCAGCAAAGGCAGGGCCACCATGGCGGCAAGCGCCAGGGTGGCCAGTTGGATGGGCTGAAGGCCAAGGCGCCAGCCATCCGTTCTGGTTCCGGGTAGCACGCTGTTTGTGGTTCGGGTCATACGCTACTCAACGATAACCGGCACGATCCATCAGCATAACCGCCTCAGCCTGGCGCTTGCCCGCCTCGGCCACGTTGATGCTATCGCCCTTGAACTTCCCCCAAGCGGCGACCATGGGAGAGGTTTTGACTGCAGGGTTGGCCGGATACTCCATGTTGAGGCCGGCAAACATCTCCTGTGCCTCGGGGGTGCTGAGCCATTCCAGCAGCTTGACAGCGGCCTCGGGGTTTTTGGCGTGTCGGGTGATACCGGCACCGGAGATATTGACGTGAACGCCGCCGTCATTCTGGTTGGGCCAGAACAGGGCGAGCTTGATATCGGGATTCTTCTTCAGCAGGCGGCCGAAGTAGTAGGTGTTGACGATGCCTGCGTCACATTGGCCGGCGGCGATCGCCTCCATCACCTTTGTGTCGTTGGAGAAGGGAGGGGTGGCGAGGTTGCTGACCCAGCCGCGTACCACCTGCTCGGTTTTCTCCTCACCAAGACGAGCCATCATCATGGCGACCAGTGACTGGTTGTAGACCTTTTTCGAGGTGCGCAGACACAGTCGCTCCTTCCAATTGGGGCTTGCGAGATCCTCGTAGCTGTTCAGTTCGCCGTCTTTGACCCGTTCGGTGTTGTAGACAATGGTGCGGGCGCGTACCGACAGGCCGAACCATCGGTTGTCCGGGTCCTGCAGGTGAGAAGGGATATTTTCCTCGAGGGTCTGCGAGTCAACCACCGCGAAAGCACCCTGGTTGGCCGCTTGCCACAGATTGCCGGCATCCACGGTCATCAGGATGTCGGCCGGGGTGTTGGCGCCCTCTGCCTTGAGCCGCGCCAGTAATGGTCCGGCCTTGTCGGTGATATAGCGGATGGTGATACCGGTGTGTTTGCTGTAGGCGTCAAACAGGGGCTTGATCAGATGTTCCTTGCGCGCCGAGTAGACCGTAATCGTATCACCAGCCAGGACCACTGGCGTCGCGAGTGTGACAACAAGTGACAAGGCTAAGCTGCGTAGGAGTGTGTTCATAACAGTTTGATTCCTGTAGATGATAGGGAATTCTCTTTAATAATAATGATAATGATTCGCGTTATCAATGTGTTTATGGGTATGTAGTGCAAATTTGACCCTTGCTCCATACAGCTTTCGTAGACATTGTATTTATGAATTGTTCAGTTATTACATGTAGTTAACTTATAAAGAAAGAGAGTGTGGATCCTGCTTACAATTTAACGATCTCAATAAGAAACATTATCGTCCGTGTTTATTGTGTTGAGTGACTATTCATATATTTGTGTTGGTCCCGTCCGATATTTTGAGCTATCGGCAATTGCCGCTGATCCGTTGATGGGAGTGGAGGTATGAGTAGTGGAGCGGAACAACTGCTGGATACCCCTGTTCGGGTCGAGGGGGCTGGTTCCCGCTGGTATTTCTTTTCTTTATTGACACCGGCCGCCGTTGGAATGGTCTGCTCTGTCCCATGGGGCGGCATCGGAGTGGCAAACAGACGCGGTATACAACGCGCGGTGCCTAGTTTGTTGAAGTTGGAGGACACCCCATTGTCAGCTTCATAGTTATCGCCATACTGGGCCAGATGGTCGGGGTGCGCGATCACCCCGAGGTGATCGCTGAAGTGTTTGGCGGTGCCAAAGCTGCAAACCATTTAGTTGTCACAGCAGGTGGTGCGCACTGAGCGGTAGGTTGCGTCGCGGGCGCGTTTGTTGAGCACCAGTTGCCATAGCAGCCCCTGGCGTGAGCGGAACAGACCGGCGCAGCACATCAGATAGTATTTCCACATGCGATAAAAACGACGGTCGTAGCGTTTGGCCAAGGAGGGCCAGGCGGTATCGAAATTTTTCCACCAGGCCATCAGGGTGCGGTCATAGTCCTGACCGAAGTTGTGCCAGTCCTCGATGACGAAGGTGTCCTCGATGGCGGATGTCAGTTGTTTGGCGGAGGGCAGTTTGCCATTGGGAAAGATGTACTTTTCTACCCACGGGTCGGTGCTGGGAGTGGTTCTGTAATCACCGATGGTGTGCAGCAGGAACAGCCCGTCGTCCGGCAATAGCCTGCTGATGGTTTTGAAGTAAAGGGCATAATTCTTCGGCCCCACGTGTTCGAACATGCCGACGGATACCGCCTTGTCGAAGCGGCCCTCCAGCTTGCGGTAATCCATCAGTTCGATGTGTACCGGCAATCCGCGGCAGTGTGACTGCGCATAACGGTGCTGTTCGCGCGACACGGTTATACCGGTGACCTCAACCCCGTAGTTTTCCGCCGCATAGCGTGCCAGCCCGCCCCAGCCGCAGCCAATCTCCAGCAGCTGCTCTCCGGGTTGAAGATCAAGCTTGCGGCAGATCAGTTCGAGTTTGTGTTGCTGCGCCTGGTCGAGGTCTTGTGCATTTTCCCAGTAGCCGCATGAGTAGCTCATGGTCGGATCGAGCATGGCCTCGAACACATCGTTGCCGATGTCGTAGTGGCGTTTGCCGACCTGGTAGGCGCGCCGGTGTGACTGTGGATTGGTCAGCAGGTTGCGCAGCAGGGTGGTAAACAGGCGCAGTCGGGTCCAGCCGCGGATCTTCTCGTTGATGTCGTGCTTCAGCAGACGATGGAAAAGCTCATCGAGTTGTTCGGCATCCCACATCCCGTCCATGTAGGCTTCGCCAAAACCGAGCGAGCCACCGGTCAGTATGCGTCGGTAGAGTGAACCGTCGCGTACCTGAATATCCCAGGGGGCGGAGCCGTTAAAGCGGATGCCTGCCTTCGCGATCAGATCCTTGAGCACCTGTGGTGCCTGATCGTCCGGGGCTGACTCTGTCGTAACCAGGTCAACCGTATGATTTTTTCGCTGCATCCTTCCAACTCCCTTTATTACCAGTTGCGTGGTATTGCCGGGTGGCCGCCATGCCAGCAGCCACCGGAAAATCTTCGATTTATTGGTTTATTGTTGTAATTGTGTGGGGGGAATGTGCAGCTGTTATCTATCCTGCTGGCGGCATTCCGCTCGAGGCGTTCTTGCTGCGCTCGATCGACTGCAGTGCCAGGTAGTTTTCACCGAACTTCTGCAGGTTCTCATGTTCGTCGTCAAACTGGCCATAATGACGTTCCTCGTCCTCGACCAGTGCCTCAAACAGTTTTCTTGTCACCGAATCAGCGTTGGTCGAGCACTCAATGGCCCAGCTGTTGTAGTTTTTGATCGCCTCCTGTTCCATCGTGCTGACCAGTTCCAGCATCGCCTTGACGTCGTGGATCTTCTCTACCTCCTGGTCGGCCTTGAGTTCGACATCGCCTTTCAGGTATAGGATGCGGTCAGCGATTTTCTCGATATGCATCATCTCTTCTATAGCGGTACGTTTGAACAGTGCGGCGAGCAGGTCATAGCCCTGATCGTCGCACTGGAAGTGGAAATACATATACTGGTGTACGGCAGACAATTCGTCAGCGACAGCCCGATTCAACAGCGCAATGCTTTTCTCGTTCATCGACGACTCCTGGATGGTTATGATTTTTTCTGTGCTGTTTATTAAAGATAGGCGATTGTGCCGAAGCAACAATCTCTCTCCTGTATCTGATACAGCCGATGATGATGTCTGAGATGATATCTGACAGGCCGGGTTGCGAATTTATCGCAAGTGGTGAGGCAGCTTCGTACCACACCCCCTTGGTTTAGTGGAGATCACCGACAAGTGAAGCCCGCACATCCTCAGGTATCACGCACTTCTCCTGGTATTCGGGGTGGTCGATGCCTGCCTTGATGGTTGCCCCCTGTTTTGCCGCGACCACCATCTCTGGGCTCAGTTCGAAACGGACAAAGTGGACCGATGAGGTCTTCTCCTCGGTTTCACGCTCCAGATCCTCGTTGGCAATGGGGTGGACGCGGTCAAAGCCTTCGACCTGGACATAGAGCGCCTTCTCCACACCGATCAGTTTGGCCAAGGCAGCTTTGCGCTCCTCCACATCGGAATACTCCATCATAAAGGTGGCCTTCCAGTTGCTGCCGTCGGGGATCAGCGGGTTGTAGACGTCGAGCTCCTCCTGGATGCCGTCGGCCTCGAAGATGCGCTCGATGCGCAGCATCTCCTGTACCTGGTACTGCATAGTCAGGCTATCCTCGAAGTAGAGGGCGGCGTGCTCGCCGATGGCGATGCGGCGGTGCTTTTTGTGCTCCATCACCCGGGCACGGAAGTCGGGGCGTACACGGGCATACTCTTCCAGGCTGTAGAGATCGCTATGGGTTAACTTGCTCATTACTGTTTAACCTTCTAGTCGTGGGCAATGGGTTTATCTGTGAACAGGTAGTCGCGCAGCTCCTTGTCAAACGCGGGATCACGTCGGCGGATCCACTCCAGCACCATTGCCGCGTGCTCTTTCTCCTCGTCGCGGTTGTGGGCGAGGATGGCGCGTAGCTCCGCATCCTTGCAGGCATCGACACGCTGGTTGTACCAGTCG
>JBFEUI010000017.1:0-36219 GCA_041547565.1 Thiohalomonadaceae bacterium
CGGAGTAGCTGAGCTACTCCGACCCCTGAGAACTATCCTTTGATGCGGTATTCCGCCGAGCGGGCGTGGGCGGTCAGGCCCTCGCCGCGTGCCAGCACCGAGGCGGTCTTGCCCAGCTCTGAAGAGCCGTCCGCCGAGCACATGATCAGCGAGGAGCGCTTCTGGAAGTCGTACACCCCCAGCGGTGAGCTGAAGCGTGCGGTACGCGAGGTGGGCAGCACGTGGTTGGGTCCGGCACAGTAGTCACCCAGCGCCTCGGCGGTATAGCGGCCCATGAAGATGGCGCCGGCGTGCTTGATGCGCGAGGCCATCGCCTGCGGGTCCTCAACCGACAGTTCAAGGTGTTCCGGGGCGATGAAGTTGGCCACCTCCACCGCCTCGTCCATGTCCTTCACTGTGATCAGGGCACCCCGATCCTTGAGCGAGGTGGTGATGATTTCGGCCCGTTCCATGGTCGGCAACAGCTTGTCGATACTCGCCGCCACCCGGTTGATAAACGCGCTATCGGGACAGACCAGGATCGACTGCGCATCCTCGTCGTGCTCGGCCTGGGAGAACAGGTCCATGGCGATCCAGTCCGGATCGGTGTTGCCATCACACACCACCAGGATCTCGGAGGGACCGGCGATCATGTCGATTCCGACGGTACCGAACACCATCCCCTTGGCGGTGGCGACATAGATATTGCCGGGGCCGACGATCTTGTCGACCTTGGGCACGGTTTCGGTACCGTAGGCCAGGGCGGCCACGGCCTGCGCCCCACCGACGGCAAAGGCACGGTCGACACCGGCGACCGCCGCTGCGGCCAGCACCAGCTCATTCATCTCGCCGTCCGGCGTTGGCACCACCATAATCAGCTCTGCCACGCCGGCGACCTTGGCCGGTATCGCATTCATCAGTACCGAGGAGGGGTAGGCGGCCTTGCCGCCGGGCACATACAGACCCGCCCGCTCAAGCGGGGTTACCTGCTGGCCGAGCAGGGTACCGTCGGCCTCGGTATAACTCCACGACTCCTGTTTCTGGTGCTGGTGGTAGGCGCGCACCCGCTCGGCAGACAGCTCCAATGCCTCGCGCTGGTCGGCGGGGATATTCTTCAACGCCTCTTCCAGGCGCGACTGGGGGATCTCGAGCTGCGCCATGGATGAGGCACTCATCCGGTCAAAGCGGTTGGTGAACTCCAGCAGCGCCTCGTCACCACGCCGGCGCACCTCGGAGAGGATATGCCGTACCGTGGTGTTTACATCGTCATCGGAAACCCCTTCCCAGGCGAGCAGGTGTTCCAGCTGCTCCCAGAAATCGGCTTGTGTGGTATCGAGTTGGGTGATATCGGTCATTTCAGACGCTCCAATTCAGAGAGTTCGAGCGGTTACAGCGCGAACGCTGTGATGGTTTAACTGTTGCGGCGCTTGTCTACAGCCTCGGCGATATGATCGATAAACGCCTTGACCCGTGCATGCTTCATTTTCATCGACGCCCGATTGATCACCAGGCGTGAGCTGATGTCGGCAATGTGTTCCAGCGGCTCAAGGCCGTTGGCCTTCAGGGTATTGCCGGTATCCACCAGGTCGACGATGCGGTCGGCCAACCCGACCAGCGGCGCCAGCTCCATCGAACCGTAAAGCTTGATGATCTCTACCTGCTTGCCCTGGCCGGCATAGTAGCGGCGGGTGGAATTGACGAACTTGGTGGCGATCTTCATACGTCCTTCCGGCTCGGCCACGCCCGCGGGGCCGGCGACCATCAGGCGGCACTTGGCGATATCGAGATCCAGCGGTTCGTACAGCCCCTCACCGCCGTGCTCCAGCAGCACATCCTTGCCGGCCACGCCGATATCCGCGGCACCGTACTGGACGTAGGTGGGCACGTCGGAGGCGCGAATCAGCACCAGCTTCACATCCTCGTGATTGGTGTCGAGGATCAGCTTGCGGCTCTTGTCCGGGTCATCCACCGGCTCAATGCCGGCGTGGGCCAGTAGCGGCAGGGTCTCCTTGAAGATACGCCCCTTCGACAGGGCGATGGTCAGGGTATCACTCATGGCATGACATCCAGCATGGCTACACGCTCAAAATGATTTTCCGGTACGCGGCGGATACGGGCACCGAGCTGCGCCAGCTTCTCCTCGATACACTCGTAGCCGCGGTCGATGTGATAGATGCGATCGACCACCGTCTCACCCTTGGCCACCAGACCGGCCAGCACCAGGCTCGCCGAGGCACGCAAATCGGTGGCCATCACCGGGGCGGCGGTCAATTGCTCGATGCCGGTGGTGATCGCGGTGTTGCCCTCGAGCTGGATATCGGCACCCATGCGTTGTAGCTCCAGTACGTGCATGAAGCGGTTCTCGAATACCGTCTCGGTGATACGACCGGTCCCCTCGGCGATGCAGTTGAGTGCCGTGAACTGGGCCTGCATGTCGGTGGGAAAATCCGGGTAGGGGGCGGTCTCAATGTCCACCGCCCTGGGCCGGCGCCCTTGCATATCCAGCGATATCCAGTCCTCACCGGTCTCGATCACAGCCCCTGCCTCACTCAGTTTCTCCAGCACCGACTCCAGCAGGTCCGGGCGGGTATCCTTCAGCTTCACCCTGCCGCCGGTGATTGCCGCCGCCACCAGGTAGGTACCGGTCTCAATGCGGTCGGGCAGGACGTTGTAGGTGCCGCCGCCGATGGATTCGACACCCTCAACGGTAATGGTTTCGGTTCCGGCTCCGCTGATCTTTGCACCCAGCGAGTTGAGGCACTCGGCCAGGTCAACCACCTCCGGCTCGCGTGCCGCATTGTGCAAAATGGTGGTCCCCTCGGCCAGCACCGCTGCGGACATCAGGTTTTCGGTACCGGTCACGGTCACGGTGCCGAGATTCAGCTCCGCCCCCTGCAACCGCTTGCCGTGGGTGGTGGCCTTGATGTAGCCGTTTTCCACGCGAATGTCGGCCCCCATCGCCTGCAGGCCGCTGATGTGGATATCGACCGGGCGCGAGCCGATGGCACAGCCCCCCGGCAGTGACACCTCGGCCTTGCCGAAGCGTGCCAGCAACGGTCCCAGCACCAGGATGGAGGCGCGCATGGTCTTCACCAGCTCATAGGGTGCGAAAAACTCGCTAATGGTGGAGGCGTGTACCTCGATGTTCAGCTTTTCATCGACAACCAGTTCCACCCCCATGTTGCCGAGTAGTTCCATGGTGGTAGTGATGTCGTGCAGGTGGGGTACATTACAGATGGTGACCGGCTCATCCGCCAGCAGGGTGGCCGCAAGTATCGGCAGCGCAGCATTTTTCGCCCCGGAGATGCGGATCTCGCCATTGAGTGTGACGCCACCGGTTATAAGCAATTTATCCATATGACTTCAGAGTGTGAGCCCTTGGCTCATTATCACCATCTCTTGTTGTGAATTACGCGTTTCAGGAAACCGTCAGCTTACTGGCGGTCTTCCACTCTGCCGGTGTGTAGGCCTTGATGTTGATGGCGTGGATCTCACCGCTGGTGATCTTGTCGCCCAGCGTGGCGAAAACCATGCGCTGTTCATCCACCATGGATTTTCCCTCGAATTCCTCGCTGACGACGATAACATCGAAGTGACTGCCATCCCCCGTGGCCTGCACTTCACTGCCGGGCATGCCGGCCTCGATCATCTGCTTCACCTCTTCCGGACTCATGGCTGCTCCGTCAAATCACGCAAAATAGCCGGCAATGATAACCGCTTTCAGGATAGGGGTCGAGGATATCAGGAGCGAGTCACGGGGTTCCAGCCCCGTCCACCCGGGACCGGGCACTATTCGATGGGCAGCACTTGCTCGAGATTGGAGGCCCGGGCAATGGTCATCAGCTGTTCAGGCAGGTTGTGGTAACTGATGTCGATGCCCGCCGTTGCAGCCATGCGCATCCACTCCAGCAACAGGGCCAGTCCGGCACTGTCGGCGCGGCTGACAGCTGAGAGGTCGATATCGATCGCCCCCTGGGCGCTGTTAAAGTAGCTGCGGCTGGCTGCCAGCAATGCAGTGACGCTGGCAAAGTTCAACTCGCCGCAAATACGGTAGTGGCAGCTGTCGAGCGTTTCGATGTGAGGCGTATCCATAGCGGTTGGGAAGTCGTTCGGCTACTCCGCTCCCTCGTCCCCCTCGGTGGCCTTGCTGAACAGGAACTGGCCGATCAGGTTCTCCAGCACCAGCGACGACTGGGTAAGCATGATTTCACTGCCCTGCACCATCATCTCGATGTCCCCACCCGGCTCCAGTCCAACGTACTTCTCGCCCAGCAGGCCCGAGGTGAGGATGCTGGCACTGGTATCCAGCGGCAACTGGTCATACTGGTGACCGATCTGCATGGTCACCACCGCCTCGTAGGTGTTCGGGTCGTAACCGATATCGGTGACGCGCCCGACCCGCACACCGGCCACGGTTACCGGCGAGCGCACCTTGAGGCCGCTGATGTTCTCGAAGCGGGCGGTGACCCGGTACCCCTCCTCGCCGGTCACCTCGGTGAGATTGCTCACCTTCATGGCCAGCATGAACAGGGCGGCCAGGCCGCCGGCGACAAAGATTCCGACCCAGATCTCAACGGTCCTTGAATGCAACATCAGTCATCTCCAAACATCAAAGCGGTCAGGATAAAGTCCAGCCCCAGCACGGCCAGGGAGGTATGCACCACGGTACGGGTGGTCGCCCGGCTGACCCCCTCCGAGGTGGGGGTGGCATCGTAGCCTTCGAAGATGGCGATCCAGGTGGCCACCACGCCGAACACCAGGCTCTTGATGATGCCGTTCACCACATCATCGTAGAAGTCGACGCTGTCCTGCATCTGTGACCAGTAGGAGCCCTCGTCCACACCCAGCAGCCCGACGCCGATAAAATAGCCGCCCAGCACGCCCACTGCACTGAAAATGGCGGCCAGCAGCGGCATGGCGATAAAGCCGGCCAGAAAACGGGGCGCCAGCACGCGTTTGATCGGGTCCACCGCCATCATCTCCATCCCCGAAAGCTGCTCGGTGGCCTTCATCAGGCCGATCTCGGCGGTCAGCGCCGAGCCGGCCCGGCCGGCAAACAGCAGGGCCGTCACCACCGGCCCCAGTTCGCGTACCAGGGTCAGCGCCACCACCGGGCCCAGCGAGGACTCGGCCCCGAAATCGACCAGCGTGTTGTAGAGCTGCAGCCCCAGCACCATGCCGACGAACAGGCCCGAGACCAGGATGATCAGGATGGAGAGCACGCCCACGGCATAGACCTGCTGCACCAGCAGGCGCAGCCGCGGCATGACGCTGGGGATGCCGCCGAGGATATAGAGCAACAGCAGGTGCCCGCGTCCCAGGCGCTCGAAGAAGCGCAGGCCGCTGCGCCCCAGTTGTGCCAGAAAATCAACCACGGCGCCCCCCTTCCCGGCCAGCCATCAACTCCTGGGCATAATCGGGAGCCTGGTAGTGGAATGGCACCGGTCCGTCGGGCAGGCCCTGCAGAAACTGTTGCGCCCACTCGGAATCGGAGCGACCCAGCTCCTCGGGCGTGCCCTGGGCCACCACCCGTCCGCCCGAGAGCAGGTAGATATAGTCGGAGATGGCTGCCGTCTCCTGCACGTCGTGGGACACCACCACGCTGGTCAGCCCCAGTGCATCGTTGAGTTGACGCACCAGCTTGAGCAGCACCCCCATGGAGATAGGATCCTGCCCGGTGAACGGCTCGTCGTACATAATCATCATCGGGTCGAGCGCGATCGCCCGCGCCAGCGCCACGCGCCGGGCCATACCGCCGGACAGCTCATCGGGATTGAGTTGGCGTGCACCGCGCAGCCCCACCGCTTCCAGCTTCATCAGCACCAGATCGCGAATCATCGACTCGGGCAGATCGGTATGCTCGCGCAGCGGGAAGGCGACGTTGTCGAAGACGTTCAGGTCGGTCAGCAGCGCCCCGCTCTGAAACAGCATCCCCATGCGCTTGCGCAGCCGGTAGAGCCGCTCCCGGCTGAGCCGCGGCACCTCTTCCCCGTCCACGTGAATGGTGCCTGTATGGGGCCTGAGCTGGCCGCCGATCAAGCGCAACAGGGTCGTCTTGCCGGTGCCGCTGGGCCCCATAATGGCGGTCACCTTGCCTCGCTGGATATCGATGTCGACACCATCGAAGATAGGCCGCGCGCCGCGGGAAAAGCTCAGGTTTCTGATTTCAACAAGGGGGGTTGCGCTCACAATGGACCTGTTCCTGTTGTCTCTTTAATTCTGTTCCTGTTGATTGTGGCTGCGCAGAGTGTCGGCCAGAACCACGCAGGCGTCAACATCCCAGCAGCTCGGCGATTGTTCGCGCATCTCTCAGCGTCACCATATCATCACTCACCAGCACTGTCTCGGTCTCGCCCGATGTCGCACACAGTGCCTCGACCACGCGGCGCAGCTGCCGCTTATCATGCATTGCCTCAATAGTGACGACTCGCGGCCGCTCGCCCGAACACACCGGCACAGCGCCCGCCTGGCGACAAAGCGAGATAGCGGCGGGCAAGCGCGCCACCTCCAGTCGTCCCCCTTCGGGCACGGAGAGGCTCAGGGGCAGTTGCCCGGAAACTTCCCGCAACAGGGGATAGACCCAGTCGGGACACGCAACGGGAAGCACCACCTGCACCGCACCCAGATAACCGCCCAGCCAGCGACAGCGCAGCACCACCTCATCCAGCAGCGTGCGCACCATCTGCTCATCCCCGTCGACAACCAGCTCCAGGTGGAAGCTGAACTGCCCGTGGGCATCCTCACACCACCGGGCGACCAGCGCCTCATCGGCCGTGCGCCACCGCTGCTGGGGGAGCAGCACCGCACGGAACTCGTTGACGTAGTAATCAAAACGCCAGTCGGGAGGCAGGTCCTCGGGGTAATAGTCCCTGCTCCACGCCTCGCTCTCCCAGCCATATCCGGCAACAACCAATGCCATGCAAACCGCCTTTGCACTTTATCACCACTGCCCCTATCTTACGGACACAGAGACACACAGGCCAGGGAGCCACTGTTCAATGGGTGACGTCGTTCAGTTCAAGCCACGCAAAGCCTCCGAAAAGCACAAGGGGAAACACCTGTGCCGCAGCGGCTTCCACAAATGGGAGGTGGTCAACGAGCGTCCCTTCGATGTAAAGAGCGGTAAACTGCTCACCCACTATCGCTGCAAGCGCTGCGGCAAGACAAAGACCGAGACGCGCTGAAACAGCGCCAGAAACGAGTTACAAGAGTTCACGTCAACAACCCGGCGGGCTCTTTGTTACGCCCTTTTCCCTTGACTCTTTTCACTTGTATCTCAACAGCGATTCACTGTTGTAAGGCAGTAATAATGAGGCCGAGCGCCTTTTCCGAACAAAGTTTCCGATCCCTGTCCACCCGATCCTCGCCACTCGGCAGGTCTTTACAGGCTTGATCGGTCCTGCCCATGCCTTGATAATCGCGCTAGTTACAGATAACACCACATATCAATAACAAGACGTGCGATCACACATGCGGCTTCTGCCCCTTCTACTCATCCTTCTCATGGTGACAGGCTGCGCCAGCGTAAATGGAGCGGCAGACAAGCGCGATCCGTTCGAAGGCTTCAACCGTTCGGTCTACCAGTTCAACGACGACTTCGACCGGGCGATACTGAAACCCGCCGCCGAGGGCTACCAGAAGATCATGCCCCGCTTCGCCAATGACGGCGTCAGCAATTTTTTCAGTAACCTGGACGATTTCTACGTATTGCTGAACGACCTGCTCCAGTTCAAGTTCAAGCAGGCCAACTCCGACCTGCAGCGTGTAGTATGGAACAGCACTGCCGGCCTGCTGGGATTGATTGATGTGGCGACACGCATGGACCTGCCCAAGCACAACGAGGACTTCGGCCAGACCCTGGGCTACTGGGGCGTGGGCCCCGGCCCCTACCTGGTGCTCCCCTTCCTCGGCCCGAGCACGGTGCGCGATGGCAGCGGCATGGCGGCAAACTGGTATCTGAAGACCCATCCGCTCTATCACGTCGAGCACGAGCCCACCCTCTGGTCTGCCACCGCGCTGCGCGTTATCGACACCCGTGCCGGCCTGCTGCGCGCCAGCAAGGTGATGGAGACGGCGGCACTGGATGAGTACGTGTTCCTGCGCGATGCCTACCTGCAGCAGCGCGAGCACCTGGTGTATGACGGCAACCCACCCAACGCCGATTTTGAAATGTTTGATGATGAATTGCTTGAGCCGGATGAACCGCCTCCGCAGTGATCATGCCCCCTTGCAATCGTAGCCGGCAGTCGATTTAATGGCCGCCTTTTACCCGAGTAGGTCCTCGATATGCTGTTAGCCCTGTCAACCCTGGCGATTATCGTCGGTTTCATCCTGCTGGTGTGGGGTGCCGACCGTTTCGTCATCGGTGCATCGGCCACGGCACGTAATCTGGGGGTCTCCCCGCTGGTCATCGGTCTGACCATCGTCGGTTTCGGCACCTCGGCCCCCGAGATGCTGGTCGCGGCCATGGCCGCCTGGAACGGCACCCCCGATATGGGTGTCGGCAACGCATTGGGCTCCAATATCACCAACATCGGTCTGGTGCTCGGCGCCACCGCCCTGGTCGCCCCGCTCACGGTCCGCTCCGAGACGCTACGCAGGGAATTCCCCGTTATGTTCGCGGTCATGCTCATTACGCTGGTACTGCTAATGGACGGCACACTCGGGCGCCTCGACGGCCTGCTGTTGCTGGGCGGCATGTTTGTCATGATCTACTGGGTGGCGGAACTGGGCATGCGCCAACGCAACAACCGTGAGCAGCCCGCCAGCGACCCGATGGCCGATGAATATGCCGAAGAGATCCCCAGCCACATGCCGATGGGCAAGGCGCTGTTCTGGATAGCGATAGGGATGGTCATATTGCTGGGCAGCTCGCGCCTGCTGGTGTGGGGGGCGGTGAATATCGCACAGTGGTTCGGCATCAGCGAGCTGATCATCGGCCTGACCATCGTCGCCATCGGCACCAGCCTGCCGGAACTGGCCGCCTCGGTGATGAGTGCGCTGAAGAATGAGCACGATATCGCCCTTGGCAATATTCTGGGATCGAATATGTTCAATCTGCTTGGTGTGCTGGGCATGCCGGGGCTGATCCACCCGGCCGTCCTGCCCGAGGGGGTGCTGGAGCGGGACTACCCGATCATGATCGGCCTGTCCGTCGCCCTGTTCGCCATGGCCTACGGCTTCAGGGGACCCGGACGCCTGGTGAGGCCGGAGGGTTTACTGTTGTTGCTGGCCTATTTCGGCTATCTCGGTTTACTCTATTACCAGACCCTGCGCTAGGAGAACACAATGGCCACAGAAACCATTCAGGTGCAAAACGTCAAATGCGGCGGTTGCGCCAGCACCATACAGGACGGCTTGTCCCCCCTCGCCGGCGTGGACAGTGTCGAGGTCGATATCGAGTCGGGCACGGTCACCGTCACCGGCGAGGGGCTCTCCCGCGAACAGCTCAGCGCCAAACTGGCAGAACTGGGCTACCCTGCAGCGTGATGCTCAGCCGCACATGAGCCGCATCCCCGACGACCATCAACTCTGCCGGCTGGGACAGGCCGTCATCGAAACCGAGGCCAGCGCGGTGACGGCGCTGGCCGGGCGCATCGATGAGAATTTTGCCCGGGCCTGCCGCTACATGCTCGCCTGTCAGGGACGCGTGGTGGTCACCGGCATGGGCAAGTCGGGCCACATCGGCGACAAGATTGCCGCCACCCTCGCCTCCACCGGCACCCCGGCCTTTTTCGTCCATCCGGGAGAGGCCAGCCACGGCGATCTGGGCATGATCACCGATAAGGACGTGGTGCTGGCCCTCTCCAACTCCGGTGAAACCGAGGAGATCCTCACCATTCTGCCGATCATCAAGCGCCTGGCCGTGCCGTTGATCACCCTGACGGGCAATCCCGCCTCGCGCATGGCACGTGCCGCCAGCGTCAACCTCGATGTCAGCGTCGCGCAGGAGGCCTGTCCGCTGGGACTGGCCCCCACCGCCAGTACTACCGCCGCCCTGGCCATGGGCGATGCCCTGGCCGTGGCGCTGCTCAAGTCGCGCGGTTTTACCGAGGAGGACTTCGCCCGCTCCCACCCGGCCGGCAGCCTGGGGCGCCGCCTGTTGCTGCGCATCGAGGACATCATGCATACAGCTGACGCCATCCCGGCGGTCGCCCCCGAAACCTCCCTGAGCGAGACCCTAAAGGAGATGAGCGGCAAGGGGCTGGGGATGACTGTCATTGTCGATACGCAACGACACATTCTGGGCGTATTTACCGACGGTGACCTGCGCCGTCTGCTCGACCATGGCGAAGTTGCATTCCAGCAGCTTACCGCCGAGCAGGTCATGTCCCGCGGCTGCACCACCGTGACCGCCGACCTGCTCGCCGCCGAGGCACTGCAACTGATGGACAGCAAGCGCATCAACGCCCTGCCGGTGGTGGACGGCGAGAACCGCCTCTGTGGCGTGCTGAACATGCACGACCTGCTCAGGGCCGGTGTGGTTTGAGAGGGTGAAGGGTGAAGGGTGAAGGGTGAAGGGTGAAGGGTGAACACGATTGTTACCCGTAAAGGTATACTGTCAACCTCGCCTCACTCTTCACTTTTTAAGCAAGATGCATAGGGCGGGCCGTGCCCGCCATCCTGATTCTACCAAGGTGCCCAGGGGCGCCCTATATTCGTTTCACCTTTAACGTTTTACGTTACACGATTTACCCGGTACGCTAGCAGCACCGAATCCAACATACTGATAAAGCGCATGCAGGACATTCTGGAAAAAGCGGGAAAAATCAAACTGGCCATCTTCGATGTCGATGGTGTGCTCACCGATGGCAGTCTGTTCTACGGCGATGACGGTCAGGAGTACAAGGCTTTCAATTCCCGCGACGGCCACGGCATGAAGATGCTGCAGCAGACAGGCGTCAAGATCGGCATCATCACCGGACGCAGTTCCGAGGTAGTGCGCATCCGCATGGAGAGCCTGGGCATCCAGCACGTCTACCAGGGCCAGCTGGACAAGCTGCCCGCCTTCCATGAACTGATGGAAAAAGAGGGCTTCACAGAAGAACAGGTCGCCTATGTCGGTGACGATGTGGTCGATCTTCCCATCATGACCCGGGTAGGTCTGGCCATCGCGGTGCAGGATGCCCACCCCCTGGTCAAACAGCATGCCCACTGGACAACCCCCAGCAGGGGCGGGCGTGCCGCCGCCCGTGATGTCTGCGAACTGATCATGCAGGCCCAGGGCACGCTGGAAGCACAGTTCAACAAATACCTCGGCTAATCGACATGCCCCCCGTGGTGCCTACATCATGAAACGCCACACCCTGCTGGGTATTCTCCTCATCATCACCGTTGCCTTTCTGGGGACCTGGCTTGGCCAGGACAGCAGGCGCCGCATCAAGCAACACGAGCTGAGTCAGAGCGGTCCCGACTACTTTATGTCCGGTCTTACCGCCATTAGCATGGATACAACCGGCCGACCGCGCTACACATTGAATGCAGACAGGCTGGTTCACCTGCCGGACGAACAGGCCACCGCCCTGTCCAACCCGAGACTGGTGATTCACGACGCCAAGCAGGACGACTGGCATGTTTCGGCTATTCAGGGCAAGGTTGAGCAGGAGGGTGAGCGGGTCAGCCTGCAGGGGGATGTCAGGGTGCGCCAGGAACACAGCGATCCCGGGCGGGCCTTGAACCTGGCCACACAGAGCATGGTTATCTACCCCCGGCGCGGCCAGGCAGAGACCGCCGATGCGGTGCACATCACCCGCGCCGATAGCCGTATTGACGCTGTGGGCATGTCGGCCGATATCGACAACAGGCAGCTGAGCCTGCACTCACAGGTACGGGGCTACTATGAGCGATAAACACCCTCACATCTATAATGCACTGCGATCCCTGCGCACGGCGGCATTGTTGCTGGCCACCGGTGCGCTGTTTCCGGCCCATGCGCTGGAGTCGGACCGCAACCAGCCCATCTACCTGGAGGCCGACAGCGTCTTTATCGACAGCGCCAAAGGTATCAGCACCTATGAGGGTGCCGTCAGGCTCAGCCAGGGAAGCCTGCTCATCGAGGCCGACTGGGCTGAAATCAAAAAACCGGCCGAGGCGATCACCCAGGTTCACGCCAAAGGCAAGCCGGTCACCTTCAGACAGCAGAGTGAGATAGCCGGACGCAACATTCGCGGCAATGCGCTGCGCATCAACTACGACCTCGACAGCGGCAATCTCACCCTGACGGGCAGCGCCCAGCTGTGGCAGGGTGATGACCAGTTCAAAGGCGAGCACATCGTGTACGATTATCGCAACAAACGGGTCAAGGCCGAGGGCAGCGGTGAGGCCGGCGACCGGGTGCATGTCATCATCCAGCCCAAAGGGGACAAGAACGCAAAATGAGCAGACTCAGTGCCCGTCACCTGGCCAAACGCTATAAAGCACGCAAGGTTGTCAAAGACGTCACGGTAGAGCTGGAGAGCGGCGAAATCGTGGGCCTGCTCGGTCCCAATGGCGCCGGCAAGACCACCTGCTTTTACATGATCGTCGGCCTGATACCGGCCGATGATGGCACCATCACGCTCGATGATACCGATTTGACCCGCATGCCGATGCATACGCGAGCCCGTCACGGCATCGGCTACCTGCCCCAGGAAGCGTCGGTATTCCGCAAACTGACCGTTGCCGAAAACATCATGGGCATCCTTGAGACCCGGGCCGACATCAAGGTGCGGCGCCAATCGGACAAGCAGGATAAGCTCGAGGAACTGCTGCACGAACTCCACATCACCCATATTCGCGACAGCCTGGGCATGAGCCTGTCGGGTGGCGAGCGGCGACGGGTGGAAATCGCCCGTGCACTGGCCACCGAACCACGCTTTATCCTGCTGGATGAGCCCTTTGCTGGTGTTGACCCCATCTCCGTGCTCGACATCCAGGAGATCATCCGTCACCTGAAGGCCAGGGAAATCGGGGTGCTGATTACCGATCACAACGTACGCGAGACGCTCGGTATCTGTGAGCGGGGCTACATCATGGGCGACGGCCACGTCATCGCCGAGGGGGCGCCCGAGGCCCTGCTGAAGAATGAAAAGGTGCGGGAGGTCTACCTGGGCAAGGAGTTCGAATTATAACCCTAAAATATATCTTGCAATATCCCTGCCATCCCAGTTTCAAATAGGTTAAGATGCGCCGAAACTGACCCGATTTTGTTAGCTCGACTCAATGAAGCAGACCCTACAACTCCGTCTTGGTCAACAACTCACCATGACCCCGCAGCTGCAACAGGCGATCCGCATGTTGCAGTTGTCGACGCTGGAGTTGCAGATGGAGGTACAGCAGGCTCTCGATTCCAACCTCATGCTGGAACGCGCCGAAGAGGCTGAGGAAGAGGCTGAGGATATCCGCGGCGAGGACGAACAGCCGCCGGAGCAGGCGGCAGAAACCGCCCAGAGCGACAGCGCCGAGGAGTTCGACAACGACCCTGCGGGCATCGACAGCAATGACGCGATGAACGGCGAGATACCGGACGAACTGGCCGTGGACAGTGCCTGGGAGGATATCTACGATGCGCCCATGCCCGCTGCCCCGGCACCCGCTAGCGATGATCGCGAGTACGACTTCGGCGATACCGGCAGTGAAAGCCTGCGCGAACACCTGCTGTGGCAGATGCAGCTCGCCCACCTGTCCGAGACCGACAGGACCATCGCCGAGGCCCTCATCGATGCGGTCAACGACGACGGCTTGCTGGGAATGCCATTGGCTGAGATCCACGAAGGGCTGCAAAAGCAGGACCCGGAGATTGAGGCGGACGAGGTCGAGGCGGTACTGCATACCATACAGAACTTCGAGCCGGCCGGCGTGGCGGCACGCGACTTGCGCGAAAGCCTGCTGATACAGCTGCACAGCCTGGACAGTGACACACCCTGGCTGGACGAGGCGGCAGCACTGCTGCAAAACCACTTTGAACTACTCGCCGGACGGGACTATGCTCAGATCAGAAGGCGAATGAAAATAACCGAAGACGATCTAATCCAGGTGATCCGGCTCATCCAATCATTAAACCCACGGCCCGGCGGTCAGATCAGCAACAGCAAACCCCAGTACATCACCCCGGATGTCATCGTCAAGAAGGTCAAAGGACGCTGGCGGGTTGAACTCAATCCCGAGGCAATCCCGAGGCTGCGTATCAACAACCATTACGCCAGTCTTATCAAACAGGTGAACAACAGCAGCGATTCGGCGACCATGAAGCACCACCTGCAGGAGGCGCGCTGGTTCCTGAAAAGCCTGCAGAGCCGCAACGATACACTGCTGCGCGTGACCACCAGCATCGTCGAACACCAGTGGGAGTTTCTCGAGCAAGGCGAAATCGCCATGAAGCCGATGGTGCTGCATGACATCGCCGAAGAACTGGAGATGCACGAGTCGACCATCTCCCGCACCACCACCCGCAAATACATGCATACACCGCGCGGGATTTTTGAACTGAAATACTTTTTTTCCAGCCATGTTGGAACATCCAGCGGTGGCGAGTGCTCCTCGACCGCCATCCGCGCACTGATCAAGAACCTGATCAGTGATGAACAGCCGTCCAAGCCATTAAGTGACAACAAGATCGCTGGGCTGCTATCGGAACAGGGGATTAATGTGGCTCGGCGTACCGTAGCCAAATACCGTGAGGCGATGGCGATACCGCCATCCAACGAACGAAAACGATTGGCCTAGAAAGGAGGCTATTATGCAACTCAACCTCACCGGTCACCATGTCGAAATCACCCAGCCGCTGCGTGACTACGTCACCGGCAAATTTGAACGCCTGGAGCGTCACTTCGATCATGTAACCAACGTCCACGTCATTCTCAGCGTTGAAAAACTGCGCCAGAAAGCCGAGGCAACACTGCACGTCACCGGCAACGACCTGTTCGCCAATGCCGAAGACGAGGATATGTATGCCGCGATTGACGCACTGGTGGACAAACTCGACCGCCAGGTCAAAAAGCACAAAGAGAAGATGACCGATCATCACCGCAATGACAGCGCCCTGAAATCCGAGACGCTGTAACGGTTGTAAGTCGATTACTTCTTGGTTTAGTTAGCATGCAACTGACAGAACTGCTCACACCGGCTCGCATTAGCTGTAACAGCCACGCCACCAGCAAAAAGCGCGTGCTGGAACAGCTCAGTGCGTTACTGACTGAAGATCAAACATCGATAGGCAAGAAAGAGGTGTTCGATAGCCTGATCTCACGTGAGCGTCTGGGCAGCACCGGACTTGGCCATGGGGTAGCCATACCCCATGGCCGGGTTAAAAACAGCGACAAGACCATCGGTGCATTTATCAAACTGGAACAGGGCATCGACTTTGATGCGGCGGACAAGCAGTCGGTGGATCTGCTGTTTGCACTGCTGGTGCCGGAGAACTCCACCAACGAACACCTCGACATTCTGGCTAAACTGGCCGAAATGTTCAGTGATGCAGGGCTGATACAGAGGCTGCGCGAGGCGGACGACTCCGCATCACTGCTCAAAGAGATCAGCGACTGGCAAACCGGGCATTGAGATGGCCAGGGATGTCACAGCGCTGGACCTGTACGAAAGTTATCAAGAGCGTCTGGGACTGGAGTGGCTGGCCGGGAAAAACGGTGCGGACAAACCGCTTATCCAGGAGCACTGTCGGCAATCGGATATCAGCCCCATCGGTCCGCTGAATCTGATTCACCCCAACTGCATCCAGGTGCTGGGCAATTCCGAGATCGATTTTCTGGAGGAACTGGGCAAGAACTCCCTTGAGGATACTCTCGATAAGCTGTTTGTCAGCCACACCACGCTTATCATCGTTACCGACAACAGAACCCCGCCGCCGCGCCTGCTTAAACGTGCGGAGAAAAGTGCCACAGCACTGCTCAAGTCGGACAGCGAAAACAGCGAGGTGATTGCCCACCTCGACTACTACATCTCCAGCCAGCTGGCCCAGCGCACGATCCTTCACGGAGTATTCATGGACGTCATGGGGGTGGGGATACTCCTTGCCGGAGAAAGTGCCGTGGGCAAAAGCGAGCTGGCACTGGAACTGATAACCCGTGGTCACCAGCTGATCGCCGATGACGCACCCGAGTTCACCCGCGTCTCTCCGGACACCTTGCGCGGCACCTGCCCGGAAGTCCTGCGTGACTTTCTCGAGGTGCGCGGTCTGGGTCTGCTCAACATACGCGCCATGTTCGGCGAAGGCGCCATCAAGCCCAGCGAGGAACTGCAGCTGATCCTCAACCTCAAACGCATCAAGGCGCAGAAGCTGCATCAGCTGGACCGGCTCAAGGGCACGCGCCACACGCGTAGCGTACTTGATGTGGAGGTGCCGGAGTTTCTCCTGCCGGTCGCACCGGGACGCAACCTGGCCGTGCTGGTCGAGGCCGCGGTGCGCAGCCATATCCTGTACAATCACGGCTACGATGCGGTGGAAGACTTCAACGCCAGACAACAGAAGATAATGCAGGATCTGCAATGAAACTGTTTATCATCAGCGGCACCTCCGGTGCCGGCAAAAGCGTGGCCCTGGATGCACTGGAGGATATCGGTTACTACTGCATCGACAACCTCCCCGTCAGGCTGCTCCCGGCCTTCGCCGAGGAACTGCTGATCAATCACAAGCACGACTCCGCGGTGGTCGGTATTGATGCACGCAATATCGCCAGCAGCCTCGATGCCTTCCCCGAGGTGCTCAAATCCCTCGACACCTCGGGCATCACCTGCCAGATCATCTTCCTTGATGCCGACGACGCCACGCTGATAAAACGCTTCAGCGAGACGCGGCGACGCCACCCGCTTACCGACGCCGAGCACCCGCTGGAAGAGGCGATACACGAGGAACGCATGCGCCTGTCGCCGGTTTCCAGCCGTGCCGATATTCGTATCGACACCAGCAAAACCAACGTCCACCAGCTGCGCGACATCATCCAGGGGCGGCTGGGTGAACAGGGCGGTGAGGGCATGTCGCTGCTGTTCCAGTCCTTCGGCTTTAAACACGGTCTGCCGGTGGAGGCGGACTTCATCTTCGATGTGCGCTGCCTGCCCAATCCCCACTGGGACATGCGCCTGCGCAGCCTTACCGGCCGTGATCCGGAGGTGCGTCACTTCCTGGAGAACCACTTCGAGGTCAACCGCATGTTCGAGCAACTCAGGGATCTGCTCGAAGAGTGGCTGCCGCGTTTCGAGGCGGACAAACGCCGCTACATGACCGTCGCCATCGGCTGCACCGGCGGTCAGCACCGCTCGGTCTATTTTTCCGAACGCCTGGCTGACTATTTCAAGGAGAAATGGTCTAATGTGCTCGTTCGTCACAGAGAGTTGTCATGAAGGTTGGTTTACTGATCATCGCGCACCACCCGCTGGGTGACGCCGTATTGCAGACAGCGGTCGAAACCCTGGGCCGCGCCCCAATGCCCGTTCGGGTGCTCCCGGTCTCACGCGATGAAGACCGCGACCGCTCGATGCAGCGGGCCAGGGAACTGGCGGCGGAGCTTGACCAGGATGACGGCCTGCTGGTACTGACAGACATCTACGGCTCCACACCCAGCAATATCGCCTGCTCACTGCAGGAGAACAGCGGGGTACGCGTGGTGGCCGGCCTCAACCTCCCCATGCTCATTCGCGTGTTCAACTACGCCGATCTCGACCTGGACAGTCTCGCGGAAAAGGCACTGAGCGGGGGACATGACGGTGTACTTGCCTGCTGCGACGTTGCACAGAGCGAAAAATCCAACCATGCTTAACAAGGAAATCACCATTATCAACAAGCTGGGCCTCCATGCCCGCGCCGCAGCCAAATTCGTCAACCTCGCCTCGCAGTTCGAGAGCGAGATTGCCCTGACAAGGGACGGGCGCAGAGTGAACGGCAAAAGCATAATGGGAGTGATGATGCTCGCTGCCGCGCAGGGCACAACATTGGAGTTGTCGGTCTCCGGCAATGACGAAAACGAGGCACTGGAGCAACTGGAGGGGCTGATCGGGCAGCGCTTTGGCGAAGATGCCTGAGGAAGCCCTCACCACGTAGCCCTTGGCGGACTACACGGCGATGTGCTCCCCCGGCCGCCTCACCCATACCAGGCGGAGGTAGTCCATGCCCACCGCATATCCCGGCATCGGCGTATCCCGGGGCATCGCCATCGGCAAGGCCCGAATCCTGCAGCACGGACAGGTGGAGGTGCTGGAGTACACCCTGCCGACCTCACAGCTCGACAGCGAAGTGCAACGCTTCCGCCACGCCCTGGCACAGGCACGCGAACAACTGCTCCAGATCCGCGCCCGCATTCCTGGCGACACCCCCGGCAATATCGCCGCCTTCATAGAAACCCATCTGCTCATGCTCGATGACGCGACCCTGGCCGAGGAGCCCGAGGCCATTATCCGGGCGCAGCACTGCAATGCCGAATGGGCGCTCAAGCTCCAGGCCGATGCCCTGTTGCGGGCATTTGCCACCATGGACGACGCCTATCTGAAAACGCGCTGTGACGACGTCATTCATGTGGTGAGGCGCGTACAACAACTGTTGCTGCAGGGGGGTGAAGGCCATGAGCCGCTGCTCGAGGAGAGTGCCGAACCGCGTATCGCGGTGGCGGCCGACCTCTCCCCCGGAGACCTGGTACTGCTGCACCAGCAGAATATCAGCGCCATCGTTACCGAGCGCGGCGGCCCGCTCTCGCACACGGCGATACTCGCACGCAGCCTGCGCATACCCGCCATTGTCGGCATCCCGCATGTGCACGACTACATCAACAACCATGAGTGGCTGGTGGTCGACGGCAACCATGGCACGCTGCTGAGTGATCCCGATGCGGCCACCACCCACTTCTACCAGTGCAAACAGGCCAGCGAACAGGCCGCCTACGACAGGCTGCAGACCCTGACCGACCAGGCATGCCGCAGCAGCGACGGTATCCCCATCACCCTGCAGGCCAACATCGAACTGCCGGAGGATATTGCCGAGCTGAAACGGGTCGGTGCCGAAGGGGTCGGCCTCTACCGCACTGAATTTCTGTTCCTGAACCGGGAACAGGCCCCCTCGGAGGAGGAGCAGTTCACGGCCTATCGTGAGACCGTAGAGAGCCTGAACGGTGCCCCGCTGACCATCCGCACCCTCGATCTGGGGGCCGACAAGGCCTTTGTGCCGGTACGCCACATCTCTAGCAACCCGGTACTCGGGCTACGCGCCGTTCGCCTTTGCCTGAACGAAACCTCTCTGTTCAAACCGCAGCTGCGCGCCATTCTGCGTGCCTCTGTCTACGGCCCGGTGCAGCTGCTGATCCCGATGCTGACCAACACCGGCGAGATAGACCAGTGCCTGCATTTACTCAACACGTTGAAGCGGGAGCTGCGTGCGCAACACATTCCCTTCGATGAGCAGCTCCCCGTCGGCGGCATGATCGAAATCCCGGCCGCTGCGCTGTGCGTTGATCAGTTCGCCAGGCGTCTCGACTTTCTCGCCATCGGCACCAACGACCTCATCCAGTACACCCTGGCCACCGATCGCATTGACGAGGCGGTGAACCACCTTTACGACCCACTCAATCTGGCGGTGCTGCGCCTGATCCGCCACATCATTCGTAGCGCCAACGAGGCTGAGATCCCGGTCAGCCTGTGTGGCGAGATGGCTGCGACACCCTCGCTGACCCGCTTGCTGCTGGCACTGGGGCTGACCCGTTTCAGCCTCCCGCCAACCACCCTGCTCGAGGTCAAGCATGTGATTAACCACAGCAATATAAAACTGCTGCAGCAACAGATCCATGAGCTGCTGCAGTGCGGCAATGAAGCGCTGTTGCGTCAGACCATCAACGAGCTGAACAGCGATCTGCCGGAGCTCTCTTTCTAGTCGGAAAAATCACCCTCAACTCCCTTTTTCGTTCCCCTTCACTCGCTGCAGCTGATAGACTTTCAGGCATGCCCGAAACAACAGAAACAATATACGAGCAGAATCCCCTGCCACAGTTGTATGAGGCACTGCAGCGCGGGGATCTGACCGATGTGCAGATCCTGATGGCCGATATGCACCCGGCCGAGATCGCCGACCTGCTCGAGTCGCTGCCGTCGGAAGAGCGCATCAAGGTCTGGGAACGGGTCAATCCCGAATACGAGGGCGATATCCTCGTTGAGGTCAACGACAACGTACGTGCCACACTCATTCGTGAGATGGAGTCGCATCAGCTGGTGGCTGCGACCGAGGGCATGGATACCGATGACCTGGCCGACCTGCTGCCAGAGATGCCGGAAGATGTTATCCAGCAGGTTCTCGAATCGCTCGACGAGCAAAACCGCCTGCGCCTTGAGTCGGTGCTGACCTATCCGGAGGATTCAGCCGGCGGCCTGATGAATGTCGATACGGTGACGGTACGCGCCGATATCACCCTGGAGGTGGTCATGCGCTATCTGCGCCGCCTCAGCCACATCCCCGAGACCACCGACAACCTGATGGTCGTTGACCGTGACGGAGTCTATCTCGGCATGCTTTCCCTGACCGAGCTGCTCACCCGCGATCCGCAGGAGCGGGTCGGTAACATCATGCACAGCGAGGTCGAGGGAATTCGCGCCGACACCTCCGAGCAGGATGTGGCCATGCTGTTCGAGCGGCGCGACCTGGTTACCGCACCGGTCATCGATACACAGGGCAGACTGCTCGGACGTATCACCATCGATGACGTGGTGGACGTCATTCGCGACAAGGCCGACCATGACTTTCTCGGTATGGCCGGTCTGAACGAAGAGGAGGATATCTTCGCCCCGATCCTCTCCAGCAGCCAGCGCCGCGCCGTGTGGCTGGGCATCAACCTGTTCACCGCCTTTCTCGCCTCATGGGTCATCAAGCAGTTCGATGCGACGATCGAACAGTTGGTCTCTCTGGCAGTGCTGATGCCGGTGGTTGCCAGCATGGGCGGCATCGCCGGCAGCCAGACACTCACCCTGGTGATTCGCGCCATGGCACTGGGTCAGGTCAGCGTGAATAACTCCGCCCAGTTGCTGAACAAGGAGCTGGGGGTGGCCCTGGTCAACGGACTGATCTGGGCCATCGTGATCGCCCTCATTGCCTACCTGTGGTTCGGCAGCGGGTCACTGGGCCTGGTCATCGCGGCAGCGATCATTATCAACTTCTTCGGTGCGGCACTGACCGGTGCCACCTTACCGCTGCTGCTGCAGCGTCTGGGGGCCGATCCGGCACTGGCCGGTAGCGTCATCCTGACAACGGTGACCGACGTGGTGGGCTTCTTCACCTTTCTCGGTCTGGCGGCACTATTCCTGGTTTAGACCGCTGACCAGACATGACAGCAGTCCCGGCCGTCAACACCGGTAGATTGTTAAATTGTTGCAGCACAGGTAGTGAATAACGCGGCTGCGAAAGACATATTACTACGCGGGCAATCGTGAACGGTAAACAGACACAACGCACCCTGCCCTGGTCGGCACAGCAGCTCTTTAATGTGATTGCCGACGTCGAGGCCTACCCCGCGTTCATGCCCGGTTATCGACACGCCAAGGTCACCGCCCAGGAAGAACGCAGCCTGCGCGTTGAGCAACTGGTCGGGATTGGCCCCATCGCCTACCACTTTGTCTCCCAGGCCAGGCTGGAATCTCCAGCCCACCTCCACATCCATTCAACCGACGGCCCCTTCCGCCTGCTCGAAATCGACTGGCAACTGCAGCAAGAGGGGGCGGGTTGTCGCGTCACGCTCGATACCCGCTTTGAACTGCGCAACAGGATGCTGCAGCAGCTGGCCAGTCGCCTCTCCTCGTTCTCCGGTGAGCAGATCCTCGCGGCGATTTCCCGGCGTGCCGCGCAGCTCTACGGCCAGGAGAACAGCTAGTTGGGTGCGACCGTCCTGTTCCCGGCGGCGATCCAGTGAGTGATCCCGCGGCTTACGTTATGCACCTTTTTGTAGGAGAGCTTTTGATCGAGAAAGCGGCTGATGATGCCGGTGCGGTTGCCGGTGCGGCAGATCAGGATAAGGGGCTGGTCAGGTCCCACCACACCGGACAGCCGCTCGAGCCACGCCTCCAGGTCATAATTGCCGTGACGGTCAAAGAAGGTGATAAGGTGGCTGCCCTCGACCACCCCGGTCTGCTGCCACTCCTCGGGGCGGCGCACATCAATAACCGGTACACCCGCCGACTGGAGCCGCATCAGCTCGGCATTGTCGATATTCGTTACCTCGGCATGAGCCGGCACAGACGCAAGGGTCAACAGGAGAGAGAGGATTAGTTTTCGCATAACACCAACGGTTAATTAGTATGTAAAAAGATACTAATACTCAATCTACCCGGCCATTGCAAGCACGCCGTTCACACTCCATGCAACGATGGCAGGGTATAATCCTGCGAACAACAACCAGGCGGAACACGATGAGTGACAGGTCACGAGACGAGAATAGCGACGAATCCGATGAATTTGTCAGTAAGAGCCAGCGCAAGCGCGAAGCCCACGCCCTGCAGGCGCTGGGCGAGGAACTGGTAAGACTCCCCGCGAACAAGCTGGGTAAAATCCCGCTGCCCGAGCAACTCCTCGATGCAATTCGTCAGGCACAGCAGATCAAGGCACGGGGCGGACATAAACGCCAACTGCAGTTTATCGGCAAGCTGATGCGCTCGGTGGATGCCGAACCGATACAGCAGGCGCTTGAACGACTACAGGCTCAGGCCGCCGGCACCACCGCCGCCCACCACCACGCCGAGCGCTGGCGCGACCGGCTTGTTGAAGAGGGCGACGCGGCCTTAAGCGAACTGTTGTCCGAACTGCCCCAGGCCGACCGCCAGCACCTGCGGCAACTGATACGCAATGCGCAAAAAGAGAAGGAGCGAAACAAACCGCCCAGGTCCGCGCGGGAACTGTTTCGTTATCTAAGGGATTTGCAGGAAGAACAATAACAAGGAGCAAAGATACAAGTGACAAGATAAAAGGAATGACGCTTCGGGTTAATGCCCCTACAAACTCTAATTCCCGGTTTATCCTTTTCCCTTGTATCTTTAATCTTGTACCTAAATCCCTGTTCAAACAATATTACAGGGTATCTTGCGGTGCTCCAGCGCCGGGAAATTGCGCCGTATATCACGCTGGCGCTCCAGGTCGATGTCGGCCACCACCACCCCGGAGCCGCGCGGCAGGCGGTCGAGGACCACCCCCCAGGGATCGACGATCATGCTGTCACCGTGGGTCTCGCGGCCATTGGCATGATAACCGCCCTGCGCCGAGGCGATTACAAAACAGAGATTCTCGATGGCGCGTGCCCGAATCAGGGATTCCCAGTGGGCCTTGCCGGTAATGGCGGTAAAGGCCGAGGGCAAGGCGATGATCTCCACCCCCTCCTGCAGCATGCGCCGAAACAGTTCCGGAAAACGCAAATCGTAGCACACAGCCAGTCCCAGCTTGCCGAAGGGCGTGTCGACGACCACAACCTCGTTGCCCGGCACAATGGTCTCGGACTCGGTGTAGTTTTCACCGTTCTCCGATAGTGTGACGTCAAACAGGTGGATCTTGTCGTAGCGCGCCACCCGCTCCCCCTTGTCGTTGTACAGCAGGCAGGAGGCATTTACCTTGTCCGCCTCATCCACGGCAATTGGTATCGCGCCGCCGACCAGCCAAATGCCGTGACGTGCCGCCTGCTCGGAGAGGAACTCCTGGATCGGACCGGCACCGTCGGTTTCGCGCGCCCTGACCTTGTCGTGTTCGGTCATCCCCATGAGGGCAAAGTTCTCCGGCAACACCACCAGCGATGCACCGCCATCGACGGCCTTGCCGATCAGGCGGTCTGCCTCGAGAAGATTGGCGCTCACATTGGGGCCTGATGCCATCTGAATGGCTGCGACACGATTCACTCTTTGCACTCCCTCAATAAAATAACGCTTATCAGCGGTGTTACCGCTATCTATTTTTTTGCATCACCACGATATCAATCGCATCCGCCCTGCCGCTGCCCGGCAAGCTCTCGATTTTAGATGACGCCAGTCCCATCGCGACAAGCCATGCCTTAAGCTCATTCACCCACAAACTGCCCTCGTCACCGCCCGGGTAGCGTAGTTGCAAATGACTGCCCGGCTCGGCCCGGTAGGCCTTCATCGCCTCCTGCAGGGCGGGTTGTTGCAGTATCATCTCGCCGGTTCGCGGCTGCGCCCAGTCCGCTGCGGTAAGCGTCCAACTCCCCCCTTCGGCATGGGCGGCCGAAAGCGGGAGCAACAACAGGAGCAGGCTTCGTTTCCACATGGCGGCAGGATAGCACAGAACCATAAACAAGCTGTATGCCCATTAACATGCGGATTAAGGAATTTTATTACTCACCTTCCGCCGGCTCGGTGGTTTCCTTTTCCAGCCGTTTGATCACCGGCTTGTCCCAACTGCCGGTCACCTGGTACTGGATCAGGGTCACCTCATTCACCTCATCCTTGAAGATGTTCTGCACCAGCAACATGATCGCCGCCACCTGGGGACCAAAAGCCAGGCCGCTGGCCACCGACACCGTGCCTCCCACGTGCGGCACCACATTCACAATGTGGTCGTAATCACGTTTGGCCAGACCGGTACGACCGGTCACCAGGGTGTCGGCCACGCTCGACTTCATCGTCAGGTTTTCGGTGAAGGCGTCACCGTTTTTGATCGTGATGTCACCCTTTATCTCGCTGAACTTGATGCCCTTGCCCGAAATGTCTGAAAAATCGAGCGCCAGACGCCGGGGCAGTGCCTGCAGGCTGAAAAGACCAAACAGCTTGCCGGCCCCAGGGTCAACCTCGGTGATGGCACCCTCCTCGATGTGCAACGTGCTGCGACCGTTGAGACGGGACATGTCGAAATCCGCCGGTGTGCCGCGCCAGTGGAACTGGCCCTTGGCCGTGGTCTTGCCCTTGTTGATCACCGAGGCATAGCCAAAGGTCTTCATCATCTTCGCGATATCCGGTGAATCCAGGTTCAGCGTCATGCTGGAGCGGCCGCCATCCTGCCCCGAGCGCCAAATCCCCTCCCCTTGCAGGTCAACGCCACGGGCCTTGAGCGAGAATTTGTCCACTTCCCAGCTGCCGTTTTTACTCCGCGCCCTGAAGCGCACATTGCCCAGATCAACTTCGTTGTAGCTGAGCTGATTCACCACAATATCCAGCGGGCGCAAATTCTCGAAGCGCTGCTCGCTGCCGGGTCCGTCCTTGACGGGAAGTATGTGCAGCCGCTCCATCGCCACCTCGATCGGGATGGGATTGCCCCCCTGCCCCTCCTGCGGCAGAACCGACGACCAGGCCGACAGGTCAAGCTGTTTCAGACTGCCGGTAAAACGCATCACCCGGTGGCCGGCGGGAGAGGGGCGCCGGGTGCCAAAGTGCACCCCCCCCTCTTCAAGTTCCATCCTGCCGTCGGTCGAGAAGACCAGCAGTGAACGAATCGCAGGCCCGTAATCGATGGCGACCTGCCCCTTTTGCGCACCGCTTAACCAGGTGTCCACGCGCAACTCCCGCGTATCATCGGCCTTTTTGCCAAAGGGGGAGGGCAGATCAACCGCCACGCCATGCATTGGCGCGTTCAGTGAAAGCTGCACCGCACGTTTTTGATTGCCATGCGGGATCGTCAATTCAAGTTCAACAGGGGTGGCGCCTGCAAGATGCTCGACAAACGGCAACGGCCACTCCTGTTGCAGCCGTTGCAGCTGCACTCCGCCGCTGGCCCGCAACAGCGTCTCGCCGCCGTCACCCTCCTCGCTGGCCACAGTGATTGTCACCGGCTCACCCAGCATACGCCCCTGTATCTCTCTGGCACTGAAGTAATTTTCGAACACCAGTTCACCGTTCAGCCCGTGGATTGCCACACCAACGGGCAGCAGCAGGCGACTATTATCAAAACCTACCACGCCGCGTGCCAGCACGGCAGGTCCCCTGGCACGCAGCTTCTGGGCCAGCGGAATGCGCAGGCTGAGCTGTAGCGTACTGCTGCCCTCTATCTGCATATCGGCCACCGCACCGCCGCCCAACTTTGCCAGCGGGGTGGCCGTGAGCAGATGATGCATATCCGCCCCCGTCAGCTTCGCCGCTCCCTGTACATCGAGCTGTGCCTGACGGAAATTTTCGATACTGACGGTCGTCTGCCCAACCTCGCTGTGCAGCAGCGTCGCCTGCCGGGCCTCGATCATCATGCCGAGCCCTTCGAACACGGCATGGGCCCGCATACTGGTCAGATGCGGCCAGTCAGGCTGGTAGGCCAGTTCCATCGCTTCTGCCTGGAAATCGACGCGGAACAGCCCGTTGCCCTTGTCAAACGGGAAGTTGCGCGGCTCGCCAAGAAACACCACTTCCCCCTGCACGACCCGCCCGGCCTTGAAGGCCTGGTCGAGCCAGTCGACAGTGGCCGGCGACATGATCCTGGCAGGCAGGTAGCGCGGCACGCTGCGGGCGTCGCCATCGTGAAACGTTCCCTTCAGATCAAGGTAGGGGGCTTGCCCTTTTTTCCGGCTAACGGCCAACTGCAGATTGAGATTGATGTCGCTGTTCTCCAGTGCGATATCGTGGCCCTGCAGCGACCAGCCCGACTCGTCGTGTGAAATGGCCACTTCGCCCGCCACGCGCTCAAGCGGCAGCGGTTCGCGGAACAGCCGCGGCAGGTCCAACGCAACACCCCGGCTCGCGGCCTTGAAGCGCCCTCCGCCCCGGTGCCACAGCAGTTCGCCGCTGAGCCCCTCGATACCCGGGATTGCCTCCCAGGCATTCACGCCCGCCTGCTCGACCTGCGCCTGGAGCGACAACGCCCTGTCCGCGGTGCGCTCAAAATAGAGATCACGGATGATGCCCCGCGGCACCGCGCCCGAGAGCCAGTCGCGCTGCTTCTGCTCCAGCTGCGGATAGGCATGCAGCAGTGGCGCCAGGGTTTCGATATCGGCATAACTGGCCTGCAGGCGCATGCGGCCCGCCCCGGTCTGTTGCAGATGCACGCGGCTCGGTTGCCACTGCCTGTCGCCCAGACGGTGTACCAGCCGGTCGGCATCCAGCAGCCAGCCATCACCCATGCGTTGCCAGGCGAATCGTCCCGAAGCGCTCCCCAGGGGGCGTTTGCCGCCCTGTTGCGACACGGCGAGTGTATCGAATGCAAATGCCCCGGCCAGGCGCTGCAGCTGCAGCGCCTGCCACTGCCCCCACAACTCCAGATTTACAGTTCCACCCGCGACACTTGTGTTCTGATACTCATACCCGGCCAGCCAGGAACGCGGTTGAACACCGGCCAGTCCCAAGTAGAAGTTACCCTGCCAGCTCTCCGGGGCCTCCGCCCTGCCGTTGAAATCGAGCTCCAGCTGCAGCGACTTGCCGTACTCGTCGGGCAACACCACCTGCCCGCTCATACGGTGACGCTCGCCCCGGCTCTGCAGCGCCAGCTCAACCCCGTCGATCTCGATCCTTCTGTTCTGCTTCTTGTCGTGCCAGGTGATATGGGCACGCTCTATCGCCAAACGCCCCTGGCCGAGCAGCCACTTCGACAGTGCCGTGGAGTGCATTGCGGCATCGCTCTGGGGTGCCGCCGCTTCCGGGGCGGGCAACGCCATCCCCTGCAACTGGAAATGCCCCGTCTCGTCCCGGATCACCATCAGGTGGGCACCCACCACGGCCAGCTCATGCAGCACCGGCTCTCCCTGCCACAGGCTCTCCATCACATCGAGCGAGATACGCAGGCTCTCCAGCTGGATGATGGGACGTCCGCCGCGCTCCTCCAGCAGGGAGACATCGTTGAGGATGATGGAGGGATGGTGGCCCAGCAGGCGGGCATCGAGGGTGGCAATCTCCACCGGCCGGCCGACGTATTCGCTGATCCGTTCCTCGACCGCCAGCCGGTGTTCGTCCAGCATCGGAAGCAGGGCACGAAACAGGGTCAGAATGACGGCAAGCAGGACCAGCAGCGACACCGAGGCATACCAGAGCCAGTTGCCCAGTCGTGTCGTATGCCTGATAAACCTTTTCACATCAATGGCCTGGGGTAAGGGTTCCGTTACTCAGTGTGACACCGAAAGCCGCCCGTTTCCTTGCACCGGATAACGTTTGTTCACATCAGCACCACGTCAAACTGCTCCTGAGTATAGAGCGATTCGACCTGGAACTTGATGGGGCGGCCGATAAACTCCTCCAGCTCAGCCACACTGGTCGACTCTTCATCCAGCAGCAACTCGACAACCTCGTTCGAGGCCAGCACCATAAGTTGCTGGGCATCGTACTGGCGCGCCTCGCGCATAATTTCACGAAATATCTCGAAGCAGATCGTCTCGGGGGTCTTCAGCGTGCCACGCCCCTGGCAGGTAGGACACGTTTCACACAGCACATGTTCCAGGCTCTCACGGGTGCGCTTGCGTGTCATCTCCACCAGACCCAGGCTCGAGACCTCACTGATATGTGTCTTGGCGTGATCGCGCTCCAGGCTTCGCTCCAGTGCCCGCAGCACCTGCCGGCGGTGCTCATTGTCGGTCATATCGATAAAATCGATAATGATGATCCCGCCCAGGTTGCGCAGCCGCAACTGGCGTGCGATGGCCTGCGCCGCCTCCAGGTTGGTCTTGAAGATGGTCTCTTCCAGGTTGCGGTGCCCCACGAAGGCACCGGTGTTCACATCGATGGTGGTCATCGCCTCGGTCTGGTCGATGATCAGATAACCGCCCGACTTGAGCTGCACCTTGCGCTCCAGCGCCTTTTGGATTTCATCCTCGATGCCGTAGATGTCGAATATCGGGCGCTCACCCGAGTAGTGCTCGACGCGCGGTGCCAGCTCCGGGATGAACTTGCCGGCGAACTTCTCGATCTTGAAGAAGGTCTCCCTGGAGTCGATGCGCACCTTTTCGATGTCGATATCCACCAGGTCGCGCATGGTGCGCATCACCAGCGGCATATCCTCATAGAGCAGCTGGTCCTGATCGCCGTTGGCAAGGCGTTCCTGGATGGAATTCCACAGCTTCTCGAGAAAGGCCATATCCTTTTCGATGGCATCCTCGCTCACCCCCTCGGCGGCGGTACGGATAATATAGCCGCCCGGTACAAAGTCGTGGGCCCTGGCCTCGATGATCGACTTGAGCCGCTCGCGCTCCGTCTCATCCTCGATGCGCTGCGAGATGCCGATATGCTTGCTGCCCGGCATGTAGACCAGGAAGCGTGCCGGAATGGACAGGTAGGTGGTCAGACGCGCCCCCTTGGTGCCCAGGGGGTCCTTGACCACCTGCACCACCACCTCCTGTCCCTCGCGCAGCAGGGTATTGATCTGTTCATTGTGCCGCTCGTCGCTGCTGCCGTTCTCCTGCTCGGCATCCGCTACCAGAATATCCGAGGCGTGCAGAAACGCTGTACGCTCCAGCCCCACCTCGACAAATGCCGCCTGCATGCCCGGCAATACACGGCACACCCGCCCCTTGTAGATGTTGCCGACCAGGCCACGCTTGCGCGCCCGCTCGATGTGCACCTCCTGCAACACACCATTTTCCACAAAGGCAACACGCGTCTCCTGTGGCGTGACGTTGATCAATAACTCCTCACTCATACCCTCTCCTGTGCTGCAGCCCTTTCCGACCCATCAACTCGATGGAAAAGGCTGCCAGTAGTTCTGCCGTCTCATACAGCGGGAGGCCCATCACCCCGGAGTAACTGCCCTCCAGCCGTTCAATAAATACCGCGCCCCTGCCCTGCACCGCATAGGCGCCGGCCTTGTCGGCGGGCTCGCCCGTCTCCCAGTAGGCTGCCAGCTCCTGCTGCGCGATGGGACGGAACTGCACGCTGCTAACACTCAACCGGCTCTCCTCCTGCCCGTCCTCGCCCACCAGGGCGACCGCGGTCATCACCTGGTGGCGCCGCCCGGCCAGGCGGCCGAGCATGGCCAGGGCGTGGTCACGGTCTCGCGGTTTGCCCAGCACCTCACCGTCAAGCACCACCGCGGTATCCGAGCCCAGCACCGGGTGGGGCTCATCTTCGGGCAGCAGCTGCCGGCCGGCCCTGGCCTTCGCCAGTGCCAGCCGCAAAACATAGACCTCCGGCGCCTCTCCCGCCTTCAGGCTCTCCGGCACATCCACCGACAGCAACTGATAATCCACGCCGATCTGCTCCAGCAGCTCCCGCCGGCGCGGTGAGGCCGAGGCCAGGTAGATCCAGGGGTCATTCATCGAACGCTCAATCCGCTGTTTTTCTTTAATTATCAGTTATCAGTGGATTAAGCATACCAGTAATGAGTAACGAGTGGTGAGGAACGAGGGGATAGTATGACATCAAGGCGGTCTTGGACTCGCAGGTCTGACTGTTAAGTAAAACCAAGACCTGTTCCGCGAGGCTTAAAGGTGAAAAAGTCAATACAGGCGTGACGTCCTGAAGTGACTATTATCACCGGCTGACGCGACACACCTATCCCCTTCGTTCCTTGTTACTCGCCACTGTTAGCGGTGATAGGGGTGGCCCTTGAGGATGCTGAGGGCGCGATAGAGCTGCTCGGCGACGACGATACGCACCAGGGGGTGGGGCAGGGTCAGGTTCGAAAGCGACCAGCGCTCCCCGGCCAGCTGCAGGCAGGCCGCGTCGAGGCCGTCCGGCCCGCCGACCAGCAGGGCGATATCGCGCCCGCCGGCCATCCATGACTCAAGACGCCGGGCCAGTTGCGGGGTGGTCCAGGCTTTCCCCTCCACCTCAAGCGTCACCACATGCGCCCCCCGGGGGATCGCGGCGATGATGCGTTCCGCCTCCTGCTGCATCAGACGGGCGATGTCGGCATTCTTGCCGCGCTTGCCCGCCGCCACCTCGACCAGCGTCAGGCGGCACTCACCGCCAAGCCGTTTGGCATACTCGTCGAAGCCCTGCTCGACCCATTTGGGCATCCTGGTGCCGACGGCGATGAGATGGATACGCATAAAAAAGGTGTCAGGTATCAGGTATCAGGTATCAGGCTCTGCACGATTGTCTTTCCTGCTTTTCCTGAAGACTAGCGCCTAGTCGCCTTGTTCAGGGGCATCCTCGCCCCAGAGCTTCTCCAGGTTATAGAAATCGCGTGTTTCCGGCAGCATGACGTGGACCACCACATCACCCAGGTCGACCAGCACCCAGCCGCTGTTCTCGTCCCCTTCCACGCCCATCGGCTGACAGCCCTGCTCCTTGGCCTTCTCGCGCACACTCTCGGCAAGCGCCCGGATCTGGCGCGTGGAGGTGCCGCTGCCGATGACCAGGATGTCGGTCACGCTGCTCTTGTCACTGACATCGAGTACTTTTATGTCGATCCCCTTCATATCTTCGAGGGCATCGACGACGATCTTCTTCAATTGCTCTGTATTCATGAACGAACTTTATCGATATAACTGCTGTTGCCGGATGTAGTGCCAGACCGCCTGCGGCAGCAGGTAGGCGGCGCTTTTTCCGGCGCGTATGGTTTCCCTGATGGCCGTGGCCGAGATGGCCAGTGGCGTGACGGGGTGAAACAGGATCTTGCCTGCCGAACTGGCCGCCAGGGCCGCAGGCTCCCGCACGAGACGCTGCTGCACCATCCCGCACATCGCTTCCTGCTCGATCTGCTCCAGCTGCCAACCCGGACGATGGACGACCACTATGTGGGCCAGTTCCGGAATCTCCTGCCAATGATACCACTGGTTGAGCCCGACAAAGGCATCCGCACCCATTATCAGGCACAGTGGCGTCTCACCCAGCTCCTGCCGCAGCGACTGCAGGGTATCGACCATGTAGGACGGACCGGGCCGCTGCAGCTCCCGCTCATCAATGCTCAGAGCGGACTCGTCGGCTATCGCCAGGCGCAGCATCTCCAGGCGCTGCCCGGGGCTGGCGGAAGGTATCCCGCGGTGTGGCGGGATGGCGCAGGGGAGCAGCCGGACCTGCTGTATGCCCAGTTCCTGCTTTACCTCCAGTGCGGTGCGCAGATGGCCGAAGTGAACCGGGTCGAATGTCCCCCCAAGAATAGCAACAGGAAGGCGCAGCGGCGCATGTGCCATCCAGTTACCTTCCCGAGGCTGCAGGCAGATCAAGCAGTATGGAGTAGTGACGCATCAGATTGACCTCAAGCCCCTCCACCACAATCAGCAGCTCCAGGAATGGCTCTGGCACAGGTTTGTGACTGCTCACTACCAGTGTATTGCCTTCAGGACCGCTCTCCACTCTCAGGCGTACATCCTGTAGCAGTGTTATCCACGCCAGCCCCTGTGCCTGATAGGTCGCCCGATCCGCAATGCGAAAACGCAGGCCGTCAAGCTCTCCCGGCGACACGGTCGCTAACGCTATCTCGGCCTGCAACGGCTGACCGATGTGCGATTGGACGACAATCTCCCCCAGCCCCAGGGCATGTACCGCCTGCATGCCCAGCAGCAGGCAGGCCAGGGCAAGATACGAGATAGGTTTTCTCAACACAGAAAAACTCCCTGTCAGTGTGTGTAGCGATAAGTATAGGGCAGCGTCACTGACGGATATGCCCGTCACCCAGCACGATGTACTTCTGCGAGGTCAGCCCCTCCAGGCCGACCGGGCCGCGGGCGTGAATCTTGTCGGTGCTGATGCCGATCTCCGCACCCAGGCCGTATTCGAAGCCGTCAGCGAAGCGGGTCGAGGCATTGACCATCACCGAGCTGGAATCGACCTCGCGAATGAAGCGGCGCGCGCGGCTGTAATCCTCCGTCACGATCGACTCGGTGTGGCCGGAACTGTGTCGACTGATGTGGTCCATCGCCTCGTCGATATCCTTGACCACGCGAATGGAGAGGATCGGCGCCAGGTACTCAGTGTCCCAGTCTTCCTCGGTCGCGGCACTGGCATCCGGCACAATGTTGCGTGTCGTCTCGCAGCCGCGCAGCTCCACGCCCTTCTCCCGGTACATGCCGGCCAGCTCCGGCAGCAGCCCGGCGGCGATGCCCTCGGCCACCAGCAATGTTTCCATCGCGTTGCACACCCCGTAGCGGTGGGTCTTGGCGTTGAAGGCGATCTGCAGCGCCTTGTCGCTGTCCGCCTCATCGTCGATGTAGACGTGGCAGATACCGTGCAGGTGCTTGATCACCGGCACCCGCGCCTCGGCGCTGATGCGCTCGATCAGCCCCTTGCCGCCACGCGGCACGATGACGTCCACATAGTCGGTCATGGTGATCAGCTCGCCCACCGCCGCGCGGTCGGTGGTCTCGATCACCTGCACCGCGTCGGCCGGCAGACCGGCCTTCTCCAGCCCCTGGTGGATGCAGGCGGCGATCGCCTGGTTGGAGTGTGCCGCCTCGGAGCCGCCGCGCAGGATGGTGGCGTTGCCCGATTTCAAGCACAGCGCCGCCGCATCGGCGGTGACGTTCGGACGCGACTCGTAGATGATGCCGATAACGCCCAGCGGCACGCGCATCTTGCCAACCTGGATACCGGAAGGGCGATAGCTCATATCGCTGATCTCGCCGACCGGGTCGGCCAGGGCGGCGATCTGGCGCAATCCCTCGGCCATGCCGGCGATACGCTCGTCATTCAGCTCCAGACGGTCCAGCAGTGCCGCATCCAGGCCGCGCTCCCGGCCCGCGGCCAGGTCTTTGGCATTCTCTTCCAGCAGAGCGGCCTTGCCCTGCTCCAGCGCCTCGGCAATAGCCAGCAGCGCATCGTTCTTGGCATTGGTGCCGGCCCGCGCCATCGCGCGTGAAGCCTGGCGCGCCTGCTGACCCAGGGTCGTCATGTAGGCTTTAATATCCATCGGTCCCGCTCTCTTGTGTTGAATCTGTTATAGGCTGACCGGCATTACACCAATCGCGTACCAGCCATTAAAAGGCCCAATTGTATCAATTCGTCCCAGGGATTACCCGGCTCGGCGCCCTTGATGATGCGGTCGAGACGCGCCCCGCGGCGCAGCAGCGCCTGCCAGCGCTTAAGGTTGTGGCGCTGCAGACCGGCACGTACCGGCCCCTTGCGCTTTTGCCATACCCGATACTTGCCGAGCACCGCATCAATGTTATTGCCCCCTGCGATATCGCGGGCCATCTGCGCCATGGCACGGATCTCGCGCACCAGCGCCCACAGCACCAGCACCGCCTCGGCACCCTCGCCGCGCAGGCCCTCCAGCATCCGCACCGTGCGGGCACTGTCGCCGGAGAGCGCGGTATCGACCAGCTCGAACAGGTCGAAACGGGCGCTGTCGGCCACCGCCGCCTCCACCTCATCGATACCGATATCACCGCCGCCGTGCAGCAGCAACAGCTTTTCCACCTCCTGCGCCGCCGCCAGCAGGTTGCCCTCGACCCGCTCGGCCAGCAGGGCGGCCGCCTCGGGTGTGGCATTCAGCCCACGGGCACTCATGCGCTGACCGATCCAGCCCGGCAGCTGACGCGGCTCGATGGGCCAGAGCTGCATCACCGCCCCGGCCTGCTCCAGCGCCTTGAACCACTTGCTCGACTGCTGGCGCTTGTCCAGCTTGCCGCAGGAGATAAGCAATACATTGTCGGGGGAGAACGACTCAGTATAGGCCACCAGGGCCTTGCTCCCCACATCGCCCGGCTTGGCGCCGGGCAGGCGCAGCTCCAGCAGGCGCCGCTCGGCAAACAGCGACATCGCCTCCGAGGCCGCCTGCAGCGCGCCCCAGTCAAAGCCCCTGTCGGCGTGAAACACCTCGCGCTCGGTGAAGCCCTGCTCCCGCGCCGCGGCGCGAATGGCGTCCTCGGCCTCCATCATCTGCAGCGGCTCGTCGCCGCTGAGCAGGTAGACGGGCAGCAGCGGTTGCTTGAGGTGGCCAGCCAGCTGTTCGAAACGAAGTCTCATCGTCGACTTATCTTACCTGGCAAATAAACGCAAAGAACGCGAAACCGCTGAGTACGCATGGAAAAATTAATACTACCGCTTGATGGATTCATAAATTGTGTTTCCAGCAACCTTCCCCGCATGCAGTCACACGAGCGGATCTTAATCCGGACTTTGCGTGCTTGGCGTCTTGGCGCACTTCGCGTTAACGGCTCCATACTTAATGCGATGCCAACGCCGCACGCAGGCGACTGAACATCTGTTGCACGGCAAAGCGGCGCATGGCGCTGCGGGCGTTCTCCTCTTCACGCTCGTTGCCGAGCACATTGCCGCTGTCGTAGCGGATCTCCCGCTCCACGCTCACACGCTGCTCCGCCACCAGCGTATCGAGCTGGTTGTCCTTGAGGGTGAACGAGAAGGCCAGACTCAGTTCATACTCCCGCGCCTTGCCGATGCGGTCGACACCGAGGATGGTGCGGCGCGTCTTCTCACCGTGCAGCACCAACACCGCAGTGGCCTCCTTGCGCGTGGCGACCAACGAGGCACCGCCACGATTGAGGGCCTGCTCGATCTCGATGGCCAGTTCGCTGTTGGCGGCCACCCCCTGCAGGTAGGTTTTGGCCAGTTCAGGCGGCAGCTCCACCGCACCGCGCAGATGAAAGCCGCAGCCGCTAACAAGCGCCAGATACAAGATAAAAGATAAAAGATACAAGGGGCGTAGCCCCTTCATACCCTTTACTCTTTGCTCTTGTATCTTTTCTCTCATGTGGCCACCACATTAACCAGCCGGCCCGGCACCACGATGATCTTGCGCACCGTCTTCTCCTCGATAAAGCGCTGCACGTTCGGTTCGGCCAGGGCCGCCTCTTCCACGGCGTCCTTCGACGCATCGGCCGCCACGTCGATCTTGCCGCGCAGCTTGCCGTTGACCTGCACCACCAGCTCGATGGTGTCCTTCACCAGCGCCGCCTCATCCACCTGCGGCCACGCGGCGGTGAGAATGTCATCACCGTAGCCCAGCTCCTGCCACAGGGTATGGGCGATATGGGGAGCCACCGGGCCGAGCAGGCGCAGCAGGATGCCCAGCCCCTCGGTCTGCACCGCCACCAGGCGGGCATCGTCGGTTTCAGGCTTGCCGCTCAGCAGGTTCATCATCTTCATGCAGGCCGCCACCACGGTATTGAACTGGTACTTGCCGAAGTCGAAGTCGGCCTGCTTGAGCAACTCGTGGAATTCGCGGCGCATATCCAGCAGTGCCTGCGGCGCATCCCCCAGATCGGACAGGCCCGCCCGGTTGGCCTCGCTGATCGCCGCCTGGTTCTCCTGGGCAAAGCCCCACAGGCGCTTGAGGAAGCGGTGCGCCCCCTCCACGCCCGAGTCGTTCCACTCGAGGGACTGTTCCGGCGGCGCGGCGAACATGGTAAACAGGCGCACGGTGTCGGCGCCGTATTTCTCGATCATCTCCTGCGGATCGACCGTGTTGCCCTTGGACTTGGACATCTTCGCCCCGTCCTTCAGCACCATGCCCTGGGTCAGCAGGTTGGCGAACGGCTCGTCGGA
>JBFEUI010000018.1:0-35491 GCA_041547565.1 Thiohalomonadaceae bacterium
CGCTGCGGCGGCGCACTGTTGGCCTGATCCAGCAGCCTGGCCAGCATCGCCGGCACCAGCGACACATGGGTCACGGGGAGGCGATTGATATCCTTCCATACACGCTCTGCATCAAACCCCTGGTGCAATACCATTGCCGCAGCGGCACGCGCGGTGCGATAGACGATGGACATACCGCCAACATGATAAAGCGGCAGGCAATTAAGCCAACAATCGCCCGCGGCAAGGTCCAGCTTGGCATTCACCGCTCTGGCACTGGCATTGAGTGCCCGGTGCCCGAGCATCACCCCTTTCGGCTCCCCGCCGGAGCCGCTGGTTGCAATAATGGCGGCGATATCGCCCGCCTGCCTGTGCCGTTCACCCGCGCCACTAAGCGCTTCGATTTCCAGTGATGCCACGTCAATATCGAACGGCCTGTCAGCACTGTCGTGCTGGATCACATAATCAACACCGGCCTGTTGCAGCAGGCGGTGATACCACTGCATCGGGGTCTTCGGATCAACGGGGTAGAGTACGGCATCGAGTTTTGAACAGGCATACAGCAACAGCGTGGTCAACCAGGAAGAGGGGCTGAACAGAGCCACGACATCACCCGCCCCAACACCGCTTTCGCCCAGATGGTGTGCCAGACGATCGACCTGCCTGGCCAGCCCGGCATAACTACAGGTTTCATTTTCACCATGGAGCGCTACCGCATCGCTGCGTTCACAGGCGGCCTGCAACCATTGTGTAAGTCTCTCATCACGCATGTTTCAGAACCAAACATTACCCTCCAACCCTGGAGGTTGGATGGTTTTAAGCAGAATTACAGCGAATCATTCGCTGGGTTTGGATCCTATATGGAGACAGGCGATGCCAAATGAAAGGTTTGCATAGGAGACATTCGCCAATCCGGCCTGTTCCATCAGACCTTTCATCTCCCGCTGATCGGGAAAACGGCGTATCGATTCAATCAGATAGGTATAGGCAGCCGGTTGACGTGCCACCATGGCACCGAGACGGGGAATAACCAGTGCAGAATAGAGGTTATAGAAGGGGCGGATCAACACCCAGGGTTTTGAAAACTCGAGACAGAGCAGGCGACCTCCCGGCTTCAACACACGGGTGATCTCCTCCAGCGCCCTGCTCATGTGGGTCATATTGCGGATGCCAAAGGCTATCGTCAGGGTATCCACCGAATTGTCTGCCAGCGGAATCGCTTCACCGCTGCCTGCCACACAGCTGACATGTGAATGGCCGCGTGCCTGCCCCACCTGCATCATCGGCATGCTCGGATCCACAATGACAACATTGCGGTCAGCGGCGGCCATGCCGCGGGCCACATCACCGGTACCGCCGGCAAGATCAACGATCACCTGTCCCGCTTCGGCTGCGGCCGCCTTGAGCAGGCGGCGCTTCCACAGCCGGTGGATACCGAAGCTCATAAAGTCGTTCATGAGGTCGTAGCGCGAGGCTACGACCTCAAAAACGTGGCGGATCCGCTGTTCGCGCTCTTCGGAACTGACCGACTGGTATCCGAAGCTATTGTCCAGCTCCTGTTGTCCCACAGTGATCGCCTACTTCATGTTGTGCTTCATGCCACCCATGTCTTTTTTCATGTTCATCTGCATCATGACCTTGCGCACAGGGGCTTCAACAGTTTCCGTGCTGCCGTCCTCGTACTCGAGGGTAACGGCGACCTTCTGGCCAGGCGCCAGTTCACGTTTCAGGCCGATGAGCATCACATGCAGGCCACCGGGCTTGAGTTCAGCCATGCCATTGGCAGGCACGTCAATTTTATCAATGCGGCGCATCTTCATCATGCCGCCCTCATGAATGTGGGTATGCAGCTCAACCACCTTGGCCACATCACTGCTGGCGTTGACTACCGCGTGAGCCTGTGCGTCACGATTTTTCAGCATCATGAAGGCCGCGCTGTTGGGCTGACCCGGGGGCACGGCACGTACGTAGGGGGCATTGACGTCCACCATGTCACTTGCCGAACCCGCCAACGCGCCACCTGCCAGGCCAAATACCATGGGCAGGGCGAAAAGTGTTGTACGCAGAGCTGATTTCATCGTTCTCTCCTTTGTCTCTTGATCTCAGATATGGATATTTCCGTTTACTTCAACAATTTCTATTGTGCCAACTGGCCGCGAACTGCCTTGACGATATCCGACGGCATGGTTCCGTGCGGCAGCGCCTCCACAAGGCGCCCCCTGCGATCGATCACATAGGTCTCGGAGGTATGATCAACCACATACTCCGTGGCCGACTCCTGATCAACCTTGCGGTACGCCGCGCCGTACTGTTTGGCAACTGCGGCAATCTCTGTTGCGCTACCGGTGACCCCGATAATCGCGTCGTGAAAATATTTGCTATAGGTCTCAAGGCGTTCAACCGTATCCCTGGCAGGGTCGACGCTCACGAAAATCGGCTGCACCTGTGCCAGTTCGTCTTCCTCGAGCCGCGACAAGCCGGCGGCCATCAGCGACAGGGATGTCGGGCAGATATCGGGACACCAGGTGTAACCGAAATAGAGCAGTACCACCTTACCCTGAAAATCGTGCAGCGATACCTTTCCCTTGTTCGACGTGAGGGTAAAGTCGCCACCCTGTGGCTGCTCGACCGGTGCAAACAGTACACCGTGTTCAGATTGCTGCTCAGGCTGCCAGAAAAACAGCACCCAGATTAGGGCGATCGCCAGAATTACGATTAGCAGTGGAAGTATGCGTTTCATTAGCGGTTACTCGTGTCAAAGCGATACGGTGCGATAATCACTCCCTCGTCGGTTTGCACCATAACCTTCGCTTCCCAGCTCATACGGTTCCGAACACAAACCGGCAGTATGCCATTGCCGTGGTAAACCCCCGCCTCTTTCCTCTTCAAACTAAAGCGGTTAACTCCCATGTTCATATCCACGCCGGCAAAATCCACCGTGATTGCCTTTGCGTCCAGTGCCTCGGTCTCTACCGTCAGTTGCAGTTGCTCGATAACAGGGATGGGTTGGGGCGAGATGCCAAAGGTCACCTTGCCTCCTCCAGGAATAGTCAGGCTGCATGCACGCTGATGCAGATCACAGCCGCTATCCAGCTCGGCCTGGGCAATCACAGTCTGGGCCTGCTGGAGTTTTAGTTTGTAGCCAACCGCTGCACCAATCGCGACGACAAGCACGGCTGCCATTACCCACATTAATCGACTATTCATAACGTCCGACATTCGCCACGCACCTGTTATTCAACAACACGGTAATGTCACAACCACTCAGCAGTTTAAAACAAACATACTGCCAATAATCTATCTCAAATGGGAGTGTGTGAAATCACGCACTTTGTTGCATTACCACTGCCAAGAGTGACAGCTAAAACCATATGTTTCATCTGGCCATCAACACAGCATTGCAAAACACTGTGAAAGCTGTGGCTGGATGTCGCGCATAAATCAAACGCCAGCGACAGATGCACCTCGGGACGCTTCCAGCCTCGCGAATGGGCGGCACGCACCAGATTCGACCTTACGTGTTGCATTCGTGGCGGTATGAAAACCGGCTCAGGGCAGATCGCTGCGACGAAACAGAAGATAACCACCAAAGGCAAACAATGTGCCCAGCGCAACGGGATACAGTAACGCCCAGGCCATGTAACCGATGCGACCGAAGTTATCCAGTATCACATAGGCAGTCGGGCCCAGCAGTACGAGCTGGGAATCAAACAGCAGCATGGCCGCAGTACGGAACGACTGCAGCGGGTTTGCAAGTGCAATTGCCACTGCAGCATCAGGGGGCAGGTGCTCGCGTATCAAAACACCCAGCAGGATAAGATCTATAAACAGTATCAGTGTCAGCCAGACCACAAACGCGGCGCCCTGGGCGACATCCGCAGAACGTGCCAGGGTAGAGATAAGCATACCGATACCCAGGAAACACCAGCTCAGTGCGATCAGCAGACCCGAATAATAGAGAAACAGCTGCCAGGGGATCTCGGCGCCTTTTATCGCGCCCCAGATCACCGCAAACACCATGGCAAGGAAAACGGGCAGAAACACGACAACAAAACGTCCCAGCATTTTTCCCCAGAACCACGCTGCCAGCGAAACCGGTAGCGACAACAGGTACTCAAACACACCCGCTTCACGATCACCCGCCACTGAACGAACTGTCGTTATCAGGATAAAGATCGGCAATATCGCCATCGACAGCTGAATATAGGTGATCATCAGGCGGGTAATGCCCGTGAAGCCCATAATGCGCGACTCAGTCAATCCGAACAGAAACAGCAGCACAATAATCCCGCCGAACACCGCGCTGTAGACCATGAACCAGCGGGCGCGCAACGATTCCAGGATATCGGTGTAGGCGGTAAGTAAAAGATGCTTCATTACAGTTGGATTCCGGATTCGTTATTGTGTGTTTCGCTCTTGCGCCTGCGCTTCAAGGTGTGCCCCGTGCACATTAAACCTCTTCTCCACTTCGAATATGTGTGTCTTTGCGGCATTGAAATCCAGCGCATTCTCTGTCTTGTCAGGCTGCGCGCCCAGGCCGTATTCCATCGGTGTTACCTGACCTTTTACATAATAGGCGGCACGCGCATCGATCCAGTGGCCGTCACGATGGTCTGTCACCCATATTTCAGTACCCGGCGCATCTTTCCAGGGTTTGTCTTCCAGCCAGATCACGGCACAGCCAATATCATCAAACAGGCGCACGCGCGAGCGCTTGTTTTCAGCTGTAAAACGCACCTGCGCCGAGTGTTTCCTGTCGCTCAACACCATACGGCAGCGTTCGCAGGTATCGCGGTCCCAGTGGACCTCGACCGGACCCGTCCCGGCATCGCTGCATCCACCCATTAACGATAACCAGACGGCAAGCAGTGTCACTATCCCAACGCGCTGCAATACCTTCACGCATGCGCCTCATTCATCTGGATCGTACTCAACAATCCCGCATAGCGCGACAGGATCCCGAGAAAGCGCAGGCGATCGGGACCGGCCACAATACCCTCCCAGACCTTCCCTGCTTCACAATCTTTGAAACCCCATTCGGCAATTGCCTTGGCAAACGCCGGTTCCGGCCGCGTCAGTTCCACCTTGCAGTGCAGCCGACTGTTCATGTCGATCTCATCGGCAACGCGATCATCGAGCACGACAACACCCTGGTCCATTTCAATAACGCGGTTTACCAGCGATGCCACCTCATCAAGTCGGTGACTGGAGATAATCATTGCCGCCTGTTCCTGCTTCTCGGCCAACAGGCCGAAAAATACATGGCGCGCTTCCGGGTCGAGGTTTGCCGCCGGCTCATCCATGATCAGCAGATCGCTGTCGCGGCCGAGCGCGATGCTGATCAGCAGCTTTTGCTTCTGGCCGCCGGAAAGTTTCACAAAGGGCTGTTTACGGAATTTCGCAGGATCAAGGCCCAGGCGCTCTGCGACCGCCTCCATTTGTGCCGGTTCTGCATTACACACCCCGGCCGCAAAACGGATTAACTGCCCGACGGGCATCTTCAGCGGAGGCGGGAGTTGGGGTACAAAACCGATGCGCGCCAGCACCTCCTGCCGTGCCTTGCGCGGGTCCTTGCCATCGACATGCACACTACCGTTGCAGGTATACTCGCCCAACAGACAGCGAATCAGCGTCGTTTTTCCCGCACCATTCGAACCGACCAGAGCCACACGATCGCCGGAGGCGATGGACAGGTCCACCTGCTTGAGCACGGTATTGCGCCGAAATGTCTTACTGACCTTGTCAAAACGGATCATGTATCTGTCTTTCTTGTTATACTCAGGGGCCGAATGTGCACAGCCTGTACATTCATCTGTCTCTGTCCGCCAGGCGCGCTGGCCTCACGCCATGCACCCGCACCGTAGTGCCGATACTACAGCAATTTGCTCAAGCCTTTCACCTCAAATCTCAATGAATCGGTGGGACAGGTATCGACACAAAGCCCGCAGCGGGTGCAATCCGCACCGATGGGCACCTCCACGTCCTGTGCCCGTCCTTTGATAACGGGATCAAGCACATGCGGCACCAGGCAAACCTTGCGGCAATCCCCCTCGTGCTGACAGTCGGAGAGGTTGTATTTAACACGTAGCGGTGATACCAGACCCACAAAACCGTAGGTCAGGCCTATCGGACAGGCGTAGCGACACCAGAAGCGGCGCGAGAAGAAGATCTCAAACAGCAGCAAAAAAGCCACCCACAGCAGGATCACGCCCGGTCCGTAAATGAGCGCACGGCTGAGAATGCCGGTAGGCGATATCGTCTCGTAGACGGTATAGCCGGTCGCAAAGGCCAGCACCGCAAAAATAATATAAAGCACGGTACGGGTGCTGCGATTGAAATCGTAATTTTTTGCCCAGCCCCTGGCATAGAGCATCAGGTGCAGCTTTTCAGCCCACTCTGCCACCAGATGGTAGGGGCAAACCCAGGAACAGAAGCTACGACCACCCAGTAAAATCCATAGCACCAGCACCGTGACGGTACCGATGAGAAGATTGATCAATACATGCTTGAAGGCCAGCATCACCTGCAGTGCAGAGTTCAGGTCGGCCATGTGGAAACCGAGAAAGCGCGAGGCGGTCAACGCCCCTTCCAGCAATTGGATGTCCAGCTGATAGGAGATCACGAACAGCACATTCACGAAGATCAGCGTGATCCAGCGGCGGTTGCGCCACTTGTTGCTGCTGTGCTCCTCGTGCATTTTCGCCACTTCTTCCCTGCTGATCTTTTGTCCTTTTTTATAGAAATGGATCTCCTGTGCCTTGGGCGTGATATCGTCCTTGGCCGGTTTCGTCGGTTCCCGGCCAAGCAGTTGCATCATTGACTCTTTGAATAGGTTCATGACTAGGCCTTCAGTATGCTTTCCATATCGATGACGATGGCAGCCGGCTCGGTAGGACAGACCATCTCGCAGGCACCGCAGCCGACACAGCCCTCAAGGATGACCGGGCGCATGGCATTGCTGCCTTCCGCCACCGGCTCAAGCTTGATCGCATGCTTGGGCGGGCACTGATTCTCGTCACCGGCCGGGGGATTGCCCGCCTCGCACTGTGCAATGCGAATCTCGATGGGACAGTGTCGTACACAGAGATCACATATCTCCAGATCAAAATCGCGATCGCGTACCGGGATCGGATTCCAGCGGTCAATTTCGTTGTATCGGAACAGCCCGTTGAACGCTTCATCACGCACCTTGCCCTTGAAACCCTTGCCCTGCATCGCCAGACACAGTTTGGGCTTGTCCAGTCGTGCAAAGCCGATATGCACCTGGTGCGGATAGTCGGTGTCATGGGACAGTGCGCCTGTGGGACAGGCCAGCACGCACTGCAGGCCGTCGCAGGAGAAGTCACAGCCCTGGGCACGTGCGTCGACATAGGCTGCACCCACACCAAAGCCATCCTCGGCATCGGCCAGTAAAATCGCCTTCACCGGACAGACCTGCACGCACTGGCCGCACTTGATACACGATGCAAGATATTCCTGTTCATTGAGTGCACCCGGCGGCCGCAGACGCGGCACGGACTGACTGGCCACAGGATAGAAGCCCAGCATTGATGCGCCCACCAAACCGGCACCCATGCCGATGGAACGCAGGAAACGTCTGCGCGCCTTCTGTGCGCGCGGATTCAGCTTTTTGGATTTCTGTTTGTCAGTCACGATGCCTCCTCACCCTCCATCAGCGGTGTTTTATCGCGCACCATCAATTTCGGTTCGGTAAAGGGTGCCAGGCGCTCAAGGAAGTCGATCACTTCCAATATTGGAGCACCCTTGAAAAATTGAGTTCCCGGTACATCCATCCAGATGCGGTCTGCGTAGGAGTAGAGCTCATACGGCGAATCACCCACACTGTTCGCATCCAGGTCAAAACCCTCGTAATCATCCCAGTAGTTGCTCTTCCAATCGTTGCGAGTGGCTGAACCACCGCCGGAAACGGCCACCTGGGTGATGTTACCCTTCAGCCGGTTGTTCTCGAAAACATTGCCACGCCAGTCATTCAGAAAGCGTATCCCGATGCTGTTAAAGGCAATCAGGTTATTGCGCAGACGATTGGTGGTTTCCGGGTCATAGGGGGAGACATCCAGGTAGAGACCCGTAGCGCAGTAGAGCACCTTGTTGTTTTCTATCGTCACATCCGAGGTCTCTTTAAACCCGATACCCACACCGGTCGCACCCGAGGCATATGCAATATAGTTGTCGCGTATCTCCACACCATCCGAGTACATCAGGAAGATACCCACCGTGTTGTTCATGTAGCGATTCTTTTCGACCTTGTTGTACTGCGAGTACATGAAGTGCAGCGAGTAGCGCCCGTTGGTAACGGTGTTGCCGATGATGTCATTGTTTGATGAGTACCAGACCACCATATCGCGCGAACCGGAAATGGTGTTATCGAGGATTTTGTTGTTGAAGCTGTACCACAACCGTACCGCATCGCCGCGCATGCCCAGTTCATGGTCTTTGGAACTGATGCGGTTGCGGCGCACAATGTTGTTTTCAGCCTGCTGCAGGTCGATACCGAACAGGGTGTTCTCGATCACATTGTCCTTGATGACGTTGAAATTGCCACGGACCTGTACGCCCGAGTCGATGTCATTGTGGGAATCGCCGGAATTGATCAGGCGCAGGTTTCGGATGCTGGCACCGTCGGTGTCGAGATAGATCACCGAGCCCTTGCCGCCGGCATCGATGGTGACCTGGTTCTGTCCGTCCAGTGTGATTCCAGTCTCGATTGTAACCGGACCGGCATAGACACCGGGGGGCGGCACCACCGTATCGCCCGCCTTGGCCGCATCGATCAGCGGCTGCAGCGGCGGCAGGCCGTCCCCCTCCTCGACCGCGCCGGCTTGGCCTGCCAATGACAGGCCAAGCAGCAGCAGCGCAACAAGGATGTGTTTCATCTAATCAGGCGTGCTCTTGCGAGCCCTTGAACTGGTGGCGGCGAATGAGGGCGGCGACCGCCAGCACCAGCGAGGTCAGCACCATCAGGCCGAAGCCGTAGTAGGGGTAGGAGTGGGTGGCGAACTGCGCCACCTTGCCCTGGCCAAACACGGTGGGCATAAACGGTTTAACGGTAAATGCCCCCATCTCGTTCAGCCTGTGGCCGAACCACCACAGCCATGCCGAGTACTCGATCATGAAGAACACCGGCAGTGCCATCGGCACCAGCACCAGCAGCCAGTAGAACAGGCCGTTCTTGCGGGCACCTATCAGCAGTATCACCATGGCGATGATGATACCGGCAAACACCAGATTGACGGCCATCTTCAGCATCTTGACCATCGGCACAATCTCTTCAGGATTATTGAAGTAACGCCCCAGGCTCTTGTCGTAGTGCCAGGCCATCAGCTGGTAGGCGCTGCCGTTCCACGCCTCGTGCTCAACCTGACCGGCGGTGCCCTTCTCGTAGGTCACCTTCAGCGACTCGATCAGGCGCTGCTTGTCATTCATGTCCACCGGCCCTTTTTTGGCCTTCTCATCGTCACCGGAGGTCTCTACCTCGATACCGGATTTGGCCAGTTCCGCCTTCATCCGTTCGAGCCAGGCCGAACCGGCATCCACATCACCGGCACCGGCCTCCTTGTCACTGGCATCCTGATCCAGCGAGTTGACCATGGCGAAGATATAGCCGGAGTTCTGCAAACTGATGCCGTTCGGCCCGTACAGGGTCATACCCATCCAGATCGCGATGGCACCGAAACCGGTCCCCATGATGGCCATACGGATCTTGGGCCGGGTGCAGGCAAAGCCGAGCAGCATAACCGCCAGGAAGGCCATGAGAAACTGCGAGAAACCGCGCTCAACCGGACCACCGGCGGCAATCGGGTACATGCCCACATAGTGGTTGATGGTATCCATCTCGTGCACGCAGTCGAGGGCCTCTTCCTCGACGATCTCCTCCTTCTTCACCAGTTCACAGCCATTGAACACGCCGTTCATGTGGAAGTGGATGCGCACACCGTCGGGAAACGCCTCAGGTGGGTAGTTGGGGGCGGTCAGTGACACCCACCAGATGGGAGACATATAGATAACGGCCAAAAGGGCCACGGCAGCGGCAATCAGGCCGCCAACGATAAAAGTCTGTTTCTTATCAGCAATGTTGGTCATATTTTGTTCCCTCCGCCGAAAGGCAAGAGCGAGTATACAGAAGGGGATGCCGGGGTGTGCCTCCAGGGAGGCGAATCACCCCGGCGAGGGGAAGTTAGTCTTGCTTAGTCAAAATCAGGGTTCAGCCAGTTAGCTGAAGGCGCCAGGTCCTTCTTCGGTACCTGAATACGCGAGACGTAGTTGATGACCATCTGCATATCCTTGTCGCTGAACTCCTTGATCTGCTTGACCATGTCCGGGTTGGCGTTGCGGCGCTTGCCGTCACGAATCCACTCGAACTGGCGCAGCATGTACTTGTAGTGCTGGCCCTGGATCTTGGGGTAGAACTTGTCCGCCTTGCCTTCGCCGTTGTCACCGTGGCACTTGACGCAGTTCACCTTGTACAGTTCCTTGCCTTTATCGAACTCGGGGGTGCCCTCGGCCCACTCGCCCTTGCCGTTGGCCGGGTTCATCGGAATGGTCTCGATATAGGCCACCACATCGGCCAGCGCCTGGGCGTCACCGATGGACTCGGGCAGCGCGAAGGGGTACATGGTCGGGTTGTCGCGGTTCAGGGCGCGAATATCCGACAGCTGCTTGATCAGTACCTGCCTGTGCTGGCCGGCCAGCTGCGGGAAGGTGCCGTCCTCGGTACCCCAGCCTTCGGGCATGTGACAGGCGGAGCAGACCTCATACACATCCAGGCCGTCCTCTTTATTGCCTTTCAGATGCATGGCCTCGTCAATCTCACCGGCATGGGTATCCCACTTTTTCTCGCCCTTGGCCGCATAGGCACCACCGGCAAATGCAAGACCGAGGCAGATAGCCAGTGCACTGGTTACAAACTTCATTTTCATCTTAATCACTCTCCACGCTAACCTACGGTGGGTGTCGGACAATCCCGGTGAAGATGCCGGGATTGTCCTCTACCCGTTTCAAACAATCGTGGCACGGATTGTTTCAACAGCAGGGCCTGACTGCCTTGATGTTTATCAAGTTACAAAAAACTTGAATAAAATCCCGCACTTATGAAATGGTTATCAGGGCTGCAGTGAGGAGAGGTATTTGGCGATCGCCTTGATCTCCTCCTCGTTAACCATGTGCATGATGCCCTTCATCGCTGCGGTCATGCCGTTGTTGCGCTTGCCGCTCTTGATGTCTTTCATCTGCTGCACGATGTAGGCCTCGTTCTGCCCGGCCAGCTTGGGATACATGGGCATAATCGGGCTCTTGGCATCTTTACCGTGGCAGGCAACACAACCACCCTTCTTCGGGTCTTTGTAGAGGGCCTCACCGTCCATAGCCGATGCGGCACCGCTGATACCCATACCCATGACCAGGGCACCTGTCATTGCCCACTTGGTTAAACTCATTTTCATTACCACTTCTCCTGATACTAGATGTAGAAAAATATAAGTCTCTCATAAAAATGGGGGAGCGCAAGGCTCCCCCAAACCATAGCTAAATACTAGCTTATTATTGTGTTATTTCACCTTCTTGGCACCATGCTCTTCCAGGTAGGTCTTGGCACGCAGGCCCAGGTCGGCTGTCTTGACCTGGTACTGCCACCACTGGCCGGCCCAGAGGGTAGCATTCTGCCAATCTTTCTTGGCAGCGAAGGACTCGGACTTCTTCTTCGCCTCTTCGGCAAAGCCGAGCTGCTCGGTGGCGTCCTCAACCAGTGCCACGACAGTCGGGAAGTCCTGGTAGTTGTGGCTGGTGATGAAGGCTACGACCGAATCGATAACCGCCTGGGTATCGACGTTGGTCTTGACCTGCTTGTCGTAGTCAGCCTTGGTGTAGGTCTGGCCCTCAGCCATGGCACCGGCCTTGGCCTTGTAGCCTTTCGGCGTAACCAGCAGGTAACCCTGCATCTCCAGGTGCAGTGCGGAGCAGAACTCGGTGCAGTAGTACGGATAGACACCGGCCTTCTCGGCGATGAAGCGGGTGGTTACCGTCTTACCCGGTTCTGCGGAGAGGTTGACGTTGGCACCGCGCATGGCGAAACCGTGGGTCTCGTCCTGGGCACGCTCAAGGTTGGTCAGGTGGATAATGACCTCATCACCCTCTTCGACCTCGATGATCTCGGGGTTGATGTGGGAGCGGATCAGGGTACCGAACACCTCAACCTTACCCGGTGACTTCACGATCTTCTCGCGACCGGCACGGGTCTTGTAGGGTGAACGCTTGTCGGCACGGCTGTCCCAACCGGACTTGTAGCGCACGCCCGGCTTGAGCTTGTCGGCCTTGATAGCCACGGCATAGTGGGGCTCGCCCAACGGCAGCGGCATATCGTACAGCAGCTGCATCTTCTCACCGCTGATGTCGATCAGCTGATGGTTCTGCGGATGCAGCGGACCGACCGGGTTGAAGCGGTCGATGGCCAGCTTGTTCAGCGCAACCAGGTACTTGCCGTCAGGTGATACGGAGTCGCCCTCCATAGCCATCAGGTGACCGATGTTGTAGTGAACAGGCATCTGGTCCAACACCTTGCCCTTGCAGTAGTCCCACTTGGTGACCATGGAATCCACGTAGATGGAGGTGTAGACCACGCAGGAACCGGCCTTGTCATACTGGGTATGCAGCGGACCGAGGCCCACGTTGACCTGGGTGTGCAGGGCGTCCTTCATGGCAACAATCGGAATGCCGTAGGGGTCGCGGCTCTCGTACTTGCCGGCCTTGTGGGCCTTCATCATCTTCTCGAAGCTGTAAACCCAGGTGTGGCTGTCCAGCTTACCGGAGACGATAATGTGCGTACCGTCGGGGCTGACGTCAACACCGTGCGGTGACTTCGGCTCGGGCACCAGGAACAGCATGCCTTCCTTAACCGCAGTGGCAATCGGGATCACGTCATGGCCGTTGATCTTCTTGGCCTTGCCGGCCTTGACCAGCTCGGCACCTTTCTTCCAGTTGATAACGTGCAGGAAGTCGGTGTCCTTCTGGGAGCAGCCTGCCTCGAAGGGAGGACGGCCGCGCTCGATACCGCCGACATAGCGCTCGGAGCAGAAGGAGTTGGTGAAGCTCCAGCCCTCGGACGGACCCTTACCGGCGTCGGAAAGGTCCTGGCTGTAGGGCGGCAGTTCCACAGAGTAGGACTGATTCGGGTCGATGCGACCGGCCTTGCGGTCGAACTTCCAGTAGGTCACTGCACCGCGGTACTTGTCGTTGAACTCCGACAGCGGAACGAACACATCTTCCAGCGGACCGGCATACTGGGTCGCCTCGATGACGTACTCGGTATTCGGGGTGACGAAGGCGCCACCGTGCTCCGATTTCATGATCGGGTTGGCAACGATCTGCTTGGTCTCGAAGTCGTGCAGGTCGATAACGGCAATACGCGGGTTGGCCTTGTCGTTGATGAACAGGTACTCGCCGTCATATTCGCCGGCCGTCTCAGAGATGGCGGGGTGGTGGGTATCACCGAAGTAGATGTCCTCCCCCTGAATGCGCCCCTGGGCCAGCACCGCCTTGGACTCCTCGTCAAAACCGTAGCCCTGCCACGGCTCGGGTGTGAACACCGCGATGTATTTCAGGATACGCATGGACGGAATACCGTACACAATCACATGACCGCTCTGGCCACCGGAACTGAAAACAACGTATTCATCACGTCCACCGGTCGGCACATAGGTCTTGGCAGCCGCCAGCACATCTTTCTGCGTCAGACCACGCTCTTTCATTACCTCTTCGAGCGTTGACTGAGACCACGCAGTGGATGCTGCTGTAAGCCCCAAAGCTGCGCCCATGACCAGGGTTAGCGCGCGTTTGGTCGTTTTAAACATCTCTGCTTACTCCCTTCTAGTTATGTTTTTAGCAAAAGGTATAAACCCTTAGGCTGCACAATGCGCTTCAATCAGACAAACCACCTTGACATAGGTCAAGTTGCGTTGCGCAAACGAGACAGCTGTGTGAAATCACACAGTCCAGCATAGTACAGTCAAAAAATAATAAAAGTTATTAAATGCTTACGACCCATTACGATCTTTGATAAAAATCAAAAATAGTGGGTGATTTCGCTAAGAGAAACCCGTAATCAGTGACGAGAAAAACCTCTGCCAGCCCTCACCGCTGGCGCAGGAAGGGCGGACGAAAATCGGGATTGCGCCAGTGCACCGATGGCGCCAGGTCCTCCTCGGGCAACGGGATGTGTGACACGTAATTGATCACCAGTTGCACCTCATGGTGGCTGAAACCATGGATCTGCTTGACCATCTGCCTGTCGGCATTGCGCCGCCTGCCATCGCGTATCCACTCGAACTGCCGCACCATGTACCGGTAGTGCTGCCCCTGGATTCGCGGGTGATGCTTTTTCCTGTCGCCCTCGCCCCGCTCGCCGTGGCAATCGACGCAGTGCTCCTGATACATCCGTTTTCCGATCTCGTATTCGGGCCACCCCTCACGCCAGGGCCCCTTTCCATGGTCAGGCGTCATGGGCAGCGTCTCGATGTAGCCGGTGACATCGGCCAGCGCCTGCGCATCGGGCAACCACTTGGCCAGGGTGAAGGGATACATTGTCGGGTTGTCGCGGTTCAGGGCACGGATATCGTTCAACTGCTTGATGATGACGCCGCGGTGCTGACCGGCAATCTGCGGAAACAGTCCCGAGTGAGTGCCCCAGCCCTCCGTGCCATGACAGGCGCTGCACACATCAAAAATCATGCGGCCGCGCTCAAGATCCGGCTCCAGCTCGAGCGCCTCATCCACAAACGGGATCCCGTCCCATGCAATGCTGAAAGCTGAAGACAACAAGAGGCTGCCGGCTAAGGCCAGCATAAGCAGTGTCTTGTGCATAGCTGTTATGAGTATTTATCCGGCGCACAAGGCGCCGCCCCCCAAACTGGCCGAATACTAGAAAGTATCAGCCTCCCCAAGCCTAAAATAGTGGATTTTTCATCGATGCAAAAGTGAAAGTTCAATCGCCGCCAAACAAAAAACGCCCGGCCTTTGCGGCACGGGCGCTTTATAATAAGAATGGCGCAACCCCCTGAAAGTCGGGGGGCAGACTAGCTGCGTGGCTTGATGAATATCTCCACGCGTCGGTTGAGCTGCCGTCCCGCCTCGGTGCTGTTTTCGGCCACCGGAGACGTTTCCCCCATGCTGGAGGCATCAAGCCGCCCCGGGCTCACGTTGTAGTCGACAAAAAAGTCGGCCACCGCGTTAGCCCGCCGCTGGCCGAGAGCCTGATTGTACTGCTCACTGCCTTTGGCGTCGGTATGACCCACCACGAACACATCGGTATCCCGATACTTGTTGATCGAATCAGCAATGGTGACCAGCGTGTCGGCCGCCTCGTTACGAATGTCTGACCGATCGAAATCAAACAACACGCTACTTTGCATGGTCAGTTTGAGCAGTTCGCCCTTTTCCGTGTTCAGTTTCTCGATCTGCACATTCTTCTTGTCAAGATCCTTGTTCAGATCGTCATACTGCTTGCCGATGATACCGCCGACCACGGCACCCGCCGCCGCACCCATTGCGGTGTTATCGCCCGCATCACCGACATTGTTGCCAATGACCGCGCCGAGCAGCGCACCGGCAACCGCCATGCCCTCGGTGTAGTGTGTTTTGCGTTCATCATTTGTGGCACAGCCGCTTGCCAGCATAACGGCCAGGCCCAGGGCCAGAATCTGTTTCATTGCACTCTCCTTAATGCGTGTTGTGATGCGATCCTAGATTAGTGTTCGAGCCGGGACTGGTAACCGGTTCACGTATTCTCTTCGACCCGCAAACCCGCCCCCGGTTCCGTGCATACAGTTGCTACCCAGCCACTATACTAGTTCGTTAAAACCGTACGTACGAATAACGCTGGCGTCAGGCGATGCGCCACAAAGACCCGGGAGACAGACCTTGCGCGCGATCGTGCACTACACCTCATCACTGCTAGTCCTAATTCTCTATGGGGTGCAGGTATGCCCCTTTCTCGAGTCGCTTAGCCCCTTGCAGCTCGCCACACCGATTGCCGTGGCGCTCGCCGCGCAGTGGCTGTTACGGCCACCGATCCGCAGCAGGCTGGTCGAATCCGCCGGTTATGAACTTCAGGTACGCCGGGCTCTGGGTGTGGACCTGGGGCTGTTTGTAGTCGGCGGCATCGCTGTGGCGACATTCAACACCCTGATCCACGACTTTCCGGTGGTTAGCGGCCTGAAGGTTGTGATTGGCTTTTTCTGCCTCGGATTCTTCGCCGCTACCGACCTCGCGCTGGAACAGGAGCGCAAACTTGCGCGCCACCTCGAGGCCACCGGCAGCGCAGTTTCACTGGGCAGGCGCTATTTTCCCGTCTCACGCAAAACCGCCCTCTTCGCCGCAATCTGCGCCACCATGGTGACCGTTATCTTTTTCCTGGTGGTCAACAAGGACCTGCAGTGGTTGCTGGATGTGAGCGGAAAAGTGTCGCTGCACGATGCGCAAACCTCCATCCTCAAGGAGTTTGCCTTCATCGCCGCCGTAATCCTTGCCCACGTGCTGAATGTCATCCTCTCCTACGCCAATAATCTGCGCTTTTTCATTGCCAGCGAAAACAGCGTACTGCAACGCACCAACAGGGGCGATCTCACGGGTCGGGTGCCGGTCAGCCGTAACGATGAATTCGGTATCATGGCCTACCATACCAACCTGATGATCGATGCGATTCGCGCGCGCAGCGAGGAGATACAGCGGACCCAGGATGTCACCATCCTCACCCTAGCCTCACTTGCCGAGACCCGCGACAATGAGACCGGTGCACATATCCTGCGCACCCAGCGCTACGTGCGCGCCCTGGCCACACACCTCTCCACCCATCCACAGTTTCGTCATGAGTTGAACGCAGAGGCCATCGATCTGCTGTTCAAATCGGCGCCGCTGCACGATATCGGCAAGGTCGGTATTCCCGATGCCATCCTGTTGAAGCCCGGCAAACTGGACACGGACGAATTTGAAACCATGAAAACCCACGCCCTGCTGGGCAGCGAGGCGATGCGGGTGGCCGAACAGGAACTGGGTGCCACCTCCTTCCTGCGCTACGCCAGGGAAATCGCCGAAAGCCATCACGAGAAGTGGGACGGCAGCGGCTACCCCAGGGGCCTGAAAGGTAATCAAATCCCCGTCTCCGGCCGCCTGATGGCGCTGGCCGATGTCTACGATGCCCTGATCTCAAAGCGCGTCTACAAACCCGCCTTCCCCCATGACAAGGCAAAAGCCATCATCCTGGAGGGGCGTGGCCGCCATTTCGATCCCGATGTGGTGGATGCCTTTGTCGCTATCGAGCATGAATTTGTGGCCATCGCGGCCGACTTCAGGGACGAGGCATACGGCGAACACGCCTAGACCGGGACACCCCGTCACATTGCCACTGCCCCGCTACGGCACCCGCCACATTCAACCATCACACAAAAGTGGTGTAGTATTGCTGCTGGCCCAGCCACAGAGCACACACTCCAATACGCCTATCAATCAAATTGATGGAAAAGTTTTAGCCCTGCCTGAACCGGCAAACTTGATGCATTGATATGAAAATCAAAGTCAGTGAACTAGTCGTAAAATATCTCGAACGCTTGGGCATTGAATACATCTTCGGTATGCCGGGGGCGCACATTCTGCCGGTCTACGACAGTCTCCACAACTCACCGGTACAGAGCATCCTGGCCAAGCACGAACAGGGGGCCGCCTTCATGGCCGGCGGCTATGCCCGCGCCTCAGGCAAGATCGGCGCCTGCATCACCACCGCCGGACCGGGTGCCACCAACCTGGTAACGGGCATTGCCAACGCCTTCGCCGACAAGCAACCGGTATTGATCATCACCGGTGAGGCGCCGACCCACATCTTCGGCAAGGGCGGCCTGCAGGAGAGTTCAGGCGAGGGGGGCAGCATCGACCAGGTCTCGCTGTTCAAGGGAATCACCAAATACAACCGCATTGTCGAGCGCACCGACTACCTGGCGCAGGTGCTCAACCAGGCCGCAACGATCCTGTTGTCAGACAATCCGGGGCCGGTGCTACTTAGTTTCCCCTTCAATGTGCAGAACGAACTGGTTGACGAGGCCCTCCTCGATCAGGTCAAGACAGCAAAACACAGCCACTCGGTCAACTGCCATGCACAGCCGGTGACGGCATTCACCGAATTGCTCCTGGCTGCAAAAAATCCGGTTATCATTGCCGGCTATGGCTGCATTCGCTCCGGCGCCCAGGCGCAGGTCACACAGTTGAGCGAGCAGCTGAACATACCCGTCACCAGCAGCCTCAAGGGCAAGGGCGCCATTAGCGAACAGTCACCGCTGTCACTCGGCAGCCTCGGTGTCACCTCCTACAGCAAGGCCTACAACTACATTGTGGAGCATGCCGATCTGTTGATCGTACTCGGTGCCAGTTTCAACGAAAGAACCAGTTACCTGTGGGACAAAAAGCTGCTCGGTGAGCGCAAAATCGCACAGGTCGACACCGACTACCAGCAACTGGAGAAGGTCTTCAATGCCGATGTCGCCATCAACGGCGATATCCGGGAGGTACTCACCGACGTGCTGCAGCAAATCGGCAGGCAACCGGTCGCCAACGCAATGGCAAAACCACCTATCAGCAAGGCAGAAAACGGCGCGGCACCGTTCCGCGAACGATTTCCTCTTATTGAACGCTTTTTTGAACGCCTGGAACAGCATTTCCAGCGTGACCTGGCTGTGTTTGACGACAACATCATCTTTGCCCAGAACTTTTTCAACGTCACCAGTGACAACCACTACTACCCCAACTCCGGCATCTCCTCGCTGGGCCACGCCATCCCGGCTGCCATAGGCGCACGCTTTGCCAACGAGATGCCCACCTTTGCGATACTCGGCGACGGCGGCTTTCAGATGTGCTGCATGGAGATCATGACCGCCGTCAACTATCAATTGCCGCTGAATATCGTTGTTTTCAACAACTCCACCATGGGCCTGATACGCAAGAACCAGCACCAGCAATACGGCAAGCGGTTTATCAACTGCGACTTCACCAACCCGGACTTCCACTATCTGGCAAAATCCTTCGGCATCGAACACCGCAGGGTAGAAAACGAACAGGACATCGATGCCATGTTCACGGACAATGACCTTCACGGCGCCATCAACCTGTTTGAGTTCATGATAGACAAGGACACCTTCCCCACCTACTCCTCAAGACGATAGAGCGCATTTTACCTCTATGCCTGTCCCTGACTGCACCATCCTTGCCGAGTTGCTGCAACGCTTCAGCGACTCGCGCTCGCTCAACACCATTGCGAACAGCCTGATTGAGCTGCGCGACAATGACCGTGCAGAGATACCGCATGAGACGCTGCTGCAGCTTTACCAAAAGGCCATACCAGCGATAGAACAGCGCCTGTGGATTGAGCATGCCGACGATAACCTGCTCACACTCTATCAGGGGCTGTTCCGCGAGATGGAGGCACACATCAGTGCCAGTGGCCGCGATGAAAGACATGACTTTGTTATTGTCATTCCCGTTGCCGACCGTCCGTCACATTTGCGCAGTTGCATACAAAGTATCTTCACGCTATGCGAGCGCTTCGCTTACGGCGGTGTTCATGATGGACGATACCGCAAGATAAGCGTGCTCATTGCCGATGACAGCAAGGAACAGCAGAGCATCCGTGAGAACAGGAAGATTGCCGAGGCGTACCGCGACAGAGGGCTCGACACGCTCTATTTCGGACAACAGCAACAGCTTGAGCAGCTAGGCCGCCTCGACAGCGAACAGCAGGCCGAACTCTCCGGCATCCTCGGTGAGATTAATCCCGCACACTTCTATCACAAGGGCGCCTCCATCACACGCAACATAAGCTATCTCAAACTCAACGAATTAACGCGTGACAAAGAGCGCCTGTTATTCTACTTCATCGACAGCGATCAGGAGTTCAAGGTAAACATCGCTGCAAAAGATGGTGACAGAGACGCGTATGCCGTCAATTACTTCTATCACCTCGATCGGATTTTCTCACAAACCGGAACGCGCATCCTCACCGGAAAGGTCGTTGGCGATCCACCTGTCTCGCCGGCAGTCATGATCGGTAATTTTCTGGAGGATGTCGGCGCCTTTCTCTCCAGCATGGCGAAACTCGACCCCGCTGCGGCATGCAAGTTTCATAACAACAGACGGCAGATGGACGATGCCTCCTACCATGACATGGCCGAACTGTTCGGCTTTAAGCCTGAGGGCGCTTTCAACGCCTACAGCTGCTCATTGTCCGGTCCACACAGCCAGGTCGACTGCTACCGTGAATTTTGTCGCAAGATAAACCGTTTCTTTGACGGCGAACATCCCACGCGCAAGAGCTACTACGAACATGCGGATATTTCCGCCAGTATCCAGCCTGCACGCACCGTCTACACCGGAAACTACGTCTTCACAGCAGACTGTTTGCGCTATTTTATTCCCTTCGCGCCGCTCAAGCTTCGCATGGCCGGCCCGGTTCTAGGACGCATAATTAAAGCCGAACTCGGAGAACGATTCGTCTCTGCCAACCTGCCGATGTTGCACGGCCGTACCGTCGAGCACATCGGTCAGTCGGAATTCCGACCCGGTATCGACAGACAGCACGACACTGTCGACCTGTCTGGTGAATTCGAGCGCCAGTTCTTCGGTGATGTCATGCTCTTTACCATGGAGAAACTGACCGCGGCAGGTTACCCCGGCACCGCACTGAACGATGAGCTTATCACTGACACCATGCACGAGACACGCCTGCTGTTGAGCGATAAATACCGCCTCAAACATCTACAGGTAATCGACAAACTCATCACGCTGTACAGCCTGTTTGAGGACCAGCAGGCCTGGTGGAACAAAACAGCTGGACTGCATGCGGCAAATCACGAGCTTGCCTTGTTTCTGAAAAATGTTGAGTTCAACTTCGGTGTCGATGCGCGTGGCTACAACACGATCAACTCACAACCACACATCGACGCTCGCACTGAACAAATGCTTCAAGCCATCAAACATTATTCACATAACAGATTACTGTGGCACAATGTGCTATCCATACCGAACTAGACGATTATGAATATTTTTATCCTCAATACGGGCCGCTGCGGTTCCACCACGTTTATCAAGGCCTGCAAACACATTACCAATTTCACCTCAGCGCACGAATCACTCGACGATGCCATCGGCGAGCAACGGCTGGCCTATCCCGACAATCACATTGAAGCCGATAACCGGCTCTCCTGGGTGTTAGGGCGCCTCGATCTGAAATACGGTGATAGCGCCTTCTACGTACACCTGAAAAGAGATATCGAGTCAACCGCAAGAAGTTTTGCCAGGCGCAACGATTACGGGATCATGAAGGCGTATAGAAACGGCATACTGCAAGGCGATCCCAACAGGCATCGCGCCATCGATCTTGCACATGACTATATTGATACCGTTGAAACAAATATTCAGCTTTTTTTAAAGGACAAAACCCACAAAATGGAGTTTCGACTCGAATCGGCCAAGGAGGATTTCACACGATTCTGGGATTTTGTCGGCGCACAGGGCAATCTGGAGGCGGCCCAGAGAGAGTGGGATGTCAGCTATAACGCATCAAAACAGCAGCAGAAGCGAAAATTATTCGGCATCAACTGGCCAGGCACACGCAAGTAAACAATTACTTGTTGATCGTCAGTACCGAGCAGCCACGCTCGGTCGCCACATAGCGGTGTTCAATCCGGGAAAACTCGGATTGCCACATTTTGACAATCTCACGCTCGTCTTCACGCGCCGCATCATCCATATAGAGCACACAGCGTTCAGCTAACGCCTCATGCAGCAACGGCAACGCCGGATAACGTGAGTGCTTTTGGATAAAGCCGGGCGGGCCGTCGATCACCAGCATGTCGATATGACGCTCCGGGCACCCATCCATTGCATACCACTGATACTCTCTGTGATTGATGACATAACGCTCAAGCGGTGCATCGATGACCGTCGCATAGTTGCTCAGTCCGTACATTGCCAGATAGCCGCGCGTCTTGTCGGCATACTCGCTGCCATTCTCAAGGCTGTAGACATGCCCATGGTTATTCATCTGGCAGCATCGGGCCAACATCAGCGTCGTCAAACCACTGCTGCACTCGAACACCGTTTCCGGTCTGTATTTCAGGCAATGCTCGATGATGAGATTGAGAAAATCTGCAGCCGCAGACCAGTTGTGCGAATAGGGAATACCCTTGTGCAGATTCAGCCGCTCGATAATCGCATTATAGGCATCAAGCCCCTCAAGCAAGCCGCTCTTCTCACTGGAACTCATTCACACACAACCCTTTCACACAGCCGTGTAGGCTCTGCCGACAACAAAATATACAAACGTGGTGCCCATTATACGCCTATTTCGCCCTTGTTGGAGGTGGTGCAATAGCGCCTGGCTAGGATCGTATTGCCAGCACGTCACACGGCGCATTGTGCACCACCCGATCGGCTGTTGTGCCAAGTAGAGGCGATACGCCGTGGTGGCCATGTGTCGCTATTACCACCAGGTCAATCCCGTTTTCCTCGACATAGTTGATGATCCCGTGTCGGGCCGCGCGCAGCGTCACTACCACCTCGAGTCTGGCCATTGCCAGATTATACTTGTCGGCAATCTCGGACAGTGACAGCTGAGCGTGCTCGGTCTCAAAACGCACCTGCTCTTCATCCTTGTTACCCGTGCCGGCATGGTCAATCACATGCAACAGGGTCATAGCGGCCTGATAGAAATCGGACAGTTCCGACGCCGCCTCGATCGCAGCTACGCTGTTGTCAGAAAAGTCGGTGGTTACCAGAATGTTGCGATAGCCTGACATGTTCCCCCCCTCAATAATTTCACAATCTATCTTTGTTTTTATTCCATGCGAACAACATGTGCCGGCATGCCGTTGCATTACAGCTGTATTGATTATAGCCGTGTCACACCATACACCGCACGACGCCAACGCGATCACTAACTGTATATGAATATTGGCTGACCCGGCTGTTTCTATACGCCAGCCAAAAAAAACGGCCTCATGTGAGGCCGTCTTTTATGCTCGGGATTGGGTCTGTGGTTATACTTCAAGCACACCCTTGAGTTTTTTCATGGCGTTCTTCTCAAGCTGCCTGATCCGTTCGGCAGAGACCTCGTATTTGTCAGCCAGCTCCTGCAGCGTGGTTTTCTCCTCGCTCAGCCAGCGGGCGGCAACAATGTCGCGGCTGCGCTCATCAAGGCTCTCCATCGCCTGGTGCAGCATGCGCACATTGCTCTCCTCCCAGTCGTTCTCTTCGACCTGGCTGGCAGGCTCGAAGCGGTTGTCCTCCAGGTAGGCGGCCGGCGCGAATACCTCGTTATCGTCATCACCGTCGCTGTAGCCGTCAAAGCCCATGTCCTTGCCGCTCAGGCGCGACTCCATCTCCAGCACATCGGCAGTCGATACACCGAGATCCCTGGCCACAGCCTCCACCTCCTCGTGGGAGAACCAGCCCAAGCGCTTTTTGGAACTGCGCAGGTTGAAGAACAGCTTGCGCTGAGCCTTGGTGGTGGCCACCTTGACGATACGCCAGTTCTTCAGAATGTATTCGTGGATCTCGGCACGGATCCAGTGCACGGCAAAGGAGACCAGGCGCACGCCCTTGGTCGGGTCGAAGCGCTTGACCGCCTTCATCAGGCCGATATTGCCCTCCTGGATGAGGTCGGCGTGGGACAGGCCATAGCCGCTGTAGCCACGCGCCACATGGGCGACAAAGCGCAGGTGCGACAGGATCAGGCGGCGGGCCGCCTCCAGATCACCCTCCTCGCTCAGACGGGTGGCGAGGCTATGCTCTTCTTCAGCGCTCAGTACGGGGATGCGGTTCACCGCCTGGCTGTACGCCTCTATGCTGTGAACCGGAAAATTCCACTGTATATCGAGAGCCTTTGACATGGCGTCCTCCATCAGATGCGCAATATTAGCAAACGTTTAACCGACTATAACACTCGGATATTAATTTTGCAAAGCCCCAGTAATCTACCGCATTACTGCCGTAGATCATATAAGACAATCCAATGCATCGTTAGTTCTTGATAAACAGCCCTGGAGGGTATCAGAGCGAGGCATGCTGGGCCGGATCGCCCTTCTGCACCCTGTGCGGACGGGAGATGCAGAGTCGGTTGCGCCCGGCCCCCTTCGCCGCATAGAGCGCCTTGTCGGCAACCTTGATCAGGTTATTCAGATCGATCATGGGGTAATCCGCGGAACTGGCCAGCCCGATACTCACCGCCACGGCCACCCCGTCGGGATGCAGTTGCTCCACGGCCTGACGGAATTTCTCGGCACGCGCGGAGGCCTCCTCTTCCTCGACACCAGGCAGCAGCAGGGCAAACTCCTCGCCGCCGAAGCGCACCACCATGGCATCGGGGAAGTTCTCCTGCAGTAGCTTGCCCATCGCCGCCAGGACATGGTCGCCCACCAGGTGGCCGTTGTGGTCGTTGATCTGCTTGAAATGGTCGATATCGATGATCATCGCCCACAGCGGCTGGCTCTCGGCCGACTTGAGCATCTGCTCACCGTGCTCACCCAGGTAGCGCCGGTTGTACACCCCCGTGAGTGCATCGGTATTGGCCACCTGTTCCATGGTCTGATTCTGGCGCTGCAGCGCCACGTACTGGTGCTTGATCAGCAACAGCGAGCGTACCCGTGCCATCAACACCTCCTCGACCAGCGGCTTGCTGACAAAGTCATTGGCACCGGCGTGAAACACCTCCACCTGGGTGCGGCTGTCGTCATTGCCGGTGATCACCAGCACCGGCATCTCCTGCTGCGAGTAGTGGTAGTGGGCACGCAGGCAGTGCAGCAGGTCACCGCCGGTCATCTTCCCCTCGAGGAAAAAGTCGGTGATCACCATGTCAAAGCCCTGCACCCTGCCTTCATGGGCCGCCTTGATATGCTCTATTGCCTCCTCGGCCGTGGTGGTATGAACCACCTGCATGCCGTGGCGCTCGAAGATGCGCCCGGTTACCGTGGCGGCGGTACGGCTGTCCTCCACATAGAGCACGCGACCGACCAGACCGGTGTTTCGCTGGCTGAAATTCTTGATGAACAGGCCGAAGGCGTGATAGCCCTGCGACTTGTCGAAATACTCCGTCACACCCGCCTCAAAACCCTCCTTCAGCAGGCGCTCGTCGTCATCGCCGGAGATGACAATGATGGGGGTATAGTGGTGTGTCTCGCTCTGGCGGATCTGGCGACACAGCTCCAGGCCGTCCTGGTCCGGGAGCATCAGGCCGGTGGTAATGAGATCGAACCTCTTCTCGCTCAGGCTCCCCAGCGCCTCGGCAACGCTGCCGCAAGTGACGATCTCCGCATCCTCCATGGTCTCGCGCAGCATGCGTGCGGCGATCTCCCTGGATACGGCAGAACCGTCCACGACCATTATCCGGCTGTGCGTCATAATTGAGTACGACCCCTTCGCAGGCTTAAGCAAACGGGCCCGTTATTATTCTCACCAGGCGGCCCGCTTCCGAGTTTGTCCCAAAAGTTAATAATAAAGCGCCACCCGTGCGTGGCGTCCAGCCATGGGGTCATGTACGGTAGCAACCGCGCGACAAACGGTCATTCAGGTCGGTTCGATATCCCGCAGATGGCGTCCCACCGCCAGCCAGGAGCCGCTCAGGCCCAGCAGGGTACCGCTGGCAAGCAGTATGGATACGGTAGCCAGATCCAGGCTCTGCAGCGCAAACTGGCTGTTATAGAGGCCCGCCAGCTCATGCACGGGCGTTTTGAGCAGTCCCAGCGCCCCCTCTACCAGCGCAAAGGCAATCACCCCTCCCAGCAGGCCGTACCAGAAGCCCGAATAGAGGAAGGGGCGACGGATAAAGGCATCCGTACCGCCAATTAGCTTCATCACCACGATCTCGTCGCGGCGGTTCTGAATTGCCAGGCGAATGGTGTTGCCGACCACCAGCAGCACCGCCAGCGCCAGCATACCGGCAAGCACCCAGACACCGCGCCGTCCGATCTCCATCAGGCCGAACAGGCGCCTGACCCACTGCATGTCGAGCTGCGCCAGGTCGACATCGGCACGCACCTTGAGCGACTCGAGCAGGCGCTCCACGCTCTCCGCCCCCTGATTGGCCAGCGAGGGGTGTACCACCAGCACCTGCGGCAACGGATTCTCGGTCAGCGCATCAAGGGCCTCGCCAAAGCCCGACAGGCGTCGAAACTCCTCCATCGCCTGCTCACTGGAGATGAAATCGACCATGGCGATATCGGGGTGACCACGCAATTGCTCGGCCAGTACCTGGGCCTGGCCTGCGGTGACATCCTGCTTGAGAAACAGGGAGATCTGCGCCGCACTGTCCCAGCCGCTGACCACCTGCTGCACATTCCTGAGCATGGTGTGCATGCCGGCGGGCATCGCCAGGGCAATACCGATCACGGCACTGGTCATCAGGGTGGCGAAGGGCTTGCGACTGAGCTGGCCGAGGGCATAGACAAAGGTCTGCAGGTGGCGCAGGAAATAGTTGCGCAACCAGTGCAGCGGGTGAAAACCACCGCGTGAGGCACCGCTACGGCTGCGCCCCTCCTGCTCGCGCAGGGTCTTGTGGCGCTCCATGTTCATGCCACACCTCCACGGGGATCGCCGGCCATGGTGCCGTGCTCCAGGCGCAGGATACGTTGCCCCAGAGTGTGAATCAGCGCCAGATCGTGGGTCGCCACCAGCACACTGACGCCAACCCGGTTGAACTCCTGAAAGATCCCCATGATCTCGCGCGACAGGTCGGGGTCGAGGTTGCCGGTCGGCTCGTCGGCCAGGATCAGTGGCGGCTTGTTCACCACCGCACGGGCAATGCCCACGCGTTGCTGCTCACCGCCTGAGAGGGTGATGGGGTAGGCCTTCTCCTTGCCCAGCAGTCCCACCTTGTCGAGTGAGGCGCGTACCCGTCGCGCGGTTTCCTGCCGATTGCAGCCGGCAATCACCAGCGGCAGGGCCACATTGTCGAACACCGTGCGGTCGAACAGCAACCGGTGGTCCTGGAAGATGATGCCGATATTGCGACGGTGAAACGGGATGCGCGAGCGACGCACCTTGGCCAGATTCTGTCCGTTGACCACCACCTGGCCGCCGCTGGAACGCTCGATCAGCGCAATCAGCTTGAGCAGGGTGCTTTTACCCGCGCCGGAGTGACCGGTCAGAAATGCCATCTCACCCGCCGCCAGGTGAAAGTTGACACTGCTCAGCGCCTCATGGCCACCGCTGTAACGCTTGCTGACATTGTCAAAACGAATCATGCGAAAAACAGGTTAGAGGAGCGAGTAACGGGTTACTGCAACACGCTTGCATGGTGTTCGAAGGTGTTGACCCGTTTTATATCACTCGTTACTGACCACTCCTTCTGTTCTATTGTTCCAGTAATGCCTCGACATACTCCCTGCTGTCGAACACCCTCAGGTCGTCAATGCCTTCGCCGACACCGATAAAGCGGATCGGCAGGGCCAGCTTTTTTGCAATGGCAAAGATAATACCGCCCTTGGCGGTACCGTCCAACTTGGTCAACACCAGCCCGGTCACCCCTACCGCCTGATGGAACTGCTCGGCCTGGGACAACGCATTCTGGCCGGTGCCGGCATCCAGCACCAGCAGCACCTCGTGCGGGGCATCCGGGTCGACCTTGGCCATCACCCGCTTCACCTTCTTCAGCTCTTCCATCAGGTTGGACTGTGTGTGCAGCCGACCCGCGGTGTCGGCGATCAGCACATCGGCACCACGCGCCCTGGCCGCCTCCACCGCATCGAAAATAACCGAGGCGGAATCGGCCCCGGTATGCTGGGCGATAACCGGGATGTCATTGCGTTCGCCCCATACCTGCAGCTGCTCCACCGCCGCCGCGCGGAAGGTGTCCCCCGCGGCCAGCATCACCGACTTGCCCTCGGCCTGCAGACGCTTGGCCAGCTTGCCGATGGTGGTGGTCTTGCCCGCACCGTTAATGCCGACCATCAGGATGACATAGGGGCGGCTCTCCTGCGCTACGGTCAGGGGAACCGAGCATGGGTCGAGAATGCTCTGCATGTCCTCGCGCAAGGCACCAAGCAGCGCTTCGCCGTCAGACAGCTCCTTGCGCGATACCCGCTGGGTCAAATCCTGGATGATCGACTGTGTCGCCTCGACACCCATGTCTGCAACCAGCAACTGGGTCTCTATCTCCTCCAGCAGATCATCGTCGATCTGGCGACTGGAGATGAGATCGCGCACATCGGTATTGAGTACCTGGCGGGTGCGATTGAGGCCGCTTTTGAGCCGGGCAAACAGACCCGCCTGTTTTTCTTCCGGCTGCACGGCGACCTGCGCCTGCTGTTTATCTTTGTTTTTACCGAATCCGAACATCTTCTTTCGGCCGATTTGAACCTATGGTTTGGGTGATGGTCTGTTTCAGTTACGCGCCGGTAGTCACTGATTAGGCAACCGGGGACGTCTATCGTATCATTCCGGCCCCAACCGGGGTATGCAGAACATCACGATAAGAAAGGTGAACTCTACCATGTATCGAGTTTTTTTACGCCGTTTGACGGTGTATCTGTTTCTTCTGCCACTGGCGGCCTGTGCCGCGATCGAACAGCCCATCCAGGCACGGGCGACGCCCCCCCTGGAACAGGGCAATCATGCCACCTACGAGCGCACCCTGGACAACGGCCTGAAGGTTATCGTGCGTGAGGACCATCGCGCGCCGGTGGTGGTGTCGCAGATCTGGTACAAGGTCGGCTCAAGCTACGAGCCGGGCGGCATTACCGGCATCTCGCACGTGCTCGAACACATGATGTTCAAGGGCACCGACAAACACCCTGCCGGTGAGTTTTCGCGCATCATTGCCGAGCACGGCGGCAGCGAAAACGCCTTTACCGGCCGTGACTACACCGCCTATTTCCAGCAGCTGGAAAAGAGTCGCCTGCCGATCGCCATGGAGCTGGAGGCCGATCGCATGCGCAACCTGCAACTGCCGGAAGAGGAGTTTCTCAAGGAGGTGCAGGTGGTGATGGAAGAGCGCCGCATGCGCACCGAGGACAAGCCCTCCGCCCTCACCTATGAGCAGTTCATGGCCACCGCCTTTCTCTCCGGTCCCTATCACCACCCGATTATCGGCTGGATGAACGACCTGAAAAACCTGACCATCGCAGACCTGCGTGACTGGTACGCACGCTGGTATGCCCCCGACAACGCCACCCTGGTGGTTGCTGGCGATGTCGAGGCGAAGCAGGTCTTTGCCCTGGCCGAACGCTACTTCGGCCCACTCAGACCGAGCCACCTGCCAGCGCCCAAGCCGGCCGCCGACACGCCCCAGCATGGCCTGCGGCAGATCACGGTCAAGGCCCCCGCCAAGCTGCCGGTGCTAATCATGGGCTACAAGACCCCCACGCTGCGCACCGCGGACAAGCCCTGGAAGGCCTACGCCCTGGAGGTGCTGGCCAACGTGCTCGACGGCGGTGACAGTGCCCGTTTCAGCAGCGAGTTGATACGCGGCAGCCAGATTGCCGCCAGCGCCGGGGCCGGCTACGACCTGACCACCCGCCACAGCTCGCTGTTCACCCTGGAGGGCATTCCGGCCCGGGGTCATACCATCGAAGAGATCAGACAGGCGCTGTTACGACAGGTCGAGCGGGTCAAAACACAACCGGTCAGCCCGCAGGAACTGGAACGCATCAAGGCACAGGTGACCGCCGGCAAGGTCTACGAACTCGACTCGGTGTTCTACCAGGCAATGGAGATCGGCAGCCTGGAGACCATCGGCCTGGACTGGCGACTGGCCGACGAGTACGTCGCACGCATCGACGCCGTCACACCCGAACAGATCCGCCAGGTGGCCGAGGAGTATCTGGTGGACGAACGGTTGACCGTGGCGGTGCTGGAGCCCCTGCCCCTCAACCCGACCGACAGCGCAACAAATACAGGAGATGACAATGGTCGTCACTAGGAGCCGCACCGGCCTGCCCACCACGTTACTGCTGTTTCTTGTCACCCTGACGGCCTGGCATCAGCCGGTGCTGGCCAATCCCGATATCCAGCACTGGGAAACGAAAAACGGGGCCCGCGTCTATTACGTCGAGGCGGCGGAATTACCGATGGTCGATATCCGTGTGGTATTCGACGCCGGCAGCGCCCGCGACCATGGCCGGGGCGGGTTGGCCGTGATGACCAATGCCATGATTGGCGAGGGGGCCGGGCAGGGTGAGACCTCACTCGATACCGACGCCATCGCCGAGCGTTTTGATTCGGTCGGCGCCAGCTTCTCGGTCGATGCACTGCGCGACATGGCCATCATCAGCCTGCGCAGCCTGACCGAGCCGCGCCGCCTGCAACCGGCCGTCGATACCCTGGCGCTGGTGCTCAACCGGCCCAGTTTCCCGGCCGACGCCTTTGAACGGCTGCGCAGCCAGGCCATCACCGGGCTGCGCTACGAACAGCAGTCACCGGGCACCATCGCCAGCAAGGCCTTCTATGCCGCGCTCTACGGCGATCACCCCTACGCCGCGCCCAGCAACGGCACCATCGACAGCGTTCAGGCACTGACCCGCCAGGACCTGATTGATTATTACAGCCGCTACTATGTGGCACGCAATGCACTAGTGGCCATCGTCGGCAAGGTCGACCGACGACAGGCCGAGCAGCTGGCCGAGCAGATTGTCGGTACACTGCCGGCCGGCGGTGCCGCGGCACCGCTGCCGCCGGTCAGGGCGCTGTCCACGGCAAAGGCGCTTCACAAGGAGCACCCCTCCAGCCAGACCCATGTGCTGGTCGGTCAACCGGGTATGCGCCGCGGCGATCCCGATTATTTCCCGCTCTATGTCGGCAACCACATCCTCGGCGGTAGCGGCCTGGTCTCACGTATCAGTGACGAGGTGCGTGAGAAGCGGGGGCTGGCCTACAGCGCTTACAGCTATTTTATGCCGATGCGCGCTGCCGGCCCCTTCATCCTCGGCCTGCAGACCCGCAATGACCAGACGCCGGTGGCACTGCAGGTGCTCAACGACACCCTGCAGCGTTTCGTGGAACAGGGGCCGAGCAGCGCGGAGTTGGAGGCGGCCAGGAAAAACATCACAGGCGGTTTTGCCCTCAATATCGACTCCAACAAGGATATCGTCGGTTACCTGAGCATGATCGGCTTCTATCACCTGCCGCTGGATTATCTGGACCGGTTTAAAGAGCGCATTGAGGCGGTTACCCTGGAACAGATCAAGGATGCCTTCCGGCGCCGCATACAACCGGACAGGCTGGTGACCGTGACCGTGGGCGGCAGCAAGGAATAGGGACTTGGCGGGCAGAAGGCAGCAAAAGGCAAAGGCGGGCAATCAACTGCGCATCATCGGCGGCCGCTGGCGCAGCCGGCGGCTCAGCTTTCCCGATGCCGACGGCCTGCGGCCCACCACCGACCGGGTGCGGGAAACCCTGTTCAACTGGCTGCAGCCTGCCATCGGCGGTGCGCGTTGCCTCGACCTGTTCGCAGGCAGTGGCGCCCTCGGACTGGAGGCCCTGTCGCGCGGTGCGGCCGAGTGCGTCTTTGTCGACAGCAGCCGACAGGTGATTGACAGCCTGCGACACAATCTTCAAGTACTGGACGCGGCGGGGGGACATACCGTACAGGCCGGCGCCCTCGACTACCTTGCCACGCCGCCGCAACCGTTCGACATCGTCTTTCTCGACCCGCCGTTTCGCCGCGGCCTGCTCACCTCCTGTCTCGAGGCGCTGCAACACGGCTGGCTCACCCCCAACGCACGGGTCTATATCGAAACCGAGCGTGAACTGGGCGAACCGCCCCTGCCCGCCGGGTGGGAGCTGTTGCGCGGCAAACAGGCCGGCCAAGTCGCCTACTACCTGGCCCGCTGCCCGTAATTTCGCACACGATTGCGGCAATAGCGCCGTAACTTGTTTATCATGTGGTGATGGATATCACAGCGATCTATCCCGGCACCTTCGATCCGATCACCAACGGTCACAGCGATCTTATTGAACGGGCCTCCCGCCTGTTCGGGCACGTGGTGGTTGCCATTGCCGCCAACCCCAAAAAGACCCCGCTGTTTACCCTGGACGAGCGGGTAGCCCTGGCGCAGCAGGCGCTGGCCGGTCTGGACAATGTGGAGGTGTGCGGGTTTGACTGCCTGCTGGCCGATTTTGTCCGCCAGCGCAACGCCCAGGTCATCCTGCGGGGCCTGCGTGCGGTCTCGGACTTCGAGTACGAATTCCAGCTCGCGGGCATGAACCGGCGCCTGGCGCCGGAGGTGGAAACCCTGTTTCTGACCCCGGCGGAGAACTACACTTTCATCTCCTCGAGCCTGGTCAAGGAGGTCGCCGCACTGGGCGGGGATATCTCCGACTTTGTCCATCACGAGGTAGGGGCTGCGCTCAATAACAGAATGCGCTAATATAACCGGCCAGACAGTTTGTTCAGATTACATTTTCAGGAGGTAGTGTCACATGGCACTGATGATTACCGACGAATGCATCAACTGCGACGTTTGTGAGCCTGAGTGCCCCAACGGTGCAATCTCCCAGGGCGATGAGATCTACGAGATCGACCCAGAGCTGTGTACCGAGTGCGTCGGACACTATGACGAGCCGCAGTGTGTTGAGGTCTGCCCGGTTGACTGCATCCCTCACGACCCGGACCACGAGGAGACCCAGGAAGAGCTGATGGCCAAGTACGAGAAACTGCAGGCCGAGTAAGCTCGCTCCGGCACACGGATTGCCGAAAAGGGCCCCGAATGGGGCCCTTTTTCGTATGTGGATACAAGTCTCAAGATAAAAGAGGAAACACCCCGCCAGCAAACAAACTGCAACACCTCCCTGCCCTTCTTTCATTTTGACTCTTTTCTCTTGTATCTTTTACCTGCTATTTGGACCTCAACGCTTGTGACACCCTCAGCCATCAAAGTTGAACGCCGGTGTAAACGAATGATTAACCGCTGTCTGATTCTGCTCTTTTTAACTGTCTGGATTGCTGCGCCTGTACAGGCCGCTCCCAGAGCGCCGGCGGCGGCAATCGCCAGCGCCCATCCGCTGGCCACCGCGGCGGGCCACGAGATACTGGCCGCAGGCGGCAACGCGTTTGATGCCACGGTCGCTGTCAGTGCAGTACTGTCGGTGGTCGAGCCCTACAGCTCCGGCATGGGCGGCGGGGGCTTCTGGCTGCTGCACCGCGCCGAGGACGATCTGGACATCATGGTCGATGGCCGAGAACGCGCCCCACTGGCCGCCCGGCGTGACATGTATCTGGACGAGCAGGGTCAGGTAGTTCCCGGACTCTCCATGGACGGCGCCCTGGCCGCCGGCATCCCCGGGCAGACCGCGGCGCTGGTGCACATTGCCGAGCGCTACGGCCGGCTGCCCCTGGCGCAGACGCTGGCCCCGGCGATCCGCCATGCCCGCCACGGTTTCCCCGTTACGCCACACTACCGGCGCATGGCCGGCTTGCGCAAAAAGGCCCTGCAACAATCACCCGCCGCCGCAAAGACCTTCCTGCACCAGGGCGAGGTACCCCCACTGGGTCAACTGATCAGACAACCGGCGCTGGCCGCAACCCTCGAGGCCATCGCCCTTCACGGGCGTGCAGGGTTTTACCGGGGTGCGGTGGCCGAGAGACTGCTTGCCGGGGTGAAACAGGCGGGGGGGATCTGGTCGCAGCAGGACCTTGACGACTACCGTGTGATCGAACGACCGGTGCTGCGCGGGCACTACCGCGGCTACGAGGTCGTCTCCGCAGCCCCGCCCTCATCCGGCGGGGTGGCGCTGATTACCATGCTCAACATCCTGGAACAGTATGAACCGGAAACACTCGACGCCGCCCGCCGCACCCACCTGCTGGTCGAGTCCATGCGCCGCGCGTACCGCGACCGGGCACAGTTCCTGGGTGACAGCGATTTTGTTGAGGTGCCGCTGGCACGGCTCACCCACCGCTACTATGCGCAGGGACTGGTCGCCTCGATCCGTCTGGATCGTGCCACCGCTAGCAGTGAACTGCCGGGCTTTGCCGCCAAAGAGGGGGGCAAGGACACCACCCATTTCTCCATTCTGGACCGCGAGGGCAACTACGTGGCCGCCACCCTGAGCATCAACTACCCGTTCGGTGCCTGTTTCATGCCGCCGGAGACGGGCGTCCTGCTGAATAATGAAATGGACGACTTCTCTGCCAAACCGGGAACCCCCAACGCCTACGGGCTGGTCGGTGCCGAGGCCAACGCCATCGCACCGGGCAAGCGCATGCTCTCCAGCATGTCACCCACCTTCGTACGCAACGACGAGCGGGTGGCGATACTGGGCACACCGGGTGGCAGCCGTATCATCTCCATGGTACTGCTGGGGATCCTTGAGTTTGTCGACGGCAAGGGGCCCGAGGCCTGGGTTGCGCGACCGCGCATCCACCACCAGTACCTGCCCGATACCGTCTTTTTCGAACCCGCCGCCCTGTCGAACGAGCAACAGGCCGCACTCGAGGCGCTGGGCCACACTCTCAAGCAAGCATCGCGGCCCTGGGGCAACATGCAGGCCGTGCTGTGGAATATCCGTTCAGGGCAGGTCAGTGCAGCCAGCGACCCGCGCGTGGAGGGTATGGCCGCGGTACGCTAAGGCGCCGACACGGCCGCTGCCTGTATGCTAGGCGCTGTGGTCCGGATCACAGGTCCCGGCTCGCAGCCAGACCCCGCGCTGGCACCGCAGCAATTCGTCACCGCTGCAGACATAGGACTTGTCTTCATAGGGTGCGTCGTTGAAATGGCACACGGCGGACTCGCCCATGCCCTGCATGGCCGACTCAAACTCGTCTTCCGTGTCTTCCACGATTGGCGAATTTTTCAGCTCGGGGTCAGGGGCACCAACATGAGGGGCGTGTATTCGTTCGGTCATTGTTCTCTCCTCCTCTACCTGAAAGATTAGACCAATTCGTGATACTGAGATACGAAATTTCTAGCGTCTAAACAGCCACAGCAGCAGCGAAATCACACCACTCGGCACATTATCGCCTTCACCGAAAAATGTGAAGCACATCACACAACGGCAAAATCTGACAAAAAAACAGGGAAATCACCTATGTACCCAGGATAAATCTGGACTAAAAATAAACGGCACACAGGAGAAGGAGGAACAGGGAATGACACCAACAACCATAACCCCGTTAAGGGAACGCGTCCGGCCATATCGTGAGCACTTGCACGCCGAGATTCAAACGCTGCAGGAAGAGCTGAAAAAAATCGATCCGCGCAGCAAGGATGAATGCGATACCTGGAGCATGCGGGTCTACAGCAACCTCATCGAAAGCAAGACCCGGCTGCTGCATCAACTCTATCCAGCCTAGCAAAAAAGCGGTCTAGAACCACGACCGTGTGCCCCACTGCCGCCACCCGGTAACGGGTGGCGGCAGTGTCTGCCTAGAACACCAGATTCATCATCACCATCGACACCGCCAGAAACAGCACCGTCATCACGCCACCAGCGCGCAGAAAATCGGGGACACGGTATCCGGCGGGCCCCATGATCA
>JBFEUI010000019.1:0-33193 GCA_041547565.1 Thiohalomonadaceae bacterium
AGGCGCAGATCGCCTACGAGGCCAACTACGATCAACTGACCGACCTGCCCAATCGTCGCCTTTTGTTGAAACGACTGCGTACAACCATCGATCTTTGCGCCAAACAACATCACGCCCTGCTATTCATCGACCTGGATCGATTCAAGGCGATCAACGACTCACTGGGACACGACATCGGCGATCGCCTGCTCCAGTCGGTGGCACAACGCCTGTTAAATTACACCCAAAGCGAGGACGTTTCCGCGCACCTTGGCGGTGACGAGTTTGCCATACTGCTCAACGACCTGAACGACGATGCCAATATTGCCGCTGCACAGGCCTTTTCCGTAGCCGAGGACCTGCGCGAGACCCTGACCGAACCCCACCTCATCGACAAACACCGTCTGCACACCACGCCGAGTATCGGTATTCGCCTGTTCACCCACGGCGACAGGGATGCCGAGGCACTGCTGCGTGAGGCGGATATCGCGATGTACCGGGCCAAGGAGAAAGGGCGCAACGCGATTCAGATCTTCACCCCAAGCATGCACATGGCCGTCCACGAACGGCTTACACTGGAAAACGATCTGCGCCAGGCACTGCAGGACAGCGAACTGTCGCTCCACTTCCAGCCGCAGGTCCGTGCCAACGGGCGAGTCATCGGCGCCGAGGCACTGTTGCGCTGGCGCCACCCCCAGCGCGGTACCATCTCGCCGGCCAGTTTCATCCCGCTGGCCGAGGACAGTGGGTTGATTCTATCCATCGGCGACTGGCTGGTGGAAACCGCCAGCAGACAGCTCAAAAAATGGAGTGAGCTTGGACCGGGTTACCAGGATCTTAAGCTGGCCATCAACATCAGCCCGCGCCAGTTCCGGCAGCACGATTTTTCAGAGCGGGTCATCAGTATTATCACCAAGCATGCCATCAAACCTTCACGCCTCGAGCTTGAAATAACCGAAGGTGTGGTCATTGCCGATATCGAAGACAGCATTCGTAAAATGGAGCATCTGCGCGAGTACGGCATCAGTTTTGCGGTTGACGACTTTGGCACCGGTTATTCATCACTCAACTACCTGCACCGACTGCCCCTGGATAAATTGAAAATCGATCGCTCTTTTATCCGTAAGGTCCATACCAATCACGACAATGCCACCATTGTGGAAACCATCATCGCCATGGCACACCACCTTGAGCTGGAAGTTATCGCCGAGGGTGTATCGAAGAGTGAGCAGTTGCATTTTCTGATGGAAAACGGCTGTCAGACCTACCAGGGGCACCTGTTCAAGCCCGCACTGGCCGTCGAGGAATTTCAACACTACGCCCTCGAGCAGAACGGTATTGGCACAAAATCAGACTACGCCGAAACGAAAGAGTATACCGAGCTGTTGCATACCCTCGATATCTGATTGCCAGCAGTCACCTGTTTGAAAGGTAACAGCATCGCCAGGCAGCTGATGAGCATATTGCCACCATGGCACAGGGCATACCTGCCAACACATTACTGTTGTCGAGTCCTGCGGCGCTTAGCTGCAATTACTTGCCGATACAGAAACTCGAAAAGATTCGACCCAGCAGGTCATCGGAGCTGAACTCACCGGTGATCTCGGAAAGCGACTGCTGGGCCAGACGCAACTCCTCGGCCAGCAGCTCTCCCTGGCCGGCGGCGAGCAGCTGCCCACCCTGTTGCAGGTGATCGGCTGCGACTGCGAGGGCATTGAGGTGGCGCCGGCGCGCCATAAAGCGCCCTTCCCCGCCGCTCCGGTAGCCCATGCACTGCTTCAGGTGCTCACGCAAGGTATCCAGGCCACTGCCGCTTTTTGCCGACAGGTAGATGCGTTCTTCATGTTGCAGGTGTTCCTGCTCGGCGCAGTGTCGGGTCAGATCGATCTTGTTGTGCACCACGGTCAACGGCAGGCCGTGCGGCAGCCTGTCGAGTATCGCCTGCTCCTCGTCACCGAAACCCTGCGCATCATCCACCACCAGTATCAGGCGATCGGCATTTTCAATCTCACGCCAGGCGCGGCGGATCCCCTCCTGCTCCACCGCATCACCACTTTCGCGCAGACCCGCGGTGTCGATCACGTGCAGCGGCATGCCGTCGATGGCAATCTCCTCGCGCAACACATCACGCGTGGTACCCGGGATGTCGGTGACGATCGCCGTATCCTGTCCCGCCAATGCATTGAGCAGGCTCGACTTGCCCGCATTGGGTCGACCCGCCAGCACCACCGTCATCCCCTCATTCAGGATCTGCCCCTGGCGCGCCTCGGCCTGCACGGCCGCCAGCTCCCTGCGGATCGCACCAAGTCGACGCTCGATCTCGCCATCGGCGAGAAAATCGACCTCCTCCTCCGGGAAATCGATCGCCGACTCCACGTACATGCGCAGCTCGATCAGACCCTCGACCAGGCTGTGTACCCGTTTCGAAAAGACACCCTGCAAGGAACGCAGTGCTGAGCGTGCCGCCTCTTCACTGCTCGCCTCGATCAGATCGGCAATCGCCTCGGCCTGGGCCAGGTCGAGCTTGTCATTCAAAAAGGCGCGTTCGGAAAACTCACCGGGACGGGCAGGCCGGGCACCCAGTTCAAACACGCTGGCCAGCAGGCGATCCATCACTACCGGGCCGCCATGGCCCTGCAGTTCCAGTACATCCTCGCCGGTGAAGGAGTGGGGAGCGGGAAAGAACAGCGCGATACCCTCATCCAGGATCTCACTGTTGCGATTGTGAAAGGGGAGGTATTCGGCCTGCCGTGGTTGCGGGCAGTGACCCAGCATCGCCTCGGCAATGCTCCGGGCAAGGCCGCCCGATACACGCACGATGCCCACCCCGCCCCGGCCGGGGGGGGTGGCCAGGGCAGCGATGGTGGTCTGGTCCTGAATCATGGCCGGTAAACCCTGCTCAGCAATCTACCAACGCCGGGTCCCTGTTATGCTTTTACCACCATTCGGGTGATATACCACTGCTGGGTTATGGAGAGGATGTTATTCACCACCCAGTAGAGCACCAGACCAGCCGGGAACCAGAGGAAGAAAAAGGTAAAGACAATCGGCAGCACCATCATCACCCGCGCCTGGATCGGGTCCATCGGTGTGGGATTCAGCCTGTGCTGGATCAGCATTGAGGCACCCATCAGGATGGGCAGCACAAAATAGGGGTCGGCCGTCGACAGATCGTTGATCCACAGCATGAACGGCGCCTGGCGCATCTCGACACTCTCAAGCAGCGTCCAGTAGAGGGCGATGAATACCGGGATCTGAACCAGGATCGGCAGACAGCCGCCAAGGGGGTTGATCTTCTCCTCCTTGTACAGGCGCATCATTGCCTCATTGAGCTTCTGGCGGTCGTTGCCGTACTGCTCTTTTATCGACTGCAGGCGCGGCTGAACCTTGCGCATATGCGCCATTGATTTGTAACTGGTCTCGGAGAGCTTGTAGAAGGCAAGTTTGATCAGAATGGTCAGGAGAATGATCGCCCAGCCCCAGTTACCGACAAAGCTGTGGATCACATCAAGCAGCCAGAACAGCGGTTTGGCAATGATCGTCAGCACGCCGTAGTCGACCGTCAGCTCCAGACCCGGTGCGACCTGCTCCAGCTGTTTTTGCAACTTCGGCCCGATATACAGCTGCGCCTGCAGGCGACCCTTTTCACCGGGTGCCACCTGCGCCTCTTCACCCAGGCTGCCGATGATGTAGCGCTGGTTGCCGGGGGCCTTGGTGTAGTAACTGTTTTTCTCATCCTGCGCGGGGATCCAGGCACCGAGGAAGTAGTGCTGTATCATTGCCGCCCAGCCACCGACCGCCTCGCGCTTCAGGTTGGCGCTCTCCATATCGTCGAAGTCGATCTTTTCGTACTTCTCCTCTTCGGTATAGAGCACACCGCCGGTGTAGGTGTAGATGAAGGTGGTCTTGTCTTCCGGTTTGCTGCGCTGCAGCTGGCGGTACATATGGCCACGCCACGGGGTGCCGGAAGCGTTATCGATCTCAAAATCGACGTCAATCACGTAACTGCCGCGACGGAAGGTGTATACCTTGGTCACCTTCAGACCCGAGGCATCCGTCCAGGTCAGGGGCACACGCAACGTCTCCTCCCCCTCGGGCAGGACGTACTCGTCACGGGCGGCTGAAAACAGCGCATGGTGATTCGGCGCCGGGCTCTGGGTGCCGGCGGCGGGGATCAGGGCCGACTGGGCAATCAACACCTTCTCCGCACTGTCGTCAAACAGTCGAAACGGATTGTCCGGCTCCTCGACACTGACCGGGTATTTGACCAGATCGGCCCGGCGCAGGTCGGCACCGGTGGCGTCTATCTCCACCTCAAACAGATCGGTGGTTACGCGCACACGCTGTGCGCTACTCAGGGCGGGCTGTGCGGTGAGGCTCGGGGCATCACTTGCATTCCTGTTGCCGAGCTGGGGTGCCGCGGGCATTTCACTGGCGGCAGGCGCTTGTGCCGTTGCGGCCGGTGCAGGAGGTTTCGGGCCGTAATCTTCCTGCCATGCCTGCCACATCATCAACAGGGTCAAAGAGAGGGCTGCAAAGAGTAGAAGTCTCTGAAAATCCATTGCTTTCAGTCTTTATTCGCTATTGTGTTTAGTGATTCGGGCACCTGGTCAATCCCCCCCTCATGCCAGGGGTGGCACCGTGAGATCCGACGCAGGCTCAACCACCCCCCACGTACCACGCCATGACGGGAAATCGCCTGCTGGGCGTAGCAGGAGCAGGTGGGATGGAATCGGCAATTATTGCCCAGAAACGGGCTGATCGCATATTGATAGACGCTGATCAGGACTGTCAGGATTTTGCGCATCGTTTCACCAGTTCTCGCCACTGTTTATCCAGGGATGTGCGCAGCTGTTTGCTGTCCGCCTTATCGCAACCGGCACGGGCCAATACTACGATATCCAAACCCCCGATGCTGCCCTGATGCAAACGAAAGCTCTCCCTGATCTGGCGTTTGACCCGGTTGCGCCCAACCGCTGTCCTGATCTGTTTGCGCGAAATGGCCATCCCAAGACGGGGATGGCCAAGTTCATTCGCACGTGCCAGGAGCGTCAGGTACTGGCTGCCACATCGGCAGGCCCGCTCGAAGACACGCTTGAATTGTGCCGGACTCAACAGTTTGAGCTGCCGGCAGAAACACCTGTTTGTAGAGCTAGCTGAAGTTTCGCTCTGCAACGGGTGTCATCAGGCGCTCAGACGAGCACGACCCTTGGCACGACGGGCCTTAATGACCTTGCGACCACCAACGGTGCTCATACGGGCACGAAAACCGTGGGCACGGGCACGCTTCAGGTTACTGGGCTGAAATGTTCTTTTCATGACAAAATCTTCCGCTAAGTTTCTGCAAAACGCCAAATCAACGCCAAGGGAATCCCTTGACGAGAAAAGTCGGCCACAATACTGCGTTCTGACCCCAAATGTCAATAACGGAGCGGGTATATTGCGTCAAAAAGGGGTGTGGATAACTTGCCCCAGCAGCGGTAGACTTGGATTTTCCCTGTAAGCCGTTGCAATCACCCTCAAGAGGTCAAATACGTGAGCCTACCCCTGTGGAACCGGTGCCTGGACATGCTGGAGGATGAGCTGACTCCGCAACAGTTCAACACCTGGATTCGACCGCTGCAGGCAGAGATCGAGGGGAATGTACTGCGCATCTACTCGCCCAACCGTTTTGTACAGGATTGGGTCAAGGACAGGTTTAACAACCGCATTTCTGAACTGGTCGCCCAGCACGACGAGGGGCGCGCCCTGCAGCTGGTGTTTGCTGTCGGAAGCCGTCGCGCCAGTACCGCTTCTGCTCCCCAGCCATCTGCATCAACAGTGCACGACACAAAGGAGCACGACAAGCGCGTAGCGGTTCAGGCTGCCGAATCGCGCCCAAGCAACCTCAACCCGGGCTTCACCTTTGATACCTTTGTCGAGGGAAAATCAAACCAACTGGCACGCGCCGCCTCCATGCAGGTCGCAGATAATCCCGGTACCGCATACAATCCCCTCTTTATATACGGCGGCGTCGGTCTGGGCAAAACCCACCTGATGCATGCGGTGGGCAATCTGATCCAGCACAACCGCCCCTCGGCAAAAGTGGTCTACCTCCACTCGGAACGCTTCGTCGCCGACATGGTCAAGGCACTGCAGCACAATGCGATCAATGACTTCAAGCGCTACTACCGTTCAGTCGACGCCCTGTTAATCGACGATATCCAGTTTTTCGCCGGAAAGGAGCGTTCTCAGGAAGAATTTTTCCATACCTTCAATGCCTTACTTGAAGGTCAACGCCAGGTGATACTCACCTGCGATCGTTTTCCGAAGGAGGTGAACGGTCTGGAGGAACGGCTCAAGTCCCGCTTCGGCTGGGGCCTGACGGTCGCCATCGAACCACCCGAGCTGGAGACCCGCGTCGCAATTCTCATCAAAAAGGCACAACAGGCCAACATGGACCTGCCCCATGAGGTCGCCTTTTTCATTGCCAAGCGCATTCGCTCCAACATACGCGAACTGGAGGGTGCGTTGCGCCGTGTTATCGCCAACGCACACTTTACCGGCCAGGCGGTCACCCTCGACTTTGCCAAGGAGGCGCTGCGTGACCTGCTGGCACTACAGGCCAAGCTGGTGACCATTGAAAACATCCAGAAGACCGTTGCCGAGTACTACAAAATACGCGTCACTGATCTACTCTCAAAACGACGCAACCGTTCTATCGCGCGTCCACGGCAAATGGCCATGGCCATGGCAAAGGAGTTGACCAACCACTCGCTGCCGGAGATTGGCGATGCCTTCGGTGGACGCGACCATACAACGGTGTTGCATGCCTGTCGTAAAATCCAGGAACTCAAAGAAACGGAGCAGCAGTACCACGAGGACCATCAAAACCTGTTGAGAATACTGACAACATAGTTGTGATAAGCTGTGGATAACTCTAATGATATATTTCAGGCCATATCGACACACAGTTTATCCACAGGCTATCAATACCTTTTGGTACTGTTGATAAGTTTAAAAAACAGTATATAACATTATGAAATATAATATAAAATTAAACTTATCCACACATTGGCTCTGTGCCAATAACAACAATAAGTTTTATATATATCATTTAATTAATAAGATACAGGGTTAACGGACTATGCGCTTTAATATCATACGTGAATCACTCCTCAAGCCTCTTACGGCAGTCAGTGGTGTAGTTGAAAAGCGGCAGACGCTACCGATTCTCTCCAACATCCTGCTCAACGTAGAAAAGGACAAGATCACCCTCACAGGTACCGATCTCGAGGTTGAACTGACGGCAAGTACTGAGCTGGAAAATGCTGAACCGGGTGAGATCACCCTGCCAGCGCGAAAATTCATGGATATTTGTCGTTCACTCCCAGAAGGTGCAACCCTGCAGCTTGAGGTAAAAGATACCCGGGCCACGATACGCTCCGGCAAAAGCCGCTTCACACTCTCTACCCTGCCGGCCAGTGATTTTCCGTCAACCGATTCGATAACCGGTGCCTACCGCTTTGAAGTGAAACAGCAGGAACTCAAATCGTTGATCGATCGTACACAGTTCAGCATGGCCAACCAGGATGTGCGCTACTATCTGAACGGCCTGTTGCTCGAAATCGACAACAATATTCTTCGCACTGTCGCCACCGACGGTCACCGACTTGCTATTTGTGAACTACAACAGGACCTTCCGCAGACGGAAAAACAGCAGGTGATTATTCCGCGCAAGGGTGTTACCGAACTCGGCCGCATGCTTGAGGATAGTGAACAGCCCTGCACTATTCAGCTGAATACCAACCACATCAAGGTCACTCTAGCGGATACCGTCTTCACCTCGAAACTGGTGGATGGCCGCTTCCCTGATTATGAGCGCGTCATTCCACAGGGTGTCGATAAAGAGATACTCGCCGATCGCGAATTGATTAGGCAGGGCCTGCTACGTGCTGCGATTCTCTCCAACGAAAAGTACCGTGGCATACGTATACAGATGAGTGAGGATACACTCAAGGCAACGGTCAATAATCCGGAACTGGAAGAGGCTGAGGAAGAGATCGACGTCAGCTACAAGGGTGATACCATCGAGATCGGTTTTAATGTCTCTTACCTGGTGGATGCCTTGTCGGCTGTGCTTCAGGATGAGGTTGTCATCAGGCTGTTCGATGCCAACAGCAGCTGTCTTATCCATGGCAAAGATGACCAAAGCGCTAAATACGTTGTAATGCCGATGCGTTTGTAACGACATACATGAGCATTGAACGACTAAAGGTCAGCCATCTACGCAATCTGACCGATGTCGACATCACACCAAGCAGCCAACTTAACCTGATTCTTGGCCCCAATGCGAGCGGAAAAACCTCCATGCTCGAGGCCATCTATCTTATTGCGCACGCGAAAAGTTTTCGCGACAAGACCAATAGCATACTGATTCAGCGTCAACACAGCGCCCTTACCTGCTTTGCCCAGCTTGAGATTCTTGGCACTCATCACAGGGTTGGCATCCGCAAGGATCTACGCCAGCTTACTGAGATACACATTGACGGCAACAAGGTCTCCAGCAGCTCGACTCTGGCCGGGCTAACTCCCCTGCAACTGATTACCCCGGAAAGCTATCAACTTCTCACGGAAGGTCCAAAGGTCAGACGATCCTTTATCGACTGGTTATTGTTTCACGTGGAACAGGGCTTCCACACCCAGTGGACTGCCTACCGACGTGCGATAAAGCAGCGCAACAGTGCACTAAAGAGTGGACACTCACGACAACAAATCGTGATCTGGGACGATGAAATGGTTCAGCATGCGGAGTATATCAACCGTTGGCGCAGGCAGATCATCAAACACCTGAATCAACTCTCTGCCCCATTTTTCAGTCACATGCTGCCTGGTCTCGATTTCTCGCTCAGCTATCAACAGGGCTGGAGTGCAGACAAGTCACTGTCTCAGGCACTACAGGATTCAATCGACACCGATTTCAGACGTCACTTCACTACAGTCGGTCCCCATCGTGCAGAGCTGCAAGTGCGTGTTAATAACCTTCAAGCCGCCAAGGTGCTGTCACGCGGACAGATGAAATTAGCGGTTTGTGCCCTCAAACTGGCACAGATTGAGTTGTTGAAAAGTAACAGCAATAAACGTTGCATCGTCCTGGTCGATGACCTGCCTGCAGAGCTTGATCATAAAAACCGCAGGTTGTTGATAGAACTTCTTACCAATCTCGGAACACAGGTGTTTATCACATCAACCGACGAAACGCTCATCGAACCACCTGAAACAGCAGATAAAAAAGTGTTCCACGTGGAACATGGCGTGGTGCAATAAGTGATATAATGAGTCGATTGTCTGTCTGGAGCAGAGTATGAGCGCACAGGAATACGATTCATCGAAGATAAAGGTTCTCAAGGGACTTGATGCGGTACGTAAACGGCCAGGTATGTACATCGGCGACACGGATGACGGTACCGGCCTACACCACATGGTGTTTGAGGTTGTCGATAACTCCATCGATGAAGCGCTGGCAGGGTATTGCAGCCAGATTGATGTGGTGCTCCACAGTGATGGTTCAGTATCAGTAGGTGATAACGGGCGCGGCATCCCGGTCGACATGCACGAAGAGGAGGGTCGCTCGGCAGCAGAGGTTATCCTGACCGTACTTCATGCAGGCGGAAAATTTGATGACAATTCCTACAAGGTCTCCGGTGGGCTGCACGGCGTGGGTGTTTCGGTTGTAAATGCCCTGTCGGAAGATCTGAAACTGACCATCAAGCGTAACGGCAAGGTCTATCAGCAGGATTATCAGCTTGGTGAACCGCTTGGCGAGTTAAAGGAGATCGGTGAGGCAAGCCATACCGGCACCGAGATTCGATTTAAACCGAGCCATGAAATCTTTACCCAGACCGAATTTCACTATGACATTCTGGCCAAGCGTCTGCGTGAACTCTCTTTTCTGAATTCCGGGGTGCGTATCCACCTGCTGGATGAGCGGGTTGCCGATAAAGAGGATGTTTTTGAGTATGAGGGCGGTATCAGCGCCTTCGTCGAGCACCTCAATCGCAACAAAAATCCGCTGCACCAGAGTGTCCTGCACTTTACGGCGGAAAAAGAGGGTATTGTCGTGGAAGTGGCGATGCAGTGGAGCGATGCCTATCAAGAGAATATCTTCTGCTTTACCAACAATATCCCCCAGCGCGACGGTGGTACCCATCTTGCGGGTCTGCGTGGCGCGCTGACACGCACCATCAACAACTACATCGAGACCGAAGGTCTGGCAAAAAAGGCGAAGGTGGCACCCAGTGGTGATGATGCCCGCGAGGGCTTGACTGCCGTGCTGTCGGTCAAGGTGCCCGATCCAAAGTTCTCCTCCCAGACCAAGGACAAACTGGTCTCTTCCGAGGTGAAGGGCGTTGTGGAATCACTGGTTTCAGAGAATTTTCAGAACTTCCTGATGGAGAGCCCCGCCGACGCCAAGGTGATCGCCGGCAAGGTGGTTGATGCGGCGCGGGCACGGGAAGCGGCGCGCAAGGCGCGCGAGATGACCCGTCGCAAGGGTGCCCTGGATATTGCTGGACTGCCGGGCAAACTGGCTGACTGTCAGGAGCGCGACCCGGCCAAATCTGAACTCTACCTGGTGGAGGGTGATTCGGCCGGCGGTTCTGCCAAACAGGGGCGTGATCGCAGCAACCAGGCTATCCTGCCGCTCAAGGGAAAGATCCTGAATGTAGAGAAGGCACGTTTCGACAAAATGCTCTCCTCTGCCGAGGTTGGTACGTTGATCACCGCACTGGGCTGCGGTATCGGCAAGGATGAGTTCAATATCGAGAAGTTGCGTTACCACCGTATTATTATCATGACCGATGCCGACGTGGACGGCTCCCATATCCGTACCCTGCTGTTGACCTTCTTTTATCGGCAGATGCCGGAGTTGATCGAAAACGGCTATGTCTATATTGCACAGCCGCCACTATACAAGGTGAAAAAGGGTAAACAGGAGCGCTATGTCAAGGATGATCCCGAGCTGAACGCCTATCTGCTTCAGCAAGCCATTGATAATGCTAAACTTTTTGTGAGTGACGAGGCGCCACCACTGTCCGGTGTCAGCCTGGAGCAGATGGCCAAGCAATACCAGTTGGTAATGTCGAGCATCGCCCGTCTTTCACGCCGCTATAACGCCACCATACTCGATCAGATGATTGAGATGCCGGGACTGTCCGAGGAGGAGTTCCGTGACAGCGAGCAGTGGTTCAACCGCCTGCTTGAACGGCTCAATTCACTGACGTCTGAGCAGGGTTATACCCTGTCACTGCAAAAGGCGCCGGACGGCAAGCTGGAGAGTGTGACAGTGGGTGAAAGGCGTCACGGCGGTACCGTTGACTACCTTTACAGTGCAGAATTCTTCGCTACTCCCGAGTACCGGGAGATTCGTACCTTGAGTGAGCAGTTGGATGGTTTGATTGGAGTTGGCGCCTACGTCCAGCGCGGCGAGCGCAAGCGTGAGATCAGGCAGTTCAGTGAGGCCTTTGAATGGCTGATGAACGAGGCGAAGCGCGGGCAGCACATCCAACGCTACAAGGGACTGGGTGAAATGAATCCGGATCAGCTATGGGAGACCACCATGAATCCCGATAGCAGGCGGATGCTTCAGGTTCAGATCGAAGATGCCATTGCTGCAGATGAGATCTTTACCACACTGATGGGCGATCAGGTTGAGCCGCGACGCGATTTTATCGAGCAGAACGCCCTCTATGTCTCCAACCTGGATGTTTGAGGCAGGAGTCGATACGTAAAGTCCGCAGGGCGTACGAGGTCAAACAGATCCTGGCTTAGGCAGGTTGCGCTTATGCTGTTATTCACACACCAGGTCTGTCGGCCTGAATGTTGTGGTGTTTGGTATTAATAGTTAGTTGTACTGGGCTCCGCACTGCGGAGCCCAGTTAGTTTTATCTAACCCAGACAGCGAAGAACTCTTTGCGCTCTCCCCGTCTTCGCGGACTCTGCGCAAATCACCTCTAGTCAGGACTAGGCCGCGTCGGAGGTATCCGCTTGCTGGTGATAGTCGACCAGTCGCTCGACCTCGCTTTTGGAGCCGAGGATCACCGGTACCCGTTGGTGCAACTCTGACGGCTGGATGTCCAGGATGCGTTCGCGTCCGGTAGAGCTGGCACCGCCGGCCTGCTCCACGATAAAGGACATCGGATTGGCTTCGTACATCAGGCGCAGCTTCCCGGCGCTGCCCTTCTGTTTCATCTTCTCATCCAGCGGATACATGAATAGGCCGCCGCGGGTGAGGATACGGTGTACCTCGGCCACCATGGAGGCGATCCAGCGCATGTTGAAATCCTTGTCACGTGCACCGGTCGTGCCGGCGAGGCACTCGTCGACATAACGTTTCACAGGGGCTTCCCAGTGGCGCATGTTGGAGGCATTGATGGCAAACTCCTGTGTCTCCTGCGGAATCGTCATGTCAGGGTGAGTAAGCACAAACTCACCAATATTCTGATCCAGGGTAAAGCCGTTTACGCCGTTGCCTGTAGTCAGCACCATCATGGTGGAGGGGCCGTAGAGGGCGTAGCCTGCACAGACCTGCTCGCTGCCGCGTTGCAGAAAGTCCTCGGCAGTGGGATTGACGCAACTGCCCTTGCAACGCAGGATGGAGAAGATGGTGCCGACCGAGACATTGACGTCGATGTTGGATGAGCCGTCCAGCGGATCGAAGGTCAGCATGTACTTGCCCTTGGGGTACTGGGACGGAATCTGGTAGATCTCCTCCATCTCCTCGGAGGCCATGGCCGAGAGGTGGCCGGCCCACTCGTTGGTGTTGAGGAACACCTCGTTGGAGATGATATCCATCTTTTTCTGATCCTCGCCCTGCACGTTCTCGGTACCGGCGGCACCCAGCACACCGACCAGCGCGCCGTGGTTGACCAGGTTGGAGATAACCTTGCAGGCGGTTACCACGTCGTTCAGCAATGAGGTGAAATCACCGGAGGCACCCGGGATGCGGCGCTGTTCTTCGATGAGAAACTGTGTAATGGTCGTGTGGTTGTTATGCATTGCAATAAGTTCCTAATTTTAAAGTAATAAAATCTTCCACAAATGCAAAAGCATCCGTGAATTATTCAGTCAATGGAGTGTATTACGAGAACGGACTGGCGCAGGTAACAGCAAAAAACCCAGATAAAACAATGTATATTAGCGTTTCATTATATCATGAAGAGCATAATGATGGGTAGTTAAGGAAATTCTATAACATGGAACAAGGTGAGCGCTGCTAATTGAGGGTGGTGATGACCTGCATCTCCTGCTCGATCCATGCCTTGACCTCAGCGTTAATCGCCTTGGCACTCTTACCCCGGGGATCGATGGCCGGGCCGATGGAGAAGGTCACGGTACCCGGTTTCTTGACGATGCTGCGTCGCGCCCAGAATTCTCCGGAGTTATGGGCAATCGGTACCACCGGATAACCGCTTTTCTGGGCCAGCATGGCGCCACCGATATGGTACTGGCCAGTGGTACCGGGTGCGACACGCGTGCCTTCGGGGAAAATGACCAGCCACAGGCCGCTATTGAGTCTGTCGATACCCTGTTCAATCACCTGTTTCAGTGCCTTCTTACCGGCCTTGCGGTCGATCGCGACGGGATCCAGTGCCGCGAGGGCCCAGCCGAAGATGGGGATCCAGATCAGTTCCCGCTTCAACACCCAGGTCTGTGCTGGCAGAAATTGCTGTAACACCACGGTCTCATAGGCAGACTGGTGTTTGCTCATGACAATGGCTGTGCCATCAGGGATGTTCTCCCTGCCCTTGACCTCGTAGCGCAGGCCGCAGGTCACCCTCACCCACCAGATATTGAAAAGACTCCAGCGAATCAGGTAGGCGCGGCGCCAACTGTAGGGCAGTGGGTGGATCAGGATGGCCGGGATGAGCACCACAAAGGAGAACAGGTAGAGGCCGATATAGTAGAGATAGGCGCGCAGTTTGGGCACGATCAGTTCTCCTCCAGCAGGCTGTCGACGACGGCGGCGAGATCGGCGTAGACCGGGACTCCCTCCAACCCCTCACCCTTGGCAAGGGTACGTTCACCCTTGCCGGTGCGTACCAGGATGGGATCGGCACCGACGGCCCGGGCTGCTTGCAGGTCGCGCAGCGAATCGCCGACCACCGGGACGTTAGCAAGCGGTTGCCCGAAGCGTGTGGCGATCTGTTGCAGCAGGCCGGGCCTGGGTTTACGGCAGTCGCAGTTGTCATCGGGGCCGTGGGGACAGAAGGCGATCATCTCTATCTGGCCGCCGATGGCGGCCAGTGCGCTGCGCAGTTTTTCATGCATGGCGTTGAGCGTGTCGAGGTCGAAATAGCCGCGGGCGATGCCCGACTGGTTGGTGGCGACCGCCACGCGGTAGCCGGCGTTGTTGAGACGCGCGATGGCCTCGATGCTGCCAGGCAGAAAGATGAACTCTTCGGTGGATTTGATGTAGTCGTCAGAGTCCTGGTTGATGACGCCGTCGCGGTCGAGAATGATGAGCTTCATGATGGGCTACTTGCGAAATTCAGAGACGCGGATACGTCCGTTTATCATCTTTGACTCGCGCTGCATGATCTTCTCCATCTTCTCCCAGAAGGCCTGCTTCAGGTCAAAGTCTGCGGCGATGGCTGTACCGATCAGCAGGATAAACAAATCGGCGACCTCCTCGGCCAGCTCCTCGGTCGGTTTGCCCTTGGAGATGCAGGCGCCGATTTCTCCGAGTTCCTCGGCCATTAGTGTCATGCGGTAGGTCAGCTCCTCGCCACCGGTGTTCTTGAAGTCGTGCTTGTCGTGGAAGGCCTGTACCGCTGCCAGCATCGCCTCGTAGGAGTCGTGTTTATCCATCGTCTACCCCTGCAGCAGTGACAGGTCGGCCACACGCAGGAACAGGCCCTGCAGCTGGTTGAGCAGGCCGAGGCGGTTGGCGCGCAGTTCCGCATCGTCGACCATGACCATCACGTCATCGAAGAAGGCATCGACCGGTTCACGCAGCACCGCGAGCTGCTTGAGCGCACTGGTATAGTCGCGTGCGGCCAGCAGGGGTTCGACCTTACCCGCCAGCTCGGCCAGCTTTTCGGCCAGGGCCGTCTCGGCCGGCTCCTGCAGTTTGCTGATGTCCGCGGATTGCGGGATGCACTCTTCGGCCTTTTTCAGGATATTGTGGATGCGTTTGTTGGCAGCAGCCAGACTCTCCGCCTCGGGCAGCTCGCGGAAGGCCGTCACGGCCTTGATGTGCTGTTCGAAATCGAGCGGTTGTGTGGGACGCCGGGCGGCCACCGCGGAAAAGGCGTCGCTGCTGATGCCCTGTTCCTGGTAGAGGTGGCGCAGACGCTCCAGCATAAAGTCGAACACTTCGGAGACTGTGTCCCGCTCGAGCTTGATACCCGCCTGCTCCTGGCTGGCGACTGCCTGGTGCAGCAACACGTCGAGGTCGACCTCCAGCCCCTTGTCGATCACGATGCGCAGCGCTCCCAGTGCCGCACGGCGCAGGGCGAAGGGATCCTTATCGCCGGTGGGGTGCTGGCCGATACCGAAGATCCCGCTCAGGGTATCGAGCTTGTCGGCCAGAGCCAGAGCCTGACCGGTTTTGCTTGCGGGCAGCGTATCGCCGGCATAGCGTGGCAGGTACTGCTCTTCCAGCGCCTCTGCCACCTCCGCGTGTTCGCCGTCATGATGGGCATAGTAGCGGCCCATGATGCCCTGCAGCTCGGGAAACTCGTAGACCATCTCGGTCATCAGATCGCACTTGGCAAGCTGGGCGGCACGCTCTGCATGAGAGCGATCGCCACCGATGGCATCGGCGATAATGCCGGCCAGGTAGGTCACGCGAGCGGTTTTGTCATACAGGGTGCCGAGTTTTTTCTGAAACAGGATGCTCTTCAGGCGCTCGATATGGTCTTCAAGTCGCTTGCTGCGGTCCTGGTTCCAGAAGAAGTCGGCATCGGACAGGCGCGGACGGACGACCCGCTCATTACCCTCGCGCACCTTGTCGGGATCGCTGCTTTCGATGTTGCTGATGGTGATAAAGTGCGGCAGCAACTTGCCGTCCTTGTCGAGCAGGTGGAAATACTTCTGGTTGCTCTTCATGGTCGAGATGAGACACTCGGGTGGCACCTCGAGAAAACGCTCCTCGAAATTGCCGAGGATCGCCACCGGCCACTCCACCAGCGCCGTCACCTCATCGAGCAGGTCCTCGTCGATAATGGCTTCGCCCCCTGTCGCGGCGGCCGCCTCCATCACCTGGGCACGGATCGCCTCACGCCGGTCATTGAAGTCGGCGATGACCCGCCCTTCGCTCTCCAGCAGCGGGGCGTAGGCCTCCGGCTCGCCGAGGTAGAGGGTGTCGGGGTGGTGGAAACGGTGACCCCGGGTTTCGCGCCCGGCCTGTACGCTGAGGATCTCGGCATCGATCACCTCGTCACCAAACAGCAGCACCAGCCAGTGGACCGGGCGGACGAACTCGGCCTTGAGGGCGCCCCAGCGCATGCGCTTGGGTATCGGGAGTTTGTCCAGCGATTCGTTGACGATCGCCGGGATAAGCTCGGCGGTTTGCCTGCCCTGCTGCCGGCTGCGGAATACCAGCCAGGCGCCCTGCTCGGTTTCGACCGTCTGCAGGGCGTTGACGTCGGTGCCGCAGGAGCGGGCAAAACCCTCTGCCGCCTTGGTGGGGTTGCCGTCATCGTCAAAGGCCGCCTTCAGCGACGGGCCCTTGCGTTCCACCTCCTTGTCCTGCTGGCCGGTGATCAGATCGGAGACCAGTACCGCAAGACGGCGCGGCGTGGCATAGCTTTTTACCTCACCGTGTGACAACTCGGCCTTGGCCAGACCCTCGACGATACCATCGGTAAATGCCGTGGAGAGCCGTTTGAGTGCGGTCGGCGGCAGCTCCTCGGTGCCGATCTCGATGAGCAGGTTGCGTGTATTGCTCATTGCGCCACCTCCTTCCCGGCACACATCGGGAAGCCGAGGGCCTCGCGTGCGTCGTAGTAGGCCTGGGCCACGGCACGTGCCAGCTGGCGCACGCGCAGGATATAGCGCTGGCGTTCGGTGACCGAGATGGCATGGCGGGCATCGAGCAGGTTAAAGGTGTGCGAGGCCTTGAGTACCATCTCGTAGGCCGGAAGCGGCAGGCCCAGTTTGATCAATTTGTTGCTCTCCTTCTCGTAGTGGTCGAAGTGCGAGAACAGCGCATCGACATCGGCATGTTCGAAGTTGTAGGCGGACTGTTCGACCTCGTTCTGGTGAAACACATCACCGTAGGTGACCGTGCCCTGCGGGCCGTGGGTCCAGACCAGGTCGAACACGCTCTCCACGCCCTGCAGGTACATGGCGATGCGCTCCAGACCGTAGGTGATCTCACCGGTGACCGGCGCACAATCGAGACCGCCGACCTGCTGGAAGTAGGTAAACTGGGTCACCTCCATGCCGTTGAGCCAGACCTCCCAGCCCAGACCCCAGGCACCCAGAGTGGGCGACTCCCAGTTATCCTCGACAAAACGGATGTCATGCACCAGCGGGTCAACGCCGAGCATCTTCATCGAGCCGAGATAGAGCTCCTGGATCTCCAGCGGCGAGGGCTTCATCACCACCTGGAACTGGTAGTAGTGCTGCAGGCGGTTGGGGTTTTCACCGTAACGGCCGTCGGTGGGGCGGCGTGAAGGCTGTACGTAGGCGGCGTTCCAGGGCTCGGGGCCGATGGAGCGCAGGAAGGTGGCGGGGTGAAAGGTGCCCGCCCCCATTTCCATGTCATAGGGCTGCAAAATCACGCAGCCCTGCTTGGCCCAGTATTCCTGCAGGGCCAGTACCATGCCCTGGAAGGTTGAAACGTCCCGTTTTGCAGTGCTCTTGTTGCTCAAGGGTCTGACCTTTGGATAGTCCAGTGTGTAAAACCGGCCATTATACTTGGAGTGATGGTGGGATCACAGGGCAGACCAAATCGGTTACAATAGGCGCATTCACCAAGGCTTTCCTGAAGATTTTTCCATGCAAGCAAAACGAAAGGCAGTCGCCCTTATTTCCGGCGGGCTCGATTCGCTGCTGGCCGCCCGGGTTATGCAGGAACAGGGCATCCACGTCGAGGGGATCAACTTCTTTACCGGTTTCTGCGTCGAGGGCCACACCCACGCCATCCGCAAGAAGGACAAGGCGAAGCCCAAGCGAAACAACGCCCTCTGGTCGGCCGAGCAGTTGGGCATCAAGCTGCACATCGTCGATATCGTCGAGGAGTACAAGGAGGTACTGCTCAACCCGAAGCACGGCTACGGGGCCAATATGAATCCCTGCCTTGACTGCAAGATCTTCATGGTGCACAAGGCGCTGGAGTGGATGGAGCAGCACGGCTTCGATTTCATTATCACAGGCGAGGTAATTGGCCAGCGGCCGATGTCGCAGCGGGCCGACACCATGCCGGTGGTGGCCAACGAATCGGGCGCCGAGGATCGCCTGCTGCGCCCGCTATGCGCGAAAAACCTCCCCCCTACCCTGCCGGAGCGCGAGGGCTGGGTCGATCGGGAACAGTTGTATGATTTCTCCGGGCGTACCCGCAAGCCGCAGATGGCCCTGGCCAAACGGTTCGGTTTCGAGGACTATGCCTCACCTGCCGGCGGCTGCTGTTTTCTCACCGACGAGGCCTACTCGCGCAAGCTGGTCGACCTGTGGCAGGGGCGCGGTTCCCGCGCATACGAGATGGACGATATCATGCTGCTCAAGGTGGGACGTCACATCCGCCCCCGACCCAACTTCAAGCTTATCGTTGGCCGCGAGGAAGGCGAGAATAAATTTCTGGAAGGCTATCGCAAACAATTCATCCACATCTACACCACCAGCCACCCGGGCCCGCTGGTGCTGGTCGATGGTGATGTAAACGATGATGACCTTGAGCTGGCGGCCCGTATTACCGCCCGTTATGGCAAGGGGCGTAGTGCAGAGATAGTGACCGCGGAGATTACCTTTCCAAATGGAGATAAACGGGTACTGGAGGTGGCACCGATGCCGCCGGGCGAGATCAAAGAGGAGTGGATGGTGTAAGACGTAAAACGTGAGACGTGAAACGAAATTCGTTGAAAAGTGGTACAGGCAAACGCGTTTCACCTTTCACGCTTCACGGCAACAATCCTGTTTCATTTAGCGGGGAAACCTTTTCCCTTGAACCCTGACATAGTATTAATTATGAACTACCAACTCGATGCCCGCCGCCTGCTTTGCCCCATGCCGGTGATTCGCACTCAGGACCGTATCGCCGAGCTTGCGCCCGGTGATATGCTGGAGGTGATCTGCACCGATCCGGGGGCGCTCAACGACATTCCCGCCTGGTGCCGCATCAACGGCCACCGGGTGGTGGAAACCGGGGAGCGGGACGATGAGGTTTATGTCATCGTGGAGGTTGGCGAACCGTAGGACCTGGCCCTCATGTCCTCCTTTGCATGTTTGTGCGGAATGAACGATGCTTGCCACTCGAATTCACAACAATAACAGAAGCTAAATCATGGGCGGACACCATCACCACCACCACCCGGTCGATATATCGCCTGCCGATGCCCGCTACCAGGCGATACGCCGTGTCACCCTGATCGGCTCGGCACTCGACCTGTCCCTGGCGCTACTTAAGATTATCTTCGGCTTTGTCGCCCAGTCCCAGGCGCTGCTTGCCGATGGTGTGCACTCACTTTCCGATCTGGCGACCGATTTCATGGTGCTGTTTGCCGCCAAGCATGGCAGCCGCGAGGCGGATGAAACCCACCCCTATGGCCATGGCCGGATCGAAACCCTTGCCACCGTCATCCTGGGTATCGCGTTGATCATTGTGGCCGTCGGGATCGCCTGGGACGCGCTCAATCGCATGTTCCATCCGGAAAAGCTGTTGCAGCCGGGTGCCTGGGCCATAGTGATCGCCGGCCTGTCGGTGGTCTCCAAGGAGTGGATCTACCACTACACCATGCGTGTGGCGAGAAAGCTGAAATCCGATATGCTCAAGGCCAACGCCTGGCACAGCCGTTCCGATGCCATCTCCTCGATCGTGGTCATGGCGGGTGTCGCAGGCACCATGGCCGGCCTGCCCTACCTGGATGCGGTGGCGGCGATCGGTGTGGCGGTTATGATTGCCAAGATTGGCTGGGACATGTCGCACCAGAGCGTCAACGAGCTGGTGGACACGGCGCTGGACCCCGAGCAGGTCGAGGCGATACGCCGTTCCATTCTGGAGGTCGACGGGGTGAGGGAGATGCACATGCTGCGCACCCGGCGCATGGGTGGCGAGGCGCTGGTCGACGTACATATCCTGGTGGAGCCGCGCCTGAGCGTGTCCGAGGGCCACTACATCAGCGAGTCGGTGCGCCAGCATCTGATTCGCCAGATCGATGAGGTACAGGATGTGCTGGTGCACATCGATCCGGAGGACGATTCGGAAATGGCACTGAGCATGAGCCTGCCACCGCGCCATGTGGTCAGGCAGCAGTTGATGCAGCAGTGGCAGGAGAATCCGGCGAAGGATGAGATCCAGCGGCTGGTGCTACACTATCTCGATGGCAAGGTGCATGTGGAGGTGTTCCTGCCGGTGGCGCTGGCCGGCGGTGGGGCCGTGCAGGAGCTGAAGGCGTCGGTGGACAGCCTCTCTGACATCGATTCGATCGAGGTGTGTTATCTGTAACGCACCATATTTGTGCGTTTAATGGTTTGTTGCACCATATTGGTGCATATCGGTGCTGATATAAAACCGGTAACTTATGGATTTCGCTGTTAGTTCAATGTGTTAACACTGACTGAAGGTGTGGCACAGTTTGTGCTCTTTGATGGGGCACAGAGGATTATTGTTTATTTACCAACAGTTTTGTTACTGACATTTTAAAGATTCGGAGAAACCAATGTCTGCTGAAAATGCAATGAAGTTGATTAAAGATTCGGGCGCGAAGTTTGTCGACCTGCGCTTCACCGATACCCACGGTAAAGAGCAGCACGTCACGCTGCCTATCACTCAAATCGATGAGGATAGCTTCGAAGAGGGCAAGATGTTCGACGGCTCTTCCATCCAGGGCTGGAAAGGCATCAACGAGTCCGACATGATCCTGATGCCCGATGCCACCACGGCGGTACTGGATCCCTTCTCCGACGAGCCGATGGTCAACATCACCTGCGATATCGTCGAGCCCTCCACTATGCAGGGTTATGAGCGCGACCCGCGTTCCGCGGCCAAGCGTGCCGAGGAGTACCTCAAGTCCACCGGTATCGGCGATACCGCCCTGTTCGGCCCCGAGCCCGAGTTCTTTATCCTGGATGACGTGCGCTGGGGTGCCGACATGAGCGGTTCGTTTGTCAAGATCGACTCCGAAGAGGCCGACTGGAACTCCGAGCGTGCCTACACCGACGGCAACATGGGTCACCGTCCCGGCGTCAAGGGCGGTTACTTCCCGGTTCCCCCGGTCGACTCCCTGCACGACATCCGTGCCGCCATGTGTCTGGCGATGGAAGAGATGGGCCTGGAAGTTGAAGTCCACCACCACGAGGTGGCCACCGCTGGTCAGTGCGAGATCGGTACTGGTGCCAACACCCTGGTGAACAAGGCCTACGAGGTACAGGTGCTCAAGTACTGCGTACACAACGTGGCCCACAGCTACGGCAAGACCGCCACCTTCATGCCCAAGCCGCTGGTGGGTGACAACGGTTCCGGCATGCACGTGCATATGTCCATCTCCAAGGACGGCCAGAACCTGTTTGCCGGCAATGAGTATGGCGGCCTGTCTGAAATGGCCCTCTACTATATCGGCGGTATCATCAAGCACGCCCGTGCCCTGAATGCCTTTGCCAACAGCTCCACCAACTCCTACAAGCGTCTGGTGCCCGGCTTCGAGGCCCCGGTTATGCTGGCCTACTCCGCCCGTAACCGTTCCGCCTCTATCCGTATCCCCTACGTCACCAATCCGAAGGCACGCCGCATCGAGGTGCGTTTCGGTGATCCGACTGCTAACCCGTACCTGATGTTCTCCGCCTTCCTGATGGCAGGCCTGGACGGTATCCAGAACAAGATCCACCCCGGTGAGGCGATGGACAAGGACCTGTATGACCTGCCGGCCGAGGAAGCCAAGGCCATTCCGACTGTCTGCCACAGCTTCGACCAGGCGCTGGAAGCACTGGATGCAGACCGTGAGTTCCTGACCCAGGGCGGCGTCTTTACCGACGACATGATCGATGCCTTCATCAACCTGAAGATGGAAGAGGTCACCCGCCTGCGCATGACCACTCACCCGGTCGAGTTCGATATGTACTACTCCTGCTGATCAGGACGGTACTGCAGAAAAGAAAACGCCCCCGCTTTGTCGGGGGCGTTTTTGTTTGTGAAGAGTGAAAAGTGAAAAGTGAAAAGTGAAGAGTACAGGGTACCCCATGGGCTCCATGGCAAAACGGAATGGCGGGCACGGCCCGCCCTATGTTTCTGTAGGTTGATAGGTAAATGGGTGAATAGAAAGATACAATGGTGGCCACTTACCCACTTACCCACTTACCCACTTACCCACTCACCCACTTCTATAAATCCTTCACCCTTCACCCTTCACAGGCTATGATGGGGGTATGAAAATATCCGCACTGTTTATGTTGTTGGCATTGATAAGCGGCCCCGCCTGCGCCGAGGAGTTGTACAAGATCGTCCACCCGGATGGCTCGATCGAGTTCACCGACGACCCGAATAAGCCGGGTGCCGAACCGATTACCGTGCAGAAGCTGCCGACCTATAAACAGCGGCCTGTGACGACACCGCCGGCGGTTGAGCCAAAGCAGGCGGTGAAGGAGAAGACGGTAAGCTACACACGCCTGGAGATCGCCTCGCCCGCGCAGGATGAAACGGTCTTTTTCAATGAAAACGGGATGTCTATATCGATTGGCATCGAACCTGATCTGGCTGAGGGTCATGTCATTGAACTCGTAGTCGATGGCAGCGTCGTTGCCTCCGGGCAACAAAAAAGCTTTACAGTAAAAGACATCTACCGTGGTACGCACACCGTTAGTGCCAGGGTAGTCGACAAGCAGGGCAGCACTGTCAAAACAGCCTCAACCGTTACGTTCTATATGCGGCAGCACAGCATTATCAAACCAAAATAACGCCCTCAAACAATCATGCACCAAATTGGTGCATGATTTTCCCTTATCCACTACTATCATCATTAACGACCGCTCGCGGGTGTTGGCCCAGGGGCTGACGGGCCATTATGTGCAATCCCGTTGATGGCTGTCGTATGCGTGAATGGCGACAACCGTAGATTATCGTATCTTTTTGATATTTAGTGATTAATTTAGTGTTTGCAGAATATCGTCGGGCTGGCGCAAGGCTGGCTGAGGTATGAAGTTACCAACCACGACCGTTTGCTGTTTCAGCATTTTGAATCAGTTTGTTTTGGTCTATGTTTTGCTTAGAAATAATTATGGTACACAAGAGTGAATCAGACCTGATACGGCGAATCAGTGAAAATATCCATACGGCAGTGGTGCTGTTTGATGATTCGCTGCGTCTGCGCTATCTCAATCCCGCGGGTGAACTGCTGCTGTCCGTCAGCGCACAACGGGCGACCGGTATCGAGGCCAGTGAGATATTCGGCAACGAACAGCTGTACATGCTGCTGAAAGACGTGTTCGAGACCGGTCACCCGGTTACCGAGCGTGAGTTGGCGCTTACCCTGCCCCAGGGTCAGAAGTTGACACTGGATATGACCGTCACCCCGATGATCGACTCCGAAAGTCGGCGAGAACTGCTGGTCGAGATGAACCAGGTCGATCGCCAGCTGCGCATCGTGCGCGAGGAGGGCCTGCTGGCACAGACACAGGCGACGCGTGCCCTGGTACGGGGGCTGGCACACGAGATAAAAAACCCGCTGGGTGGCCTGCGCGGTGCGGCCCAGCTGCTGGAGCGCGAGCTGGAAAACGAGGAGCTGAAGGAGTACACGCGCATTATCATCAGTGAGGCCGATCGGCTGCAGTCGCTGATGAACCGTATGCTCGGCCCCAATGCCCTGCCCCGCAAGATGCAGCTGAATATCCATGAGGTACTGGAACGGGTGCGTGCCCTGGTCAAGGCAGAGGTCGGACCCGGCATCACGATACGCTTTGACTATGATCCGAGCATTCCAGAACTGATCGCCGACAGGGATCAGCTGATCCAGGCCACCCTGAACCTGGTGCGCAACGCGGTGCAGGCCGTGGGTGATGAGGGTGAGATTGTCCTGCGCAGCCGTACCCTGCGCCAGTACACCATCGGCCAGACCCGCTACAAACTGGTGGCGCGCATCGATATTGTCGACAACGGACCCGGCATCGATCCGGAGATGATAGAAAACATCTTTCTGCCCATGGTGACAGGCCGGGCGGAAGGTACCGGACTTGGCCTGTCCATCGCCCAGTCCCTGATCAATCTAAACGACGGCCTTATTGAGTGTGAGAGCCAGCCGGGATGCACGGTTTTTACCATTCTATTGCCACTGCTGAATGTTGAGGATGAATAGGCACGGACCTGTCCGTGAAGCGACCATGAGAATAGACGGAATAATTTGGGTTATCGATGATGACCGCTCAATTCGCTGGGTGCTGGAAAAGGCGCTGAAACAGGCCGATATGAAAGTGCGCAGCTTCGAGGACGGCAACAGTGTGATCAAGGCGCTGGCTACGGAGACACCCGATGCCATTATCTCGGATATCCGCATGCCGGGAATCAGCGGCCTGGATCTGCTGGCCGAGATTGGACAGCAATACCCCGACCTGCCAGTGATCATTATGACCGCGCACTCCGATCTCGACAGTGCGGTGTCGGCCTACCAGGGCGGTGCCTTCGAATATCTGCCCAAGCCGTTCGATGTGGATGAGGCGGTAGAGCTGGTCAGGCGAGCAGTAAGCCATGCACGCCAGCTGCATGAGAGCGTGCCGGAAGAGGTGGTGGCCGAGGATACCGAAATCATCGGCGAGGCGCCCTCGATGCAGGAGGTATTCCGCGCCATCGGCCGGCTGTCGCACTCCAATATCACGGTGCTGATTAACGGCGAATCGGGTACCGGCAAGGAGCTGGTTGCCCGGGCGCTGCACCGGCACAGTCCCCGCGCAGAGCAGCCCTTCATTGCGCTCAACACCGCGGCGATTCCCCGGGACCTGCTGGAGTCGGAGCTGTTCGGCCATGAGCGGGGTGCCTTTACCGGAGCCCAGACTTCGCGCCAGGGGCGCTTCGAACAGGCCGACGGCGGCACCCTGTTTCTCGACGAGATCGGTGACATGCCGGCCGAGTTGCAAACGCGCCTGCTGCGCGTGCTGGCCGATGGTGAATTTTACCGTGTGGGCGGCAAGTCACCGGTGAAGGTGGATGTACGCGTCATCGCTGCCACCCACCAGGATCTGGAAGAGCGTGTCAGGGACGGTCTGTTTCGTGAGGACCTGTTCCACCGCCTGAATGTCATCCGTATCCATATTCCCTCTCTGCGGGAGAGGCGGGAAGACATTCCCCTGCTCATTGGCCATTTCATGCTGCAGGCTGCCGAGGAGCTGGGCGTGGAGACCAAGCAGGTGGACAGGGAGGCGATGGATTTTCTCGCCGCGCTGGAGTGGCCGGGCAATGTGCGTCAGCTGGAGAACACCTGCCGCTGGCTGACGGTGATGTCGCCGGGACAGGAGGTGCATCTTGAAGACCTGCCGCCGGAGCTGCGCAACCTTGAAGCGGGCGAGCGTGACAGCACCGACTGGCTGGGACCGTTGAAGCTGTGGGCAGAGCGGCAACTGACCGGCGGCAAGAGCAATATCCTCGATGCGGCCGTCCCGGCATTTGAAAAGGTGATGATCGAGTCGGCGCTGCGCAAGACCGGTGGGCACAAGCAGGAGGCGGCGAGACTGCTTGGCTGGGGACGCAACACCCTGACGCGCAAGCTCAAAGAGCTGGAGATGGAAAGAACTGTAAGTAGGCCGGAGTGAGCGTTGGCGGTGTCCGGCAAAGTAAAAACCTAGTCAGGCATGAACTGCACTTCGAGCTGCCGTTGAACCTGTCCGGTAGCAGTTGCCGTATTTCCAGTACTTGTTATTTCGTAGATGCGTTTGCCGCCGATGTCATTTTCGCAGCCGGTTACACTGACGGTAAAACTGGTTTCACTGGTTACCGGTTGTGTGCCACTGGTATAGGGACAGCCTGTGCTGTAGGCCCCGGTGGTGATCTGATAGGCGGCCCAGTCGATGCCGCTCTCCGCTGCGTAGAATGACTGGGAGGCATGCCATTCATTGACCGTTTCGTGACTGCCCAGCACCATCAGGCGGGTCAGCAGCGCCGCGAGCAGGGCAAGGGCGGTGATCACAAATATCGCCGTCAGCAGTGATGCCCCCGATTGTTGTCTGATAGCCTGCATCGTTACAGCCCCCGCTCAGGGTGTATTTTTGATATGTATTTCATGGTAGAGACGGATAGTTTCGGCCCCGTCGCTCAACTGCATGTCGACCTGCAAAACCGCGCTTGATTCGGGCGTGCCCGGCGTATAGGTGAAGGTGACGGCTGTGACGCCGTCGGCCAGTATCGGATCGGCACTGCTCCAGTCCCCGTCGTTATCGTAGTCGGTGATACCGTCCTCACGGTGCCAGTGCAGGCTGCTGCCGATCAGGCCGATCTCGTGATTGGTACTGGCAATCTGAAAGTGCCTGCCGGGTGAGTCGTTGGGAAAGGCGTGGTTGCTAAAACGCAGTATCTGTCCCTGATCGGTGCCGTCATCGGCCACGGTTGTACTGTCGACGGCAGATACTTGCGCGATAGTGCTGCCTGTCTTCAGTTCGGCCGGTGATGTGTTGCCGATTACCAGATAATCGCTGCCGCCTGCTACAAGGGCGGTACCCAGCTTGTAGAGCTGTGGCCGGGCCGCACCGGTGCTGAAGCGGCGTGCCGGATTTGAAAAGGCCGTCCCGTAGTCATCATCGGTTGCGACAAAACGCCCGCCTGCGCGTGTCGACAGGAATTGTATGCCATCGGTGAAAACTTCAAGGCTGTTTGGCACGGCGTGCTGCAGTTCCCGCTTAAGCCGTTCCAGCGCCAGGCGACCCTTGGCGATAAGCTCGGTGCGCGAGCGCGTATCGGTATAGGCACTGATGGCCTGGGTGATAAACGGCGCCAGTACCCCGGCGATGATGCCAATCAGGATGACCACCATGATCACCTCGATTAGGGTAAAGCCGCGCTGGCGTTTAACAGCGGCCATCAGAAGTTCACCCTGTAGGATGTGATGGAAATACTCTCGCCATCTGGATTGGTCACGTTCACTTCAATCTCCCTGACATCAAGGCTGGAGATGCTGTTCCAGTTGGCAGCCGGTGCTGCCACGTTCACCGTTACGTTGAATCCTGCGTAACCGGGCATGGCAATGCCCTGTGAATCGGTGGGTGCCTCATCGATGCCGTGGTAGTCGTCGATGTCGTCATACGCGGCCCGGCTCTGACCGTCCGTGCCGCTGGCAATTGCAGCTGGGCCTGCCGGGCAGGTACCGGAGCCGGTGTTGACGCATCCCCCGCCTGTCGGTGTAGCGCTGTTCCACTTCTTGCGCAGGATCTCATCCATGTAGGCATTGGCAACCGCAAGTGCGCGCTGGCGCAGATAGGGTTCATGGCTGTGGCTGACGTTTTGCTGAAACTGCAAGCCGATCGCCGCAACGGCGATACCGACGATAAGGATGAACATCACCACTTCGATGAGGGTGAAACCGCGAGAGTCAGTTAATGCGCGCATAGCCTGTAAACTGCTCCAGTATCACCGTGACGTTTGACCCGCCTGCCGAAACCAGTATAGACAGGTTGGCGGCCAGTGGAGTGGTTGTGGCGAGATCGTGGGGGCGGCCGCGCGAGTTGAAATAAACAATTGTATTGGTGTTGGTGGTGATTCCCTCCCCTGTCCAATCACTGTCGCTAAAGGGTGCCGTGCCGGTCAGCGGATTGATAACCGGCGTGCCGTTCTGTGTCACGGCATAACCGCTGTTGCTGATCGTGATCCGGTAGGGATTGGCGCCACTGTTGTTCATCGACATCTGCTGGGTATAGCGTATCGCCTCGACCAGTTCCTGGGCCGCGGCACGCGCATCGAAGGCGTTTGCGCTCATGCGTGGCAAGGCATACACGGCGAGTATGCCGACGATGATAATGGTCAGGATAAGCTCAACCAGCGTGAAGCCGTTGCACTTGTTCATTCGACCTCTCGCCAGTAGATGAAGCGATCATCGCCGCGGTAGATGCCGAAGGTGGCATTGGCGTCGGGATTGTCGATATAGCTGCCGCTGCCCCAGTCATAGCGCAACCAGCTGTCAACGCCCAGCGTGTAGTTGAGCACGCCGTAATTGCCGCTGCCCGGGGCCGCGAGAGTGAAATAGTCGCCGTGACCGATATTGCTGCCGCCGACGGCAACGTTGCCGCACTGTATCGGGTCGCTGCCCGGGTCGCTGCAGGACGGGTCGGTCAACGCCGGCGGTGTGGCCGGGTCGGTCGGTTGCACGCTGTAGGCGGTGGTCAGGTCATCGCCGTTGCTGACAAAGGCGGTGCCGTCGAAGTACTGGGTATACAGGTAGAGTTCGAGTGCATCGCTTTCGCGCCCGTAGTTATCCTGCAGGGTGGCACGGCCAAAGCGTTGCAGGTTGCCGACAGGGTCGATCGCCCTGGGCGTGGCCAGGTCGTTGGCACCGACGCCGTCTTCGGTCTCATTGACCGCGGTGAGCGACAATGTCAGGTCGGCGCTAAAGGGGGCGACCTGTCCCCGACTGCGATCGTAGGTGAACTGGTCGGCCACCACGCCACCGAGTGTCAGCAGCACACTGCCGCAGCTGGGTGTCGGGAGGGTGCACTGGTCGGTTATGGCGTGGTTACCCTCGATGGCGCTCACGCCGATATTGTTGCCGTCCTCGTCGAGTTGCGTGTTGTCCTGCGTCGGGTAAGTGAGCGAAACCTCGTCGGCGGTGAGTTTGATGAAGGCGCCGCGGTAGTTGAGCGTGGTACCGCCCGCCGTGTTGACCGCGTTGATGGTCACCGTAGGTGCGGTATCGTAGCCGAAGGTCTCACCCAGGTAGGTAAAGGGGGTGGCACCGGAGCTGATAGTGTTGGCTAGGATACCGTTAGCGACGGCGGTGGTGAAATAGGCGGGGTAGAAACGGCCGATATAGTCACTGGTTGAGGTGGCGATGGTCTCGCCGAAGTAGCTCGGTGGCGTGGCGCTAAAGCTAAAGACACCGACCTCGGAAATCGACTGGGTCAGGGTGTGGCTGCCGTTGTCGGCATCGCTCATGTCGAAGGCGGTGACGCCAAGCGTGCCGGGAGCCCCCCCCGGCCGGTGCGATCAGGTTCTGGTCAATGGCGATGCCGGCCAGCTGGAAATTGGGTGTTACGCTGTTGCCACTGCAAAAATCGCTATCGCTCTCGCCGAGGCTTTCCCAGCCGACGGCCCTGACGGTGAGGTTGAAGTCGATCGCGGCGGGTACAAAGGCGCTGCAGCTGGCATCGCCGCTGGGGCAGTCGGCGTTGGTATCCAGCGACTCGACGCACAGGCCGGCCGGCTTGACGGTAAAGACGTTGCTGCTGCCGGTGAGCGTGGTGGCCGGATGCGTGGCGGTGGCGCCCAGGGCAAGCCGGGCATGCAGGGCAATCTGACCCGCATCGCTGTAATTCAGGGTAAAAGCTGCGCTGCCATTGGCATCGAAGGTCAGGCTGACGGCGCTGTAATCGCTAATGCCGGCGGCGGGATTATCGGCGATGGGCGTACCCGAGATGCTGACCCCGTCATCGGTTTTGCAGGTGCCGGGATCCTCACAGCTAAAGGCCAGCTGCACGGTCTGGGTGCCGGTCACCCGCGCCTCGCAGGCACCGGTATCGGCGTTTGTCTGCACGGCTCGCAGAGTCAGGGTCTGTGCCCCCGGGGCAATATCCGACGCCTTCCCCGCGATCTGGGTGCCGATACTGCTTGCCGACCCATCGGCATAAAAGCGCAGTGCGGCATCGACAAAGGCCAGCGCGGGATCTTTGGCCGCGTCACCATCGATATCGGTGGCGGTGCCGTCCGTCACATCGATGTCTACGGCGGCCGTGGCGGTGGTCTCGGTCAGCCAGAGCGTGAGCGAGGCGCTGCTGCCGTCAAAGGCGGTGGAACCGCTGATGTCGTCAACCGCGGGTGTGGTGGTGACAGTGATGCCCGTGCCCGCCGGCGGGATGACGGGGTTGTCGCCGGCGTCGTAGGCGGTAATGGTGACCGGTTCGGCCTCGCAGGTGACACCGGTGCCGCTGTGGCTGATGACAAAATAGGCAATCGAGGAGGCCGTCGGTTCGTTGGTGCCCCCTTCGGTCTTGTCGGGGTTCTCACTCCAGTCGCCGGTACCGTCAGGCTCCACTCGGCCAATCGATTTGAGGCTTGAGTTGCCGTGTTCGACCACGGTGTCCATGCAGCTACCACTGGCGGCAGACCAGTAGGTTTCGCACTGTGCGGCGTCCGTGTCCTTGCAGTACTTGATGTAATCGACCACCTCGCCGCTATCGTCCAGCAGGATGACCTCGCCGTAGGTCGAGTTGGGATTGGGTGAGCCGAAGTAGTAGACGATGTATTTATCCGGATCCTGCGTGAGGGTGGTCAGTGTCTCGCCGCCGGCAGGGGGGAAGGCTTTGAAACTGCCGCTGCCGGTGGCAAAGTCGGCGCACACATCCGGATCGACATTATTGGCAACGTAACAGACCTGCCAGCCGCTAAAGTCGGTGACGGTCAGAGTCTTGAACTCGATGTATTCCGCACCCGTGCCCGAAAAGGTCACCTCGTTGATGTTGGTCTGCTGCGGGTCCTGGTCGGCACAGACCAGATCGGAGCGGCTGCCCAAATCACCGGCGGGAGGGGCGGCGAGCAGCGGGCATGCAATGAACAGGGCACCGGCAAAAAACAGTTTGGATAGCGTTGCGTTAACCATAAAAAGGTATTGTGCCGTATTGTGTAGGTTGATGCCTGAGAATCGGCATTGCGTACCGAAGCCGGGCGATCAGGATGCTGCGATAACCACGTTTGTTTTCTGTACTTCGTTCAATATTACAGTAACAGGCTGTTTTGGGAAGGAATAACTGCTGCTGGAGCGCCACGGCAGCTCGGCCTGGATGAGCCGCCCTTAATACAAAGCGGCCACCCGAAGGTGGCCGTTTTGCATGGCAACAGGATGCTCCGCTTAATGGCAGGCTGTCAGGACGGTGATGTCTGTCGTGAGGTTGGTCGTGTCGGATTGATCCTGAACGCTGCAGTTCAGTGCAACACCGTTATTTGTGGCATGGCCACCAGGGGTTGCGGCGTTAACGACCTGATAATCGTTGGTCCAGTCGACCTGGTCAACAATACCTTCAAGTACCGTACAGTCTGTGCCAACGGTGATACAGCCGTCGGCAGTGCAGTCAGCTTGTGTATGGCCGTTCACGGCGCACTTGGCGTAATTGATGGAACCGGCCGAGGTGACCGAACCGGCAATACCCAGCAGCGCGGCGTTGCGTGCCTCGCCTTCCATGTCCATGAATTTCGGCAGTGCCGTGGCGGCGAGGATGCCGAGAATCACAATTACCATCACCAGTTCGATGAGGGTAAAACCTTGTTGTTGTTTCATAGGGTTTCTCCGTTGGATGTCGGAAGGCCGCAGCCTCCAATGAGTTACAATCACGTCCCTGGTTATGGGTGACACCGCAGTGTCGAAAAAAGACCACTCCTTATAAGGTCTTCACTTATATCACCGCGCATGGCGCGTATCAAGTAAAAAGCCTTGTTTTTCATTGTATTCTGGCACTTATTTAAAGTACCAGTGCAACAATGGATATCAGGTAGATACTGCCCAGGGTGATCACCGTGCCCAGCAGCCGGGGGTGGGCCTGAAAGAAACTGTCAGGCTGGGAGTAACGCTGTTCCATAAAGGCGCCCAGTTGACGGGCGGAGACCCAGCGGTTGGCGCGCTCCTCGAATGCCTTTAGTGCACTGGGGCGAACAAAAACGATGGCACCGACGGTCAGGGTGAAGACCGTGCCGAGCAGCAGCAGGGCATAGAGCGCATGGGCAGCGGGTTGCAGCAGGGGGCTGGGCAGGCCCAGTAAGGCGAGAAACCGTTCCAGCTCCGCAAGGCCGTGGGTGATGCGAAGCTGGTAGAGGGTAAACAGCGAGCCGAGCAGCACCACGCCCCCCACCAGCCTGTGGTGACGGTAGAGGGTTGACTCGATATGGCGTGGGACATCGAGCGGGCGCGTGCCGCGGCGGGTCGAGTACCAGTGGTTCAGCCGTGTGCCCAAGCCGATGGCCCGATCGGGGGCCACCAGTGTCAGGATGCCGAACAGCAGCGTAAACAGGCCGCCGACCAGCAGCAGGCGATAGGTGAACTCAACAATCAGCGGCACTGCCGATTCCATGTCTTTGAGAAGTTCCGGCATAAACGGGTGTATGGGCTCTAGTCGAGTCTCCAGCGGTACGGCTCAAGCGGCCTGAGTGCCAGGCCTGTCAGCACCTCGCGGTGCGGATCGTAGCGGCCGTTGGCGTTGGCATCCCGGTAGTTCAGCTGGATGTGAAAGCGCGCGCGCGCGGCGCCCTCAAGCGGCGTTTCGAAATACTCTTCATTCAACACGCGGTAGACCAGTGTTTTGTTATTCCTGTCGAAATACCAGGCCGGCGCACCGACCTTGTGCACATCGTCCGGCTCCAGCTCGCCGATATAGTTGCCCGGTGGCGGGTCGAGCAGTTGCATGGGATTGCTGCCCTCCAGCCGGGCAATGCCGCCCAGCCCCTCCTTGACGATGGTTGCCGCCAGCGTCATCCCCAGCGCGCTTTGAATCGCGGCAACGGTATGTTCCATGCCGGTTTTTTCGGCCACGACGCGCAGCTCCCAGATGCGTAGCGTGGCGATATAGACAAAGATGCCGATAAGCACGGCAAGCATGACCAGCTCCGAGAGCGATGCCCGGGGTTGCTTGAACCAGCCCTTGAACTCCGCCATGGGGACTAGCGCTTGGCCAGCTGGGTCAGGTCCCACATCGGCAGGAAGATGCCCAGCGCCAGGATGAGCACCAGGATGCCCACGGCGACGATCAGGATCGGTTCGATGGCCGAGCTGAGGTTCTTCAGCTCATAGTCGACCTCCCGCTCGTAAAAGCCGGCCACCTCATCCAGCATGTCGTCCACCGCGCCGGTCTCCTCGCCCACGGCAAACATCTGCAGCACCAGCGGGGTGAACATGGCGGTGGCGGCGGC
>JBFEUI010000020.1:0-32947 GCA_041547565.1 Thiohalomonadaceae bacterium
GGATCGCCAAAGTGCTCCTCCACCGCCTTGCTGCCGCGCAGCGTCGAGGTACGCCCCTCCCACAGCGACCAGGCCTTGGCGGCGGCCATGCGATCCAGCTCATTATCACCGGTCAGGCGGCGGTAGTAGGCCTGCAGCAGGTCTCCGCGCTCGTCCTCGGCGATGGGCGCCAGATACTCCTGCCACAGGTCGGGAAACAGACGGCTGGCCCCTTCCTGATAGAACCAGCGTATCTCGTCCGGCCGGCAGAGAAAGATGCCGCGCAGGATCAGGCCGGCCACCCGCTGCGGGTGGGTCTGGGCGTAGACCAGGCTCAGTGTGGAGCCCCAGGAGCCGCCGAACAGCACCCACCGCTCGATGCCCAGGTGCTCACGCAGGGTCTCCATGTCCGCCACCAGTGCCTGGGTGGTGTTGCCGGCCAGCTCGGCATGGGGGGTGGAGCGGCCGCAACCGCGCTGGTCAAACAGGATAATGCGGTAGACCTCCGGGTCGAAAAAGCGCCGGTGGTAATCCTCGCAGCCGGCACCCGGACCGCCGTGGACAAACAGGACGGGAATGCCCGCCGGATTGCCGCACTCCTCCACGTGAAGGAGATGGGGCGGTTCCACCGCCAGGCTGTGGCTGACGTAGGGCTGAATCTCGGGGTAGAGCGTGAGCATGCTGATCAAGTCCTGAAGTCGTATGTGAAATTCGCAATCACCTGCCGGCACCCTTCCAATGGTATTACACATTTGCCGTGGTGACAGCCGGCGCGCCGTCCGGGCAAAAGAAAACCGGGCATCGCTGCCCGGCTTCTTGAACATCACTCGGCTGCGCTGAACTACTCCTTGCTGCGCGAGGCCTTCTTGCGCTCGTGCTCCTTGAGCAGCTTTTTGCGCAGGCGGATATGGTTGGGCGTCACCTCGACCAGTTCATCATCGTCAATGAACTCCAGTGCCTGTTCCAGGGTGTGTACCTGGGGCGGTGTCAGTATCTGCGCCTCATCAGTGCCGGCAGCGCGGATATTGGTCAGCTGCTTGCCCTTCAGCGCGTTGACCACCAGGTCATTACTGCGCGAGTGCAGCCCGATAACCATACCTTCATAGACCTCCTCGCCATGGCCGATGAACAGGCGGCCGCGGTCCTGCAGGTTGAACAGGGCGTTGGTCAGCGCCTTGCCCGGGGCGTTGGCGATCATCACACCGTTGACGCGGCTGCCGTAATCGCCGCGCTTGAACGGGCCGTAGTGGTCGAACACGCTGTAGATAAGGCCCGAGCCCTGGGTTGCGGTCAGAAACTCGGTACGGAAGCCGATCAGGCCGCGCGCCGGCATGATGTAGTCGAGGCGCACGCGGCCGTGCCCATCGGGCTCCATGTTTTTCAGATCACCGCCACGGGCACCGAGCTTCTCCATCACCGTGCCCTGGTGTTGCTCCTCCACATCGACAGTCACCTGTTCGAAGGGCTCCTGCGGCTCCCCGTCGATGGTACGCACGATGACCTCGGGACGGGAGACGCCCAGCTCGAAGCCCTCACGCCGCATCGACTCGATCAGCACCGACAGGTGCAGCTCACCGCGGCCGGAGACGCGGAACTTGTCCGGGTCGGAGCCCTGCTCCACGCGCAGCGCCACGTTGTGCACCAGTTCCTGCTCCAGGCGCTCCTTGATCTGGCGGCTGGTGACAAACTTGCCGTCCTTGCCGGCAAAGGGGGAATTGTTCACCTGGAAGGTCATGCTCACGGTCGGCTCATCCACGCTCAGCGGCGCCAGCGCCTCCACGGCATCCGGGTCGCACAGGGTATCGGAGATATTGAGCGGGTCGAGCCCGGTGAAACAGACAATATCGCCGGCCTGCGCCTCGCTCACCTCGACACGCTCCAGCCCCATAAAGCCAAACAACTGCAGCACGCGCCCGTTGCGGCGCTTGCCGTCCGTGTCGACCACGGTCACCGGGGTATTGGTCTTGATACGACCGCGGGTGATGCGCCCGATGCCGATCACACCGACATAACTGCTGTAATCAAGCTGCGAGACCTGCAGCTGGAAGGGGTCTTCAGGCTCGACCTGCGGCGGATGCACGTGGTCGACAATCGCCTGCATCAGCGGTTTCATGTCCCCATCACGCACATCGGGCTCAAGGCCGGCAAAACCACCGAGGCCGGAGGCGTAGATCACCGGGAAGTCGAGCTGCTCATCGGTGGCGCCGAGGCGATCGAACAGATCGAAGGTCTGGTCCAGCGCCCAGTCGGGGCGTGCCGCGGGTCGGTCAATCTTGTTCACCACCACGATGGGGTGCAGGCCGCGAGCCAGCGCCTTTTCGGTGACAAAGCGGGTCTGCGGCATGGGCCCCTCCACCGCGTCGACCAGCAACAGCACCGAGTCGACCATGGAGAGCACCCGCTCCACCTCGCCGCCGAAGTCGGCATGTCCGGGGGTATCGACGATGTTGATACGGTAGTCCCCCCACTTGATCGCGGTGGGCTTGGCCAGGATGGTAATGCCCCGTTCACGCTCCTGGTCATTGGAGTCCATGGCGCGCTCTTCGAGCTGGGTGCGCTCATCGAGGGTGTCTGACTGCTTGAGTAACTGGTCAACCAGGGTGGTCTTACCATGGTCAACGTGGGCGATAATGGCGATATTGCGAAGGTTTTCAATCACGGTCCAGGTCCGGCAAAAGCAAAAGAGGGGGGATTTTAGGCTAATTTCGCCCCGGATGCTGCAATTTTATCGCCTGCGATGCGCCGGCCCGCTCTGCCGACTGTTGCTAAATGCGACCCGTTTTCGTCTAAACTCTACCCCATGCAAGCGGACGATGCGCCGCCCCAACATTTCATGCCACCAACAGGCTGCTAGCAATGAACGAACAATCGCCAACAAAAACCCACTCGAACGCGGAGAATCCCGATCTCGACTGGAGCCAGGTCCGCGAGACGGTGATGATGCTCAATCTGGCGGTCGCCCAGCTGGGCTGGACCCTCAAGGACGGTGATGAGTCGGTCAACACCCTGACTAACTCCTTCACCTCCATGGTCGGCAACGCCGAGGTCATCTCCGAGGCGGCCGAATCGCTGGAGGAAGGCCCGGCCAAACAGGCCATCATCGAAAACAGCCATGCCGTCGCCCAGCGTATGCAGGCGGCCATTATCGCCTTTCAGTTCTACGACAAGCTGAGTCAGCGCCTCAACCATGTGGCCAGCAGCCTCACCGACCTGAGCAGGCTGGTCAGTGAACCGCAGCGCCTCTACAACCCCTTCGAGTGGAGCGGGTTGCAACAGAAGATCCGCGCCAACTACACCAATGAAGCCGACAAGGTATTGTTTGATGCGGTGTTGCAGGGGGCGGATATCGAGGAGGCCCACCAACTCTACCAGCAGGCCCTCGATTCGCAAAAGCGGGCGGACGACGAGGTGGAACTGTTCTGAATGCAGCGGATTTGGCGGCTGGCGTCACATGTCCAAATTGCCGTGTCATCCCCGAAGAGTTGAATTAACGCACAGAATTGAGGGCTAGACCGGGTAGACTCAAGGGCTGTTCTACCCTGGTGCAACCCGAGAGTGAACCAATATGGCACAGGAAATCACTGCCCAATACCAGCAAAGCGATCGTTTCAAGGGGGAGCGCAGGTTTGAAGTGCTGAACGACCGCTACCTCAAGGTACGCAACAAAAAACTCAAGCAGCAGCAGAAGTACACCTTTGAACTGGCCATCCTGGACCCCAAGTACAGCACCATCGACGACCGGGCCATTCACTGGCTCGGCGCCATCGGCGTCACCGCACTGGCGTTCGTGGCGTTTCTCGCCTACCTGTTCACCCACTTCTCCACATCGCTGCTGCTCAGCGCCCTTCCCTTTTTCATCATCAGCGGTCTGTTGATTGCCGCCTTTTACATCCTGTACCTGTTTCAAAGCGATCACCGCTTTGTATTCCACACCCAGCACGCCCGTTACCCCATGGTCGATATCTTCCATCACGGCCACTTCAAAAAAGAGAGTGAGGCATTCGCCAACTCACTAAGCAAACTCATCGAGGACGCCAAGGAGCGTCTGGGCTACAACGATGAGGAGCTGCAGGCCGGCGAAGTTCGCACGTTAAGACGGCTCAGCAAAGAGCAGGTCATCGACACCAATATCTATGAGCAGGCAAAGCAGCGTATACTACACGGCTAACACCCCATGGTTTTTAGCGTGTAGAGTACCTGTACTATGAATTCAGCCTTTGAGCCACAAAACGAACTGGAACAGAAACTGCTCGCCGCACAGGCAGGCGAGATCCCGGGCGATACCTTCATGACCGAGCTGCTTCAGGCCCAGGTCTTCATGCCCATTCTCGAGAAGCACGGTATCGAGGGGCTGCAGACATCGAAGGACGCCACCCCGCTGACGCTCACAACGGAAGACGATACCCAGATACTGATCCTGTTCACCAGCCCCGAACGGGCCAGGGAGTTCGTACGCGACTATCCCGGCTACGAGGGCGGACTGCTGGCCGAGTTCAAGTGGGTGCTGGAGAAGGTGGGAACCGGGCTGGGGATTTCCATCAATCCGAACTGGCCGGTCGGCCTGGACATGGAACCGGAGATGGTTGAACAACTCACACAACTCGGTTCCTGAAGCGCAATAACAACAAAGGGGATGGTTCGTGGGAGCCGAACGCCGACAACACCAGAGAATCAGAGCACCGATGCCCGTTAAGGTACGCTGCGACGGCCAGGAGAGCATTACGCTTTTTTCCGCCGATGTCAGCGACAGCGGAGTGTTTCTCAAAACCGATGAGCCGGCCCAACTGCCCATCGGCACCCTGGTCGAACTGCAGGTGCAGATGGCGCCTGACGCCGAGGCAGCGCCGGTCATCAAGGGCAAGGTGGTGCGTGAGACAGCCGAGGGTATCGGCATCCGCTTCATACTGGAGGATTAGTCACGGCCGCCAATAGCTATTGCCGCACATCAATAAACAATCCAAATCCCCTTTCTGCCCCGTACTACCTCTTGCACCCTCCCCGCCACTTGGCTAGTTTCTGGATATACATAGAAAAAATACCGTCTTGAGAGGGGACCATGCACAGGGAACATGCCACCAAACCCGCACGCGGCAGGACGTTCGCCGCGCTTCTTGCCACCCTTATACTCAGCACACCGCTTGGCGCTGCGGTCGACAAGGAGGGCCAGCACGTCATCCGTCTGGCCGCCGACGAGTACAACAATATCGTCAACCAGACGCCGGTGGTCAGCGATAAGGCACTGACCGGGTATCTGACCGGCGTGGCCAGGGCCCTGCTGCCGGCCGGCAGCAAGCTGCCTTCAGGTGTCAGCCTGCAGGTCACGCTGCTGGACAAGGCCATGCCCGAGGTCTACTCCATGGCCAACGGCCGCCTGATGCTGACCACCGGTGCCCTGTTCTCGCTGCAGAACGAGGCACAGCTGGCGGCAGTGCTCTCCCACGAGGTGGCCCATATCACCGAGAGCCACTACCCCGGCATCTACCAGGCCTTCAAGGAGAAGGAGCGTGCCGGCCGCGCCAAGGCGCTGGCCTCAGGGCTGGCCGGTGTGGTGGTCAGCTCCGCCATCGATTTTTCCGTGGCCACGGCGACCGAGGACATCTATGCCGATGTGGACAGCGGCGATCTCAGCTATCGCGAGGCCAACAAACGCATCATCGCCATGGAAACCGGTGCCGGAGTCGTGGAAGGCTTCAGTGACGTCTACCAGAGCCTGCCCCCGGAAACCAGGGCCGGTTCCGGCGACCCGCGCATCCCGCTGGAGATGGTCGCCGATGCCGAGGGGCTGAAGCTGCTGGTCAAGGCCGGCTATGACCCGAAACAGGCGGGGGAGGCGTGGCGGCGGCTGCGCCGGCAGAGCGACAAGGCACGCGAGGGCAGTACCGAGGCACTGGCCATGTCCTTCCTGCCACCGCAGATGCGCAAGCTGCTCACCGGCGTGGAGGGCCCCATGGGGATGATTCGCGCCGAGGCACTCACCCGCACCATCAGCCAGAATCCCCCCGATCGTCCCGCCTTTCTCGACTCACTGACACGCAGCAAGGAGATCACCGCGCTGAGCGGGGGGCGCAAACTGAAGCTCAACAAGGCAAAATTCGACCAGATCGTCGGCGGCTACATGCTGGGCGATGCTCGGCGCGCCTACGAGGAGGGCGACTGGAGCAAGGCGCGGCAGTTCTACCAGTCCGCCTGGGATGCCGGTTTCCAGAGTGCCGAGGTCGCCCATCGCCTGGGCGAATCGCAGCTGGGCGGCTTTGCCTTTGCCGCTTCCGAACATGAGAAGGAGCAGGCCGAGCACTACATGCTGGAGGCGGTCAAGCTCGATCCCGGCTATGCGGGCAGCTACAAATCCCTCGGTGAGCTGTACGGCGAGTGGGACCGTTACGAGGAGGCCGTGGCCATGTACCGCAAATACCTCAAGGCCAACCCCGGCGCCAGGGACAAGAGCCGTATCGAGCGCCACATCCGCAAATTCCAACGCAAGGCAAGGAGATAACCATGACACCGCTGCACGCACGATATGTGGCAACCCTGCTGGTCACTCTCCTGTCACTGGCAAGCGCACCGGCACAGGCCGCCTCGGTGCAGCTGCGCTACAAGCTCAGCAAGGGGGCAAGCTACCAGGTCAAGCAGCTCCACCACGACAAGGGTAAGTCGGTCAGCGAAATCGATATGATGGGGCAAAAACAGGTAATTGAAAGCCCGCTGGACCACGTCTCCAGCAGCCAGTGGAACGCCCGTGTCATCAGCATCAGCCAGGGCAAGGCAAAGCTGGCCATGGGCTACGGCAGGCACCAGGGGGGGCAGCGCTGGGCAAAATCGACCACCGACTCGGCAAAGCTGTTTGCAGACAGCAAGGCCGAGGCACTCATCGACCCGGTAAAGGGGCTGGTCAGCCTGACCACCACCCCCGCCGATGCGCTTACCGACATCGTCTACCGCAGCCGTTTCGGCTGGTTGCCGGCACTACCGCGAAACAGGCTCAAGGTCGGTGACGGCTTCGAACATGACTACCGCTACAACAGCGAACAGATGAGTTCAAAACGTCACGATGAGTACTACCTTGACGAGGTCGCCAACGGCCTCGCCTATTTCTCAGTGGAGTCGAAAGAGATCATCGTCCACAAGTTTCAGCAACCTGACCCCGCCCAGATGGGCGGCATGCAGGGGATGATGCCGCAGCAAGGCGGGGGCAGTATGACCATCACCTACAAGGGCGAGGGTACGGCGATCTTCGACCTGAAGGAGGGCATGTTCATCGAGTGGGAGGTGAAGCGCGCCTACGACATGCCCACCTCCAGCATGATGGGCATGACCACTCGCATGCGTGGTGTGGTACGCGAACGCTGGGAGCTGGAAAGGCGCTGACGTGAGACGTGACCAAAGTGTATGTGCCGGCCGAAGCCCGTCAGCCCCCTCGTTTCACGTTTCACCTTTTACGAATAACATGGCCATAGGGCGGGCCCGCCATCCCGATTTGCCAAGGCGCCCATGGGGCGCCCTATATTTGTTTACGTTTCACCCTTCACGCTCCAGGCACTGCCTGAGCGCCTCCTCCTTGATGGGGCGGACAAGCGCCTCGAAGTGCGGAAAACGCTGGCGCAGCTGCGCCAGCTGTTCCGCCTCTTCCGGGTAGTAGAACACGATTACACGCGTATCGCTCAGCTGCTGCACCCTGGCCAGGATCGACTCCAGGTTACTGGTACGGTCACGAAAGTGGGTCTGGTAATTGAATTCCGTCACGATGACACTGGGTGTTGCGCGTTTGAGCGCGGAGATGGCCTTTCTGCCCGAGTCGATCGACTCATGGCGGTAACCCAGCCCCTGATACAGGGCAGAAAAATTGGGGTACCCACCCAGTTCGACGATCGACAACAGCAACGGCTGCTTATGCTCAACACCCACATCATCCTCCACGGCACGGCCAAGATTACGACTGACACTGCCCGAGTCTAACCGAAGCGCATGGCCGTTGTCTTATCCCGCACAGGCCGTGCGAGCCCCGGCCGCATTCTTTATAATGCCCCCTTGCCGGGTCGACCCGCCATCTGAAAACATGAAAAGGGATCACCCGATTTTGAGGCAACACCCGCTTTGTTCACTGTTGTTGCCGCCTGTTTTAATAGACAAACAAACACACCACGAGAAAGGTTTTCTAACGTATGAAACTACCCGCAGCTTCCGCCTATGTTAAGGCCCTTGCCATCACCGCTATCATCACCCTTGCCGCCTACATTCTTTACCCGTTGTTCGGACTGGAACAACAGGACATCAGCACCTTTCTCATCGGCATCGGTGCAGGCACGCTGCTTGGGGCCGTGCTGTCGGCCATCACCATGGGCACACCGTCCCCCAGCGACGAGACGGGCGAGCTTAAGTCCATCTTTGTCGGCAACCTCGCATTCAAGGCCTCGCAGGATGAGTTGCGCGAACTGTTCACCCCCTATGGCACCGTTCACTCGGTACGCATCATGTCCGACCGGGTCACACGCCGACCGCGTGGTTTCGGTTTTGTCGAAATGGCTCCCCGTTCAGCGGCCAGGGCAATCAAGGAACTGGATGGCACCGAGTTTCTCGGCCGCAAGCTGCGGGTCAATGAGGGCAACGAACGCCGCCCCCGGGATACCCGCTCCGCGGCGTAACGCTGAGTCAGGCAGGGCAGATGAACAAGCTGACCACCATTAGCGATTTTCTCGAGGCGAGCAACACGCGCTTTCGCGTGTTTGACATCGGAAGACGTATCGTAAAGATCGATGCCGAACGCTTTCGCCGCTTTGAGCACGGAGAGATGGCCTACCCCCAACCCCTGCAACAGCAGGCCTGGCTGGCCATACTCGGCTGGCATACCGAACAGGGCGACGATCACTTTGTCTGGTTCCTGAAATTCCCTCTGGATGAGACCGGCCGCCTGGTTCAGGCGGCCCGTGACGACTTCCTGCACCAGTTGCTGGAGACCGCCGGCAGCAGTATGCCCCAGGGCGCCGAGGCCGGCATGGCCGACCAGCTCAGCAACAGCGCCTACGGCTATAAGCCAAAACAGGAGACCATGGCAGCGTTTCACGCCAAGGCCTCGGCCCTGCTCGGATTGCCCCCCAGCCGCTACTTCGAACACGCCCGCAACTACCTGTGCGGTGAAACCGGCTTCGAACAGTGGGCCTTTGTCGGACTGCAGGGTTTTGCCGATGCCGCGGTACGTCTGCAGGACGGGAAGCTTGCCCGCTGTATCACCGATGCCATACCCAACCTGCCGCCAGCGCCCCTGCAGGCCCTGTGCGGCTGCCTGGAGCACGAGGCGGTCGCCCACCCCATCGCCGAGGCGCTGGCCTCCCGGGCCCGGCGGGAACTGGAAGAGAGCACGCCTGACACGGCGGTTATTGCCGCCTGCCTGCGCGGCGTCTCTGGTTCCCCTGCCACAGGCATACGCTCCGCCTTGCTGGAAGAACTTCTCCACACGCCCCACGCCGCCAGTATCGACCTGCTGGCAGCGATTGCCTCACGCTGCTGGGAGGCGCTGAAAAATGAGGCACTCGCCCTCCCCTATATCGAGGCCCTGGCCATCAACCCGGCAGGCCAGGAGGCCTTTAACCAGATTGTCGCCGACCTGATGTTCATACCGGGTATGCGCCAGCCCATCCTGGGGGCGCTGCGCAATCCCGAGCGCTCTGCGGCCCTGACCGCTGCGGTGGAGAAGATGTTCAAGCACAGCCTGCGCTAGGGCGTGTTGACTAAACATGAAAATGTTCTTTATTTGATACTAAGAAGTTGTCATATATCAAAATAAATCATCAGGGAATCGATTTTCATGGACGTTACAACACCACATACGACGCAAACGGTTAAAACACGCCAGCTCAGGCCCGGCATGTCGTTATCCAGTGACGTGAAGGATCGCAGCGGCCGCACCCTGCTGCGTGCCGGCGCCACGCTGGAGGAGAAACACCTGCGTGTTTTCATGACATGGGGTATTACCGAGGTGGAAATCGTCGCCGACGGCATTGACGATGAAAAAAAACCGTCGGAACACATTCCGCCACAGCTGCTGGAACAGGCCAGGAAAGAGGCCGACCGGCGCTTTGTTCACACCGACTGTGACCACCCGGCGATGAAAGAGCTTTACGACCTGGCCGTGATTCGCATTGCAAACGGGCATACGGGGGGAGAAGGTCATGACCACCACCCTCGATGATGTTATCGACGATGCGGTGAAGATCGTTTCGTTGCCGGATATCGTGCATCGTCTGGACAACGCCATCAACGATCCCTATAGCGACCTGTCCGACATTGCCGCGATCATCGGAACCGACCCGGGGCTGTCGGCACGCATCCTCAAGATCGCCAACAGCGCGATGTTCAGCTTCCCCGCCCGCATCGAGACGGTCACCTACGCGGTGAGCATTATCGGCACCAAGCAGCTGCGCGACCTGGTTTTTGCCAGTTGTGTCATCGACGTATTCAAGGATGCATTCAAACCCGGCGTGGACCTGGCCACCTTCTGGAAACACAGCATTGCAACAGGCATCACCTCACGGGTACTGGCCACCTATCGCCGCGAACCCAATGTCGAGCGCTTCTACCTGATTGGGCTGATGCACGATATCGGCAAACTGGTCCTGCACATGAAAACACCGGAACTGGCACGTGAAGCCATCTACACCAGCCGGCTAAACAACCAGCTGTTACACGTTGCGGAGAGCGACGTGCTGGGCTTCGATCACGCCGCGGCAGGTGGCGCCCTGCTCAAGGCCTGGAACCTGCCTGAATCGTTTCACGAGCCTGTCAGGTATCACCACCTTCCCCGCCATGCCAGAAGTTATCGGGATGAGACCGCAATTGTCCACATGGCAGACATCGTCGCCAACGCACTTATTTTCAGTGCCAACAACCAGGTACTGGTCCCGCCGCTGTCCCCCCAGGCCTGGGACCTTATCGGTATCTCCGAAAACGCACTGGAGGGTGTGGTCGAGCAGATTGATCACCAGTTTACTGATGCCGTCCAGTTGTTCATGACAGGTTGAGCACCGTGGCGAGCAAGCAACCGTCCGTAAATGACCGCATTCTCCTTCTGGAGCAGCGTATCCAGCATCTGGAGCAGGTCAACAGCTGGCACATGCAGTCACTGGATATCCTCAGTTCCATGGGATACATGCACGGCGATGCTGCCGAAAACCGCAAACCCAGCCATATTTTTAAGTTAACCCGGGAGCATCTGAACAGAATTCTGGAGCTGGACAGCAGCGCCTTTCTGCTGGTGGACGAGGACGACTCCGAGTTTGAACTCAATGACTGTCTGCCCGAATCGCAAACCAGCTACCTGCAACAGCAGATAGGGCACCTGATTGAAAACGGCAGTTTTGCCTGGGCCATCAATCAGAACCGTGCCATCAAACTCGATACACGGGACGGGGCACACAAGCTACTGCTCCATGTGCTGGCCTCGCGTACCCGGGTACGCGGCATGTTCATCGCCCAGTTGACAGATGCCCATGACACCCCCTCGCCCGCTACCCTGCAACTGCTTTCCATCATCCTCAACAACACGGCCTATGCACTGGAAAGCGCCGCACTGTATTCACTGGTGCACAAGCAGAACAGGGTGCTTGAAGCCGCACTAAAACAACAGGCCCACGAACTGGAATCACAATACAGCCACGACACGCTCACCGGTCTGCCAAACCGCTTGCTGTTCAATGATCGCATCCAGCAGGCGATGGTGAGGGCGCAACACCAGAAACTGCACCTGGCTGTCATCCTGCTGGATATCGATAACTTCAAACGCATCAACGAGGCGATCGGCGCCACGGCCGGTGACCGCCTGCTGATGCGTGTGGCCAAGCGCCTGATGGGTCTGCACAAGGAGCCCGAACTGGTCGAACAGGCCGGCGGACAATCGATAGGCGTCAACGTGGCCCGCTTCGGCGGTGACGAGTTTGCCATCCTGATCAGTGACCTTGTTGCCACCGAATCGGTCAATCGCATTATCAACGCCATTCACAGCCGCCTGACCGAGCGTATCGACATCGACGGTCGCGACGTCGAGGTGACCACCAGCATCGGTGTTTCCATCTACCCGGGCGACGCCAATGACGCGGAACATCTGCTGCAGAATGCCGAGGTGGCGATGTACCAGGCACAGCAACAGGGCCGCAACACCGCCCAGTATTATGCCAGGGAGATGAACACCTCCGCCTATCAGCAACTGTTGATGGAGAATCACCTGCGCTTTGCCTGCCAGCACGAGGAGTTTTTCCTCAACTACCAGCCCAAGGTCGATACACTCAGCGGCCAGCTCACCGGTTTCGAGTCACTCATACGCTGGGACAATCCCGAATACGGCACCGTACCGCCTGCACAGTTTATTCCCATGGCAGAAGAGACCGGCCTGATCAAGGACATCGGCAACTGGGTGCTGGAGTCCGCCTGCAGACAGACAAAAAAATGGCTCGATGCGGGATTTAACTCGATCTCGGTTGCCATCAACCTCTCTGCCCGTCAATTCCGCCAGCCCGACCTGGTCGAACAGATCGTTGCCATACTTGAGAAAACCGGACTGTCCGCCCGGTATATCGAGCTTGAGATCACCGAAAGCACACTGATGGAGGACATCGACCGGGCCGTCACCAACCTGAACCGCCTCCACGACCTGGGCATCCATCTGTCCATTGACGACTTTGGCACCGGCTACTCCTCACTCTACTATTTAAAACAGTTCCCCATCGACAAACTCAAGATCGACCGCCAGTTCATCAAGGACATCACCACCAATGCCAATGACGCCATCATGGTGCGCGCCATTATCGCCATGGCACACAATATGGGCCTGCGCATCGTTGCCGAAGGGGTCGAAACCGGGGCACAGTGCCACTTTCTCCATACACTCGGCTGCGATGAACTGCAGGGCTACCTTATCAGCCGGGCCGTCGGTCACAACGAGGCAACACGTATGTTGAAACGCTCTTCTCTTTTTTCCATAGAAGAAAATTGCCGCTCCTGACCAACACAGCCCCGGGGGCTGCCGAGCCAGAGTAATCTAAACTATGTTAGTGTCGCCTTGTTCAGCCACTGAAGCGGAGTTCAAACTATCAGCATGCAGCACGAGACGCTGACACAATCACGCATGCTCTCCATATTCCACCTCACGGTGGTCCTCATCGTGGCCTGGAGTCTACTTTTTACCGCGCTGCTGGTATGGAGCTATGAGCAACACCAGCAAACCATGTTCGATGCGGCCTATACCGAGGCCTATGCCCACCTGAACAAGGATCAGGCGATGCGCCTGTGGGCCATCGAGCACAAGCGCATCTACGTGCCGGAGAGTGACAGGGCACGAGCCGATCCCTACCTCAAGCACATCCCCGAACGGGACATCACCACCCCGACGGGCCAACGGCTCACGCTGATCAATCCCGCCACAATCATGCGCCAATTGAACGAAGAGTATGGCGAGATCCTCGGTGTCCCCGCACGTATTACCAGTCTGCGGCCGCTGCGCCCGGGCAACGCACCCGACCACTGGGAACAGTCCGCCCTGCAGGCACTTGAGAACGGGGCCGAGGAGTTCAGTACATTTAGCCGCATCGACGGCAAGGAACACCTGCGCCTGATGCGACCGATGGTGATCAGTGAGAACTGCCTGCACTGCCACGGTCATCAGGGCTATCGCATCGGTGATGTGGGCGGCGGTGTCGCCGTGGCAGTGCCACTGGCCCCGCTGCAGGACAAGGCCGTGAAGGAGTTCGGCCGTGACGCAGTGCGCCTGGGTTTTATCTGGGTGCTGGGCCTGGTGGCAATCGGTTTTGGCGGACACAGCCTGCACCGGCGCGACATCAACCTGCGTCACGGCGAGATGCGCAAAAGCGCCATCCTGGAATCCGCCCTGGACTGCATTATCACCATCGACTGTGACGGAAAGATTATCGAATTCAATCCCGCCGCCGAGAAAACCTTCGGCTACGAGAAGGTACAGGTGATGGGCGGTGACATGGCCGAGCTGCTCATCCCGCCCGAGCTGCGCCAGCAGCACCACGCCGGCTTCGCGCGCCACATGGCAGACGGTGAGCAACACATACTGAATCGGCGCATCGAAACCGAGGCCATGCGCGCCGATGGTGAGCGCTTTCCGGTAGAGCTGGCCGTGACCCGTATCGATAGCGCCAGAAAGCCGCTGTTTACCGCCTACCTGCGCGACATATCGGAAAGCAGGCGTGCCGCAGAGGCGCTGCGCGAGAGCGAACGGCGCTATGCCCTGGCCGCCAACGGCGCCAATGACGGACTCTGGGACTGGGATCTGCGAAGCGGCGAGGTCTATTACTCGGAGCGCTGGCTGGCGATCGCCGGCATCGACGTCCCGCACACTGAGCACGATCCCGATACCTGGTTCTCCCGTGTGCACCCGGATGACCTGCCGCAACTCAAGTCGGAACTGCGCGCCCATACCCAGGGCCACACGCAGCACTTCAGCTTCGAACACCGCATGCTGCACCAGGATGGTCGCTACCGCTGGGTATTGAGCCGCGGTGCGGCGATTTTCGACGATAACGGACAGGCCCACCGGATTGCCGGCTCACTCACCGATATCACCGAACGCAAGCTGACCGAGGAGCAGCTGCGCCATGAGGCCCTGCACGACTCGCTGACCGGGCTGAGCAACCGCTCTTTCTTTATGAAACAGCTGGACCGCGCCATCAGCCTCGCCCAGCGCAACCCCGATTACCGCTTTGCCGTGCTGTTTCTCGACCTTGACCGCTTCAAGGTGGTCAATGACAGCCTCGGCCACCTGCTAGGGGACGAACTACTGCTGACCACGGCGCATCGGCTCGGCCGCTGCGTGCGTGCCGCAGATCTGGTGGCGCGCTTCGGCGGTGACGAGTTCACGGTACTGCTGGAGGATGTCGAACATATCGAAAAGGTCACGCACATGGCCGAACGCATCCTCGGTGCGCTGTCCCAATCACTCAACCTGGCCGGCCACGAGGTATTCACCACGGCAAGTATCGGCATCACTACAAGCGACCAGGAATACCGCAGCAGTGAAGAGGCGCTGCGCGATGCCGATGCGGCCATGTACCAGGCCAAACGCGAGGGCAAGGCACGCTATGCGCTGTTTGACCCCAGGCTGCACCGCCAGGCCCTGGCACAATTGCACATGGAAGAGGACCTGCACCGGGCCATTGACGCTGGCGAATTTCACATGCTCTATCAGCCCGTAATCGATGTTCACAGTGGCCGGATCAGCGGCTTCGAGGCCCTGATCCGCTGGCACCACCCGGAACACGGCCAGATCAAGCCCGCCGATTTCATTCCGGTGGCTGAGGAGACCGGCCTGATCATCCCCATCGGAGAGTGGGTCCTGAACGAGTCCCTGCGCCAACACGCCGCGTGGCAAAACCACCATGCGACCCCGCTCTGGATCAGCATCAATGTCTCCGGCAAACAGCTGTTGCACAGCGATCTGCCGCAACAGGTCAGGGCCGCCCTCGAGGCGCATCAGGTCGCCCCCGAGTCGGTGAAACTGGAGTTGACTGAAAGTCTGTTCCTGGAGAGCCGTGATGAGGTCACCGGGGCCCTCAATGATCTCAAGCGGCTTGGCGTGCAGTTGAGCATTGATGACTTCGGCACCGGCTATTCCGCCATGAGCTACCTGCACCGCTTGCCTATCGATGCACTGAAGATCGATCGCAGCTTCGTCAACCGTATCGAAAGCGACGGTCTGGAGACGGTACGGGCCATTATCAACCTGGCGAAGAACCTGGGGCTTTCACTGGTGGCCGAAGGGGTGGAAAACAGCCAGCAGTTGAACCATTTGAGGGCACTGGGCTGTCCCCACGTGCAGGGCTACCATTTCTCGCGTCCCCTGGAGCCAAGGGAGGCCGAGGTGCTGTTGCTGGAAAAGCAGCGCTGGTTCGTTTGACCGGATCGCGACAAACTAGTCCTGCCGCGCGCGGTGCTTGGCAGCGATAAAATCGCTGTGCGAGACGTAGAGCAGCTCGGCAACCTTGCGCACTAGGTGTTCCTCGTACTTGTCCAGTTCACCATCGGCATACGCCACCCGCCACATCTGCTCCACCAGCGCCATCTTCCGCGGGTAAGCGAGTCGTGCATTCAGCAGTGAGGTGAACTGGTGGTAGTCGGTCGCCGCATTCACCTCCGCCTCAGCAAGCTGCAGCAGCTCGGCACTCTCCTTTGCCGTCAAGTCAAAGCTGTCCCTGACAATATGTTCGGCAGCGTGGCGCTCCTGCTCGGCGATCTGCTCATCCATGCGCATCATCTCCACCAGCAGTGCCGCGGCCGCCAGCCGCAGGGCATGCTCCCCCTGTTCACCCGGCTGCTCGACATCGTTGAACACATGCTGTTCAAGAAACTGCTTAATCGCTGTAATCATAGTGTCAGCAGGCCCTAGCAGCCGTGATTCAGCGGCAGCGGCGCCACCTGTTCCATGCCCCAGATGTCCCGGTTGTACTCGGTCATGGTACGGTCGGTGGAGAAGCGCCCGCTGCTTGCCGTATTGAGAATGCTCATGCGCTGCCACTGCGCCCTGTCCCGATAGCACTCGGCCACCCGCCGCTGGCTCGCCACATAGCCGGAAAAATCGGCCGCGACCATCCACAAATCATGCGGGTCACGAATCGAGTGAATAATAGGGTCGAACAGGCCGGGGCTAAACTGGCTGAAGTGGCCGCATTCGAGCAGCGCCATCACACGCTGGAAATCCTCATCGGCAGCGATCAGCGCCTCGGGGTCGTAACTGTGGCGCTGTTCGGCAACCTGTTGCGCCGTCAGGCCGAACAGGAAGAAATTCTCTTCACCCGCCGCCTCCATAATCTCGATATTCGCCCCGTCCAGGGTACCGATGGTCAGGGCACCGTTCATCATGAACTTCATATTGCCGGTGCCCGAGGCCTCCTTGCCCGCAGTCGAGATCTGCTCGGACAACTCGGTACCGGGGGCGATGATCTCCATCGCCGTGACACGGTAATCGGGCAGAAAGGCAAAGCGCAGCCAGGGGGTTACCTGGCTGTCGTTGTTCACCACATCCGCCACGCTGTTTATCAGCTTGATGATCAGCTTGGCCCGCGCATAGCCCGGCGCCGCCTTGCCGCCGATAAGCACACAACGCGGCACCATGCCCTCGGTATCCCCGCGCTTGATGCGCTCGTACAGATGGATCACGTGCAGCACATTTAACAGCTGACGCTTGTACTCGTGAATGCGCTTGACCTGCACGTCAAACAGAAAGTCGGTGGGGAATTCCACCCCGCTGTCGGCGGCCACCAGTGCCGCCAGCCGGGCCTTGTTCTGCTGCTTCACCTTGCCCCAGCGCTTGCGGAACTTCGCATCCTCCGCGTAAGGCGCCAGATGTGCCAGTTGTGACAGGTCGGTGATCCAGCCCTCACCGAGGGCCGTGCTGATCAGCTCGCTCAGGCCCGGATTGGCGTGTGCCATCCAGCGCCGCTGGGTAACCCCATTGGTCTTGTTGTTAAAGCGCTCCGGCCACAGCTCATAAAAATCGCTGAACAGCCCTTCACACAGCAGGCGGGAATGGAGCTCGGCCACACCATTGACCGAATAACTGCCGACAATGGCCAGATAGGCCATGCGCACCTGTGGATCGAATCCCTCCTCGATGATCGACATGCGACGCTGGCGTTCGGTGTCGCCCGGCCAGCGCCGTGCCACATCCGCCATGAAGCGTGCATTGATTTCGTAGATGATATCCAGCAGCCGCGGCAACAGCTGCTCGAACAGGCGCACCGGCCAGCGCTCCAGTGCCTCGGGCAGCAGGGTGTGGTTGGTATAGGCCATGGTCCTGTGCGTAATCGCCCACGCCGTCCCCCACTCCAGCCCGTGCTCATCCATCAGCAGGCGCATCAATTCCGCCACCGCCACGGTCGGGTGGGTGTCGTTGAGCTGGAAGCAGTTTTTCTCCGCAAACTGTGAAAACCCTTCATCGTGATCACGCATCCAGCGCCGTAACACATCCTTCAGGCTGGCCGAGGCAAGAAAATACTGCTGCTTGAGCCGCAGTTCCTTACCGCACTCGCTGGCGTCATTGGGATAGAGCACCATGGTGATATTCTCGGCGGCATTCTTGGATGCCACCGACTCGGTATAACTGCCAGCATTGAACTCATCAAGGTCGAACTCGTCGGTCGCCCGTGCCGACCACAGCCGCAGGGTGTTGACGGTGCCGTTGCGGTAGCCGGGGATGGGAGTATCGTAGGGCACCGCCAGCACGTCGTGGGAGTCAACCCAGCGCCAGTGTATTCTGCCGTGCTCGTCGCGGTAACTTTCGCTGCGACCGCCGAACTGGATACGCTGGGTCCGTTCCGGGCGCTCCAGTTCCCAGGGGTTACCGTCACGCAGCCAGTGATCCGGCTCCTCAACCTGGTAGCCGTCTTCGACATGCTGGCGAAACATACCGTATTCATAGCGAATGCCGTAACCCATCAGCGGCAATTGCAGGGTGGCGCAGCTGTCGAGAAAGCAGGCGGCAAGCCGTCCCAGACCGCCGTTGCCGAGACCCGCATCATGCTCGCCCTCGGCAATCTCCTCCAGATCCATGCCCCACTTGGCCAGCCCCTTTTTCACCTCCCCGGTCAGGCCCAGGTTCAGCATGGCATTGCCCAGCGCCCGCCCCATGAGAAATTCCAGCGACAGGTAGTAAGTTCGCCGGCAATGGCTCTCGTTGTAGGAGTAGTTGGTACACTTCCAACGCTCCATCAGGCGGTCTCTCAGGCTTAGTACCAGTGCCTCAAACGGGTAGTGAACCGATTTGCAGTACTTGTCCCGCCCCAGGTAGGAACTGAAGTAGCGGCGATAATCCGCGGCGAGGCTCTTGGCATCCATCCCCAGCGCTGGCAGATCGGTCAGCCCCTCAACGGGTTTGCTTTTTTCCAGTTTTTTGAAGATATACATCAGACGGCTCCCGGCCTCAGCCCAACTATTTTATCTGTCACCCGGGTTGCTGCAGCAGGGCCTTTGCGGGCATTGACAGGTACAACCACCCGCTCCGTATTCTGGGCACAACCATTCGGGGCATCCTTTAATACTAAAACCTTTTTTTGACAGCGCTAGTTCTGCCTAGTCCTCACAGGCCTGCTCAATCACTGCCAGGGCTCGGCGCGCACCTTCAGCCTGAACACCCGTGGCCTCCAGTGACTGGAGCAGCTTTTCGCCCGCCTCACGCAACCGCTCCAGTTGCCCCTGCTCGAACAACCACAGTGCCGCCGCCAGCGACACCTCATCACTACTAAGCAAGGTTGGGACCAGTTCGTCCCCGGGTATCGGCGAATCGGGATTCATCAGGTCGGCCACCAGCGGATGGCGCAGCAGCTCAATATTCTTCTCCCGCGCCACGGCCTCATTGCGTAACTCTTCCAGTGCAAGCGGGTCGTTGGCTGCACCAGACTGGATCGCTGCCATCACCAGTTGGCTCAATCGCAGCAGGCCCTGCTGCACCTCACGCTGCTCACCCATCAATCCGGCACTGATGACATAGGCCCGATCAAGCTGCGCCTTCAATTCAAGCACCACTTCACTCTCTTCGCTGGCCTTCAGCTCAACGCAGCGTTGCACCAGCCCCTGAAACTCATCCAGAAAACGCGTGAGCGCCTCGCGGTCATGCTGCCTGGCCAGTTCCCGCTGTTCTGCGTCAACATGACGCCGTGGCGGCGGAAACAACGGATTGTTCTCGCGCCGCGCGAGATGGCGCTGGTATGCGCCCTGTTGCAGCCCATTTGTATTTGTCATTGCATAATCCCGGTGCTTTACTATTAATGTGCAGGCATAACGCGTAACAGGCGCATCCATACAGCCGAAATAACCACAACTCAAATGACCGAAGACAACCTGGAAACCAGCTTCCATCACATGCGCAGCACCATCACCATGCTCCAGGAGCTGGTTATGCCGGCTGATCCGCCCAATTATGCCGTCTGCTATGAGTATGTCTCGGGCAAAAACGAGACACTGCGTACTATTATGGACGAACTGCTTGCAAACAAGGAGTCCCTCAACACGTCAAAAATGGAAGAGCTGTTCTACAACTACGTACTGCAGCTCAATGAACAATACCTGCGTCAGGTGCAGGATGAGGTAATCAAGCTGTTGAATGAACTGCATTATGCACTGGAATCAATGCAGGGGGACACCGAGCGGTTCGGCAAGACCCTGGCCGCCCAAAGCCAGGCTCTGGGCGGAAACCCTTCACTCAAGGCGCTGAGCGCAATCATCAGCACATTGAAACACAGCACCGATCAGATGCATGACTCGGGCTCGAGCATGAACGCTCAGCTTAACGACAACCTCACCGAGGTACAGCGACTGCGCAGCGATCTGGAACAGGCGAAAAAAGAGGCCTCCCTCGACTACCTGACCGGCTTGCTCAATCGCAACACCTTTACCAAACGGCTGGCAGAGGCTGTTGAAGAGGAGAAACGAAAACAGCACGGCCTGTGCCTGTTGATGATCGATATCGATCACTTCAAACAGTTTAACGACAACTTCGGCCACCTGCTTGGCGACAAGGTGATTGCCTTTGTCGGCAACACCATGAAAAGCACCTTAAAGGGAACCGACCTTATCGCACGCTACGGCGGTGAGGAATTTGTGGTCCTGCTGCCGGACACCCACTACATCGGTGCCACAACGGTGGCCGAGCAGGTACGCAAGACCATTGCCGAAGCACGGCTGGTACGCTCCGGCACCAAGGAGGAATTGCCCCATGTCCACGTCTCGATAGGGGTAGCCAAATACAAGTACAAGGAGCCGGTCGAAAGCTTTATCGAACGTGCCGACAAGGCGCTCTATCGCTCGAAGGAGCTTGGGCGCAACCGGGTAACCGGTGAAAACGACCTGTAACTGACACCTGAAGCACCATGCCCCGTGACATCACCGAAGATCCCGTTGCACTGCACTGGCGTCGCACCAAGATCATCGCCACATTGGGTCCGGCCTGCGCATCGGCCAAAACAGTCGAAAAGCTGATCCGTGCCGGTGCCAACCTGTTCCGGATCAACATGTCCCACGGCAGCCATGAGGAACACCGGGAGTTGTTCGAGCTGGTACGCCATGGCGCAAAGCGGCTGGACCAGCACATCCCGGTCATCTTCGACCTGTGCGGCCCCAAAATCCGGGTCGGCGAATTCGAGTCAGGCGCAATTACGCTGCGTCGCAACCAGCAACTCACCATTACCACCCGCAAGGTCACGGGGCGGGACAAGCTGATCCCGTCCCAGTATCGCAAGCTGCACCTTGACGTGGCCAAGAACGAGCGCATATTGCTCGATGACGGTCGCCTGGAACTGCAGGTGAAGGCCGTTGCAGGGCGCGATGTCCACTGCCGCGTGATCCACGGCGGCACATTGCAGACACACAAGGGCATGAACCTGCCAGACACCCGTCTGTCGGTAGCGGCGCTGACAAAAAAGGATCGCGAGGATGTCGATCTGGCCATCGAACTGGGCGCCGATTTTCTTGCGCTGAGCTTTGTGCGCTGTGTCGAGGACATCCGCAGGCTCAGGCGTTACATGAAGGGCAGGGGTGCGGATATCCCGATCATCGCAAAGATCGAAAAACCGGAGGCGGTCGAGAACATCGCGTCCATCATCGAGCACTCCTATGCCATCATGGTGGCACGCGGCGATCTGGGCATCGAACTGCCGGCGGAGAAGGTGCCCTTGATCCAGCGAGAACTGATTCAGCTGGCCCGTTGCCACCATAAGCCGGTCATCGTCGCCACCCAGATGCTCGAATCGATGATAACCAATCCCCGTCCCACCCGTGCCGAGGTCGGTGACGTGGCCACGGCCGCCTCACTTAGTACCGATGCGGTAATGCTCTCCGGCGAAACGGCAGCAGGGCGTTTTCCGGTCAGTGCAGTAGAGGCGATGGAGCGGGTATTGCGCGAGATCGAGCATCATCAGTGGCGCAGCGGCTACTACGGCGAACACCTGCAGCAGGACCCTGGGGGACACCCCGCCTCGATCCGCATGGCGGTGGCCCATGCGGTCAACCACCTCACCCACGAACTGAAACTGCAGGCCATCATCATACCGACACGCAGCGGCGCCACCGCCAGTGTCATCGCCGCCAACCGCCCCACGGCACCGAGCCTGGGCATCTGTGCCGATGCGAGAATCTGCCGCCGGCTGGCGCTGCACTGGGGTGTAGTGCCCATCCGGCTGGAAGAAGACAAGACAAACAAGTGGCGCAAACTGGCCGTGTTGCTGGCAAAACGCTACAAGCTTACCCGCACCGGCAAGAATGTGCTGCTGGTTTCGGGATTCAACGAAGATCCTCGGTTGAATGAACCGACCATGAAATTGATACAGCTATAGTCCGCTATGATTGCGCCAACGGCACGTCCGCCTTCGGCAGCCGTTCAACCAGCCAGTCCGGCACCTCTCCCTGTCCCACCTGATTGATGCCTCCCGCCTCGATCACCGCGGTCACCATCACCATAATCAGGGTCGGCATCACCGCGATACGGGTAAAGACGGTCAACATGATGGTTTTCATGCTCTCCTCGTCGATACCCAGTGTAACCAGCCAGGCCACCAGGAACACAAGTGCAGTGATGGCGTAGCCGAGCAGCAACAGGCGGCAACGCCTGAATGCCAGGCGCCAGTGCGCCACGACAAACCACGGCGCCGGCATCCGACCACGGTACCAGGTAAACAGGATCACACCGGAGGAGAACAGCAGCGGCAGCAACAGGCCGTACCAACCTATCTCCAGTGCTATTGATGCCGGGGTAAGCAAGAGGTGAAAAAAAAGCACATTGATGAGAAACAGCTCATGAGCCCAGCGTGCCCGCCTTTTTACAGTCTCGTCGATCTGGTAGCGCATTGTGTATTAGGTGTACAGGGAAGGATTTGGATGGGATTGACTGTACGCCTTTGGCCTCCTCCCTACAGTGACAAGGTTACATAAGCGTATCCCAACAAAACGGTTGACGCACTGTCAGATTCGGCTAGAATGCGCGGCTCTGGTCCGGAGCGGTAGTTCAGTTGGTTAGAATACCGGCCTGTCACGCCGGGGGTCGCGGGTTCGAGTCCCGTCCGCTCCGCCATTCCCACTCCCCCGGTACCACAACACTTTCCCCATCCCATTGATATTCAAGTCATTTATAAACATGGGCAGTTGACGCCCGGGTCACAGGCTCCTAGACTTTGCCGTATACAGGATGAGAGTGTTCGCTTTGACATGAACAGCATCGGCAACAACGGCATTTCCAGCCTCTTCACGGCCGTCAACCGCATCACCAGCCAGACGGTTGATGCGGGGAGCATCCGTGAGCGCCGCCTGAACAGTGAAAACCGCAGCCTCTCCCAGGAAAACACCCGCCTGATCAGTGAAAATCTGCAGCTGGAAAACCGCAAGAACAGCCTGGAGTCGGAGAACCGCGACCTGGAAAAGGAGGTGGACCAACTGGAGACCGATGTCAGCCAGCTGGAGCAGCAGCTGAGTCTGAGCGAGCACACACCGGCATCCAATGCCCCGTCAGCCCTCCAAGCAGCCGCTACGGAACCCGGCCGCATCATCAACACCTATGCCTGACACCAGGCCGTAGCCCCAAGCACTTAAGATTTTGTCCAAATTACCGATATCACCTATTGTCATAGATATTATCTGTATGTATTTTCGGCACTAAAGGGATTTTGCCAGAAAACGGCTTGGCCGTTGCCGACATACAAACGCCATTGTTAACCATTCGACCTGTTGGGAACACCAGCCCCATGCTCCAGGGAAATGCAGTGTCCGAGAGATTCCGAGAACTCGAGACTCATGAAAACGAATTTGCCTGTTACCGGCGTTGAAAAAAACTACGCCGACAACGCCAATATCCTCTCCACCACTGACCTGAAAGGCATCCTCACCTACGCCAATGAGGATTTTGTCGATATCAGCGGCTTTACCCTCGATGAACTGCAGGGCAAGAACCACAATATCGTGCGCCATCCCGATATGCCCCCCGCCGCCTTCGAAAACCTGTGGAGCACCGTCAAGTCGGGCAAGTCATGGATGGGCATCGTCAAAAACCGCTGCAAAAACGGCGACCACTACTGGGTTGACGCCTACGTCACGCCAATCCTGCGCGATGGACAACCCGTTGAGTACCAGTCGGTGCGCAGCAAACCGAAAAAGGAGTACCTGGAACGTGCGGAAAAACTCTACCGGCAGCTCAACGCCGGGAAGACACCCGGCTGGCTGAAACACGCCGCCCTCCCTTTCCGCTACCGCATCTTCGGCTCCCTTGCTGCAACGGTTCTGGTCACCCTGGCCGCGATGCTCCTGGCCGGTGATGTCGACACCGTCACAGCCCTTACCGGGCTTGGCAGCGGTCTGGCGGTCGCCATTGCCGCCGGCATCTGGATCAACCGGCCGCTGTGCCCGGTCTTTGCCAAGGCACGCGAAATATCCAACAACCCCATCGCCCGCCACGTCTACACCGGCCGCCATGACGAAGCCGGGCAGATAATGATGGCGCTGAAGTACCTTGAGTCCGAGGCCGGTGGCATCATCGGGCGCATTTCCGACTCATCCCACGGCATCTCAGACTCGGCAGAACAGCTGGCCGTCTCCATTGAGATGAACATGACCAGCATCAACAACCAGTACGCCGAAACCGATATGGTCGCCACCGCCGTCACCGAGATGTCCGCCAGCATCCAGGAGGTTGCCAGTAACGCACAGCTGACGGCCGATGCCGCCAGCAAGGCCAATGACGAGACCCTGACCAGCAAACAGGTTGTGAACCACACCATGGACGCCATTCACGAACTGGCCAGTGAGGTGGAGAAGGCAAGCACGGTGATCCGCCAACTGGAGCAGGACAGCGACAACATCAGTACTGTAGTGAATGTCATCAGCGGTATCGCCGAGCAGACCAACCTGCTGGCCCTGAATGCTGCCATCGAGGCGGCCAGGGCCGGTGAACAGGGCCGCGGCTTTGCCGTGGTGGCCGATGAGGTGCGCACCCTGGCCACCCGCACCCACGACTCCACCCAGGAGATCCAGCAGATGATCGAAAACCTGCAAACCGTTGCGCGCCAGGCGGCCACGGTCATGGAGGGCAGCCGTTCCCAGGCCGATAACAGTGTCGAGCGGGCTCGCGAGGCGGTCGCCTCACTCGACGCAATCACCGACGCGGTCTCCAGTATCAACGACATGAGCACGCAAATCGCCACCGCCGTCGAACAACAAAATGCCGTAGCGCAAGAGGTCAACCAGAATATCGTCAACATCCGCCAGACGGCAGAGATCACGGTGGAGGGCACCCGCACCAGCGAAAAGGCCAGTACCAAAATGGCACAGCTGGCCAATGAACTGCGCAGCCTTGCCGATCAATTCTGGCAAAAGCGCAACAGCTAAGCACTTCGTGACATGCCGCAACAGGCGGCACGCGGCCCTGCCGCCAGGCCCAGGGACGGGCCGTCCCACCTCGGCACCGGTTAATCAGCACATCAGAATATAACTCTTTTAACCATTGATAATCTTTAAATATCAACAGGTTAAACTTGACTTGCAACCACAACTGGCCAATGCTTTCCCTGACAGGCAAGGGGGAATCTGCCAGCCATAGCACACCAACTGGAGCGCGGCACTGTCGCCAGCGTGAAATCACCCCGTTCACCTGTTATCACCAGCCATGGCTGTGGCATTACAATAAAAACCGTTACCGAAAGGGAGTGTCAGTTATGATTCCGTTTGACGATCTGCACCGACAGAACCACGACATTGCCGAATTGAGCAAGATTCTCGGCGTTCTGATCCAGGACAGAGAGATGTGCGACACCACCATCACCTGCGAACTGTTCGAGCGCTACACCGAGAAGGTGCGCCACCACCTTGAGATGGAAGACAGGGTGCTTTACTCCGGCCTGCTGGCCCACCCTGACAACACGGTAAACACCTGCGCCAAACGCTTTCTCAACGGTGCCATGGAGATCAAGCGTATCTTCAACGCCTACACCAGCAAGTGGTGCAGCAAGGGGCTGCACGTCTACAATCACGACACCTTTTTATCCGAAACCCTTGAGATCTTTCGCCTGATACGTGAACGCAGCCAGGCCGAAACCGAGGAACTCTATCCCCTGGTGCGTCGAGTGGAGGAGGAGCAGCTCGCCAAGAGCGCATAACCAACCAAGACTACTAAACTTTTATATTTTTATACTTTCCCCAGGGGGGCTCGCCCCCCTCATCTTTTTGTTACCCACACCCCGCTGCAACTGCATTTCACAAATGAACAATCGTGATCAGCTCTGGCGTATTTGCGCGGACACTGTCAGGTATTTCGATACTCACCCGCCAGTGTTCTGTTGACAGGGCTTGCGCCCACGACTTGATAGCACCGGTCTCCTCTCGCCCCCCTACGTGCCCGGTGTAGGCCAGGACGGTGATCACACCTCCCGGTGCCAGCAATTCCAGAGCCTGCTCCAGCGCCGAAATGGTGGTGACAGCCTGCGTAATGCAGCGCTTGTCGCTCCCGGGCAGATAGCCCAAATTGAACATGATCGCCTGTACAGTGGCGCAACAGCACCCCCGCAGCAGCTGCCCCATCATCTCATGTCCGTGCTGGAACAGCGTCACCCGCTCCAGCATGCCGGCCGCTGCAAGCCGCTCGCGGGTCGCATCCAGCGCATTCTGTTGCACATCAAAACCGAAAACATGCCCGCCCGCACCCACACGGCGGGCCAGAAACAGGGTATCGTGGCCATTGCCGAGCGTGGCATCTACGGCACAGCCCCCATCCGTCAATACAGCGGTGACCGTCTCCTGCGCCCGCCCTACCAGCGACACCCTCGTCATCTCCTACCTGCCTGAACACCTGTCATGAACGTGCCAGCCACACGGTTTCAGTTACCGGGAGCAACGGGCGGCGTATACGCGCCTGCAGCGGAAGAGATATCCTGCCCCCTGCCATCAAACGCCACGATCTTCGCTGTCCCCTCGCGCTCCACCTCATCAATGCGTATCACCGCATGCATCGGCACATAACTGCGCTTAACCCCGGCAAATTCGGCTTTCAGACGCTCTTCCGCCGGGTCGATCACCAGCGCCGACTTCTCCCCGAAGATCATCCCCTCCAGTTCAACAAAACCGTGCATCCCCGACTGGGCGACCTGCCTGACATACACCTCGTATATCTGCCCCTGGTTGATAAATGAGACACGATAAACCCGTTTATTTGCCATCTTCCGTTCCTCGATTTCAGTGGCACGATTATACCCGATCAAACCCCGCCAAAAAGCGCCGGGCATCGCCCCCGCACGGCATCGGGGATATACTATTTCTGTTATATATCCACGCAACAGGCGCACTTTGCGGAGCACAATGATGAATGGTGAGAGCCGCTGGCTGGAACACTTTCCCGGCCTGAAAGAGATACAGGAGAGCGAATGGCTGGAGGCCGTCGACAAGGCGCAGACCATGTCGCTGCCGGCAGGCGTTACTGTTTATCACGAGGGTGACGTGTGCCAGAACTACCTGCTGGTGATCGACGGTTCGGTGCGGGTGCAAAAGCTCTCCGAGTCCGGCAAGGAGATCGTCCTCTACCGTGTTGAAGCGGGGCAGTCCTGCGTCCTGACCACCTCCTGCCTTTTGGCCCATGATCACTACCATGCCGAGGCCATTACCGAGACTGAAGTAAATGCCGTAGCCATCCCCCACAATGCATTTCAACAGGCACTGGCGGCAAAGAAATTCAGGGAATTTGTCTTTGCCTCCTATGGCGAGCGGGTCGCCTCACTGGTAATGCTCATCGACGCCATCGCCTTTGGCCGCATGGACAGCCGCCTTGCACACACCCTGCTTGAACTGGCCGATACTGATGGCGTGACCACGGCCACGCACCAGGATCTGGCACGCGAGCTTGGTACGGCACGCGAAGTGGTCAGCAGGCTGCTAAAGGAGTTTGAACGCCATGGCTGGGTTGCGCTGCAGCGTGGCCGCATACAACTGCTCGACCTGCACGCCCTCGCCTCCCTGCACAGCCTGCATGTGTGATTTTGTCACTTACATCGGGCGTAGGGCGGTCTATGCTTGCTGTATCGTTTGCAATGACCGTGTAGGAGGATGTGATGAAAAGCAATGTAGGCGGTATCGATAAAATAGTGCGTATCGTCATCGGCCTGGTGCTGATCGGCCTGACCCTGGCCAATGTAATTCCGGCCTGGGGCTGGATAGGCATCGTGCCGCTGGTGACCGGTGTCGTGGGCTTCTGCCCGTTTTATCCATTGCTCGGTTTTAGCAGCAAAAAATAACTTAAAAGTCTGCATCTGGAGGGCCTTATGCCGCGGAGCACATGGAAGTGCGAGAGCGGCGTTGAGATGTACGGGCTGCTCCTTCACATCCATGTGACCGCTGCACTTGTTCGTCCTGAACAGCGTACACCGCGGGTCCATGGCGGGACAGGAGCGGTGTGCAAGCAGTTCCTTCACATCCCTCGGCGCCGGCTTGCCGCTTTGCTCTACCGCCTCATGACACACCGGCACTTGAGCGTCCACGGATCGCCAGCACACCGGCCACGACAATCAGCAACGCCCCGGCCACAAACAACCAGTCCAGTGTCTCACCCCAAAACAGGTAACCGAACAGTGCCGCAAACACCACGGAGAAATAGGTGAACGGCCCGACACTCGCCGCCGCCCCCAAGCTGTAGCCCCGGGTCAGCAACAGCTGCCCCATTGTCCCCATCACACCCATCAGTGCCACCAGTCCCCACTCTTCGGGCTGCGGCATGCGCCACCCCCATGACATGGGCACGGCCGACACCGCCGTCGCGATTAGTGAAAAGTAAAACACAATGCGCGTGATCGGTTCGCTCCGCCCCAGACGGCGCACCGTAACCTTGGCCAGCGCGGCAAGCAGGCCGCCCATCAGCCCCACCAGCGCCAGCAGGCTGAACTGACCCTGGGGATTGAGCACCAGCAGCACACCGACAAACCCCACCGGCACAGCCAGCACCGCAAGACGCGCCAGCGGCTCGCGCAACCAGAACAGTGCAATCAGGGGCATAAATATCGGTGAGGTCATTTTAAGCAGCACTCCCTCGGCCAGGGGCAGACGCGCCAACACATAGAAAAAACAGTACATGGCCGAGACACCCGCCAGCGCACGCAGCAGGTGCAGGTACGGAACCGTCGTCTGCAGGTTGCCCAGCCCGCGGCGCAGCAACAACGGCAAGATGACGAACAGGCCGATAAGATTACGCAGGAATACCGTCATCTCCCATGGCAGGGAGGTCGACACCGCCTTGACCGCCGCACCCATGGCGGCAAACATGAATTCCGATGCGATGATCAGCAGCGCACCGTGCAGCAGTGCCCTGTTAGCGGGCATGGACGCAAGGGCGGCTACGGACCATCGAGCAAGCGCTCGACGATGGCTCCCGTTTCATCGGGACAATCCAGTTCTTCCAGCGGAGTCCATGACCGGTCGTTCTCCATGCGGAAGGAACCCTCATAGTCGTGGGGCGGCTTGCCGCCCCACTCCTCGGGCGAGAGCATCGAAAAATAACGCGTCCCGTCAGCCCTTTTATAGAGGTGGTAGATGTGACCGGGCAGACGCTTGAAATTACACTGCGCCCGATGCAGCATCTGGTCACGCCGGGTGGCATCGAGTACCGCCCTGGCCTCCTGCTGCAAGGCACGCACCTGATCGGCAATCACCTTCAACTTGCCGTGAGCCACCGAGGTCAGCATGTTGTCGGCCTCGGCAATCTCCCGCACCATATCGACCAGTTCCACCGCCGGCGCCAGACGGCTGACCGGGTAGGGGGCACTGTTGTCGGCACCGCGGTGTACCGCCCCCCTGTTGTGCTTCGCGTTGCTATTTCTTTTCATGGTATTGGTCCGGCACGGTATTGCCGTGAATTATATCCTTTCTTAATCAGCGGGATAGTCCACGCCTGTACCTCCCAGTCCACAGTAACCGGCAGGATTTTTGGCCAGATACTGCTGGTGGTAGTCCTCTGCATAGTAAAACTCGGGAACATCGATAATTTCAGTGGTGATCGTCCCCCAACCTGCCGCCGACAACGCCTGCTGATAACGTGCTCGTGTCCGTTCAGCCGCCTCGCGCTGCGCACTGCCGTAGACATAGATCCCGGAGCGGTACTGCGTGCCGCGGTCATTGCCCTGGCGCATCCCCTGCGTCGGATCGTGCGCGCTCCAGAATACCCGCAGCAGCGTCTCATAGCGAATGCGCTGCGGGTCAAACACAATCCGTATCACCTCGTTGTGCCCGGTCAGGCCACTGCACACCTCCTCGTAGCTCGGATTCGGCGTATAGCCTGCCGCATAGCCCGCAGCGGTGCTGTATACACCCTCAAGCTGCCAGAATTGCCGTTCGGCTCCCCAGAAGCAACCCATGCCGAACAGCGCCAGTTCCATGCCCTCGGGAAACGGCGGCTTGATTCGCGCCCCGCTTATATAGTGCTGTTCGGCCACCTGCAGCGGCTCACTTCGTCCGGGCAGCGCCTGCCCGGGGCGCGGCATCGTCTGCTTGTCCATCATCACTCACCACCTGCGCTTCATCGCGCATTACACAGCAACCCTACTGTTCTATCTTTATTCTAGAAGCTGGATATCAAGCCCGAGAGAGCAAATAGTGTGAGGTGATCCTTGGACCTGGCGCAACAGACACCACAGCGGCTGGAAGCGAAAATACGCGCCATCGCCGAGACGGTAACGCGGCCTGCCCCCCTGTCGCCCGAAGAACAGCAGGCGTTGATCGCTCGCATCAGGCAGCAGCTGGTCGAGCAGGATGCGGTGCTCATCGCCCACTACTACGTCGATGAGCAACTACAGCAGCTGGCCGACGAGACCGGCGGCCACGTGGCCGACTCACTGAGCATGGCCGACTATGGCAACCGCCACCCCGCCTCGACCCTGGTGATAGCCGGCTACGCTTCATGGGCGAGACGGCCAAAATCCTCAATCCGGAGAAACGCGTGCTGATGCCCGAACTCGCCGCCACCTGCTCGCTCGACCTGGGTTGCCCGGCAGAGCAATTCGGTGCCTTCTGCGATGAACACCCCGATCACACGGTGGTGGTCTATGCCAACACCAGCGCAGCGGTCAAGGCACGCGCCGACTGGGTCGTCACCTCCAGCAACGCCCTGGACATCGTGCGTCACATCCATGCACAGGGGCAGCCCATTATCTGGGCCCCGGATAGGCACCTCGGCCGCTACATCCAGGACCAGACCGGTGTCGAAATGCTGCGCTGGATGGGCGACTGCGTGGTGCACAACGAGTTCAGGGCCGAGGAACTGGCAGAGCTGAAACGACAACACCCGCAGGCGCAGGTACTGGTACACCCCGAATCACCCGAGGCCGTGGTGGCCCTGGCCGATGTGGTCGGTTCCACCACGCGGCTGATCAAGGCGGCAAGGGAATCTACCGCCACCACCCTTATCGTTGCAACCGACTATGGCATCTTTCACAAAATGCGCCAGGCCGCACCGCACAAACAACTTATTGTCGCCCCCACCGGCGGTGACAGCCCCGCCTGCTCCATGTGCGCCCACTGCCCGTGGATGGCAATGAATGGACTGGAGGGCGTGGCCCGGGTGCTGGAGCACGGCGACAACGTTATCGAAATCGATGAGACGATCCGGCAGCGGGCGCGGGTCCCTATTCAGCGCATGCTGGAGTTCTCGCGCCAACACAAAAGTTAGACGCCAACCAAGTGTAAATTCACTCTATTTTGCACGTCTTTTCTCGCACCTGTCATCGCTATATACTCGCGCAGATAATCATAAAACAAAGTGTGAAAAGGAACTCACATGTCACTGCACGTGGACGTCAATAGTTTTGCGGAACTGCGCAATCCCCAGGATGAATATGCCTTTCGCCGGTGGTCCTTTGCCGAGGATGCACACGCGGCGCGCAATGCCCTGTTCCTGTCGGTCTCCATTATCCTGCTGTTCAGCTTCAGCGACCTGGCACGCTACGGCTGGGGAGACAGCTTCCTCAATCTGATTAGCATGCGCCTGGGTGTGGTGCTGGGGGGCATTGCCGCCTTCGCCCTCATCAACCATTTCCATAGTCCCCGATCACTGAATGCCGGCATCATCTTTTTCCAGTTACTGGCGATCGCGCTGCACAGCACCATTATCGCCGGCTACTACAGCAACGCGCAGACTGCCGCAATCAACGAATTTCTTGTCATTCTTGCAATCTACCTGCTGTTTCCCAACCAGTACCGCCACCGCCTGTTGGTCGCACTCATTGCCACCTTCAGCTATTTGACCATTACTCAACTCTACCTCAATCCCGGCACTATCGATTTTATCTGCATCATTGTCGCCTTTGCACTGACCAACCTGTTCGGATTTATCTACAGTCAGCACCTGGAGAAACTGCGTCGCATCAATTACCTGGAATTGATGGAGGAGCGACAACTGCGTCACTCGCTGGAGCAGGAGGTACACTATCGCAAGCAGTTGGAGGCCGAGTTGCGCCACTGCGCCACAACCGACCCGCTCACCGGCATCTACGACCGGCGCCACTTCATGGAACTGGGAAAGAAGGAAGCAGAACGTGCCTTCCGCTACCAGCGCCCGCTTTCGGTAATGCTCATTGATATCGATCACTTCAAGCAGGTCAACGACAGCCTCGGCCATGCCGCCGGCGACCAGGTATTAAAACGGCTGTCAACCATCATCAGAAACACCCTGCGTTGCAACGACATCTTCGGTCGCCTGGGCGGTGACGAGTTCGCCGTGATCACACCCGAACTGGAGAAGGGGGCGGCGGTACATCTGGCGGAGCGGCTGCGCCGCTCGCTGGAGGGACCGGGCACCGACAGTGAACTGCGAATCACGGTAAGCATAGGGGTAACCTGTGTCATGCCCGATGATGAGGATATCGCCGCTACCCTCCATCGCGCCGACCGTGCGATGTATCAGTCGAAGGACCTCGGTCGCAATCGCGTTATATCCATTTAAAACCAGTCGGTTTTCACC
>JBFEUI010000021.1:0-32725 GCA_041547565.1 Thiohalomonadaceae bacterium
GATCAGTCCGAAGGGGAACAGGGAGTAGATATATTTTTGTGAGCTGCGCTCGACGCCGTATTTCTGCTTCATGATCTTGGAGAATACACGGGGCTCGGCCACCGTACCGTTCTCTTCAAAATAGGCACGGGCCTCGTTGACGATGTCCCAGTGTTCGTCGGTCATCTCGACGTTTTCATTGGCGGCAATGGCCAGTGCCACGTCGGTGTCCCACTGGCTCAGATCCTCCATCCAGCCGGCCTCGCTCAGTACAACGGTTTTGCCGTTCGTCTCAATAGGATTAACCATATTCTTAACCTCTTTGGGTGGTAAACGTGCCAGAGGCGCGTTGGTTTTAATAAAAGACCCAGTGAATTAGTGTGAAATAAAATTATGTATAACCACACTAAAATAGTCAAGTATTATTTTGAGGTTTTTTGGGGACTACCGCGGTGCCTGGCTTCTATTCAGCAGTTTTGCGGATGCGCCAGCAGCGGTGGATCCTGGGGTTGCGCTCGAAATCGGCGGGCAGGGTACTGCGGCTGATATCCTCTGCCGTGAGGCCGCCTGCCGCCAGAGTGTCCTCGTCGAGCCGGAAGCGGCGGTAGTTGTTGGAGAATATAATGCTGCCGCCCGGGCTGAGCAGCCGGGCGGCATCGGTCAGCAGGCGGACATGGTCGCGTTGTATGTCGAGCGTCCCGGCCATGCGCTTGGAACTGGAGAAGGTGGGGGGGTCGAGAAAGATGAGGTCGTATTGGCGTGTGCCCTTGCCCGCCTGTTCGGCCAGCCAGGCCGTGCAGTCGGCCTGGATCAGTTCATGCTCGGCCCCGCTGATTCCGTTGCGCTTGAGGTTGCGCCGAGCCCAGTCCAGATAGGTCCTGGACATGTCCACCGTGGTGGTGCCGCGTGCCTTGCCCAGCGCGGCATGGACGGTGGCCGTCCCGGTATAGGCGAACAGGTTTAAAAAGCGCTTGCCCCTGGCCTCGGCGCCGATCATCTGTCGGGTAATACGGTGGTCCAGGAACAGGCCGGTGTCGAGGTAGTCGCTGAAGTTTACCAGTAGCCGGCAGGGGCCCTCCCGTACCTCGTGGAACTGCCGGTTCTGGGCCTGTTTTTCGTACTGTGACGTGCCTTTCTGGCGTTTGCGCACCTTGTAGAAGATCTGGGCCGGCGGCACCTCAAGCAGCTGCGGCAGGACGGCCAGCACCTCCTGCATGCGGGTAAAGACCTTCTCTTCATCCACGCTTTGCGGCGCCTCGTACTCCTGCACATGCACCCACAGTTTCTCGCCCCGGTAGAGGTCGACGGCCACGGCGTACTCGGGCAGGTCGGCGTCGTAGACGCGGTAGCAGTGGATATCCTCGCGCCGCGCCCATTTTCTCAGGCGCTTGAGGTTTTTTTTCAGGCGGTTGGCGAACATTTGGGCGCCGGGACTGCTGGCCAGCGTCTCGGCCTTGTCCTCACTGATATGGACGCTCGGGCGCGGGCGGTAACGGAACAGGCGGCACTCCAGCGGGCCGTTGTAGAGGGTGACCGGGCGCTCGCTTTGCAGCCCGATCTGTGCCGCCAGTTCCGGGTTGCCGGTAAACACCGCCGCCGGCCAATCGCTGAGCGGGCCACGCAACAGCTCGCCGATGGTGCCGTAGAGCGGCTTGAGTTCATTGACCTCGCCGAGGCGTTCGCCATAGGGGGGATTGATCACCAGCAGCCCCTGTTGCGGTTGGTCCAGGGGCAGATCGAGCGACAATTCATGCCGTGATACGGTGATGTAGTCATCCAGGCCGGCCCGCTCGATATTGCCGCGCGCCGCCTCCAGCGCCTCCTCACTGGCGTCGAAACCCTGAATCGGGGGCAACTGTGCGAGCCCCTGTTGCCGCCGTTGTTCCGCCTCCTCGAGCAGTTGCCGCCACAGTGCCCGGTCGTGGCCACGCCAGCCGGTAAAGCCGAAGTGTTCGCGCAACAGTCCCGGTGCAATGCCGGCGGCCATTAGCGCCCCTTCGATGAGAAAGGTGCCGGAGCCGCACATCGGGTCCAGCAGCATGGCCCCTCTGGCCGCCTCATCCGGCCAGCCCGCCAGCAGCAAAATGGCCGCGGCCAGGTTCTCCTTCAGCGGGGCGGCGGCGCCCTCGATGCGGTAGCCGCGGCGGTGCAGGCTGCCGCCGGACAGGTCGACGGCGATGCGGGCGCGATCACCACGCAGGTGCAGGTTGATGCGCAGGTCCGGTTGCTCCAGGTCGACCGAGGGGCGCTCACCGAACTGTTCGCGCAGCCGGTCGACGATGGCGTCCTTGGTCTTGAGCGCGGCATAGCGGGTGTGGCTGATGGCCGGTTTGATTCCGGTGCAGTCCACCGCGAGTGTGCCGTCGGCGGCGAGGTGGCGCTCCCAGCGAATGGCGTGGACTTCCTCATACAACTGCTCCGGTGTGGCGGCCGGCACGTCGGTGATGGGCATCAATACCCGGTTGACGACGCGTCCCCACAGGCACAGGCGGTAGGCGGTCTCCAGCGTAGCGTCGAAGCTGGCCCCGGCGATGCCGCCCTGCACCCGCTGGGCACCCAGATCGCGCAGTTCATCGACCAGCAGTTCTCCCATGCCCTTGGGGGCGCTGGCATAGAAGCGGCGAAGCTTGTGTTTGACTCGACTCATAATAAAGGGTGCTGTTCCGGCCGGCTCAGTAGTGGGGGGGCGGAGTCTCTTCAGAGGCGGGCGCCACCGCGGAGGGCGTCAGCTCTTTTACCAGACTCATCAGGTACTCGACCTGTGCGCTCAGGCTTTCTATTGTCTGTTGCTGTTTCATCACCGTTTGGGTCAGCGACTCGAGCGCAGACTCCTGGTAGGCGTAGCGGGTTTCCAGCTCTTCTAAACGTGATTCCATGGGCTTGGGCCTTGAACGTGACAGGGGCGCTATTATCCTTCGGACGCGGCGATATTGCTATGGTCAGTCCCGGTGACACATGGTAGTGTGGCCAGCCATGATAGCCAAGATACTTATAACACTGGCGGTAATCGGTGGGGCGTACCTGGTGCTCAAGGCACGCGCCGAGCGCATGCACAGAATACAGAGTGAACAGGCCGAACAGACGCAGAGCGTGCAGTCCGATATGCGCCTTGCCGCCTATCTGTTCATCTTTGTGATGCTGGCATTTTCCGCTGGCTGGCTCTACTTTGAGTGGCGCGACAACTACCGCGAGGTGACGGTGCGGGTGATCAATACGCAGAACGGCGAGAGTGTGAGTTATCAGGCACGATTCGGCGATGTTGAAGCGCGCAGTTTCCGCACCCTGGACGGACGTACGATCACGGTAGCCGATACCGACCGTATCGAACTGGGTGCGGAATAACCCTGCACGCGCAGTTCTGGTATGGTTAGTATCTCGGTTCATTAGGGCTCATCGTTACGAGATCGGAGCGTTGTGTTGAAGCGCCTGTTAATCACGCTTGTGTTGTTGTGCAGCCTGTCGCCCCAGGTGCAGGGTGCCGATCTTTCTTTTGCCGGCAACGGCTCAATGGCGATGCGCATGATGAACGCCATGTGGGACATGATGGAGTGGTTTGTCGAACAGCGCCGTCCCGGTTATCGCTCTATTCCCTGGAACTACGTCTACCCCGGCTCGCCCTGGACCTACCGTTACCCGGCCAGCCCCTGGGATCGCCGTGCCCATGATCCCTGGCGGCAGGGGGGGGCAGCGTTTGCCAATGCGCCGCTGTGGGGCACCCTGGATGGCGTGTGGCGTGCCACCAGCGGCGAGTACTGGATCGTGCAGGGTAACCAGTTCGCACTTTACGCCGGCCGGGATCGCTATCTGCACGGCAACATCTCCGTGCAGGGCGACCACATCCTCGCCATCATCCCGGCAACGGGGATGACCTTCGATTATCGCTACTGGCTGGTTGAAGGCATGCTCCTCGTGCGCGATGAATTCGGCAACGCTATGGTGCTGGACCTGGTGCAACCCACCGCCAGGAACTGGAGCTGGTAGTCGCGGGAACCTTTTGACGGGAGCAAAGTGTGTCGCCTTCAGGGTGAGCTGCGTGGGTGTAGCAAAATCGCGGGCGCAGGGCAGAGGAAAGTACTGAGTCTGTGGTGGCATGCACTCAACCAATGCACGCATTTTTCTCTCCACCGGTGCAATGCGACACGGGCCTGCAAAGCGGGCAATCTGCCTGCGTTATCACCTTGGTGCATCAATGACTTTCAACTGTTAAATTAAGATTAACTACCTTGCCAGTTAAACTTTGCAGGAGCGGGTCAGGCAATTGTGGCAGATATATACTCCCTTTTTCTACATGTGTCCCAGTCAAAGTGTCAATGTTGCCGGGGGGATGACGTTGCACGCTTTGCGTGAGAAAAGCATTCGCATTGTGCTGGCGGCGTTGCTGCTGAACAGTGTAGTGTTCGATACCCGTGCTGCCGGCTGGGATGGCGACCCTTCACTGGAGGATATCACCTTCAGCTTCGAGTCTTTTATCGACATGAATGCCTATCAATTCCGCCGTGCCGATGAAATCAGATGGATCGACGTGGAAAACGGTTATCGTGCGACAGGGGGAAGCTTTGATCACAATTTGCTCTACATGTTCTCCGACCTGCGCGTAAAACAGGCGATCACACCCAATGTGGTTGCCAGGGTGATGTGGGAAGAAGAGGAGTTCTATGAGCGCCGTGAACAGCAGCGGCCACTGCTGGAGATTGAGTTGAGGCATTCCGATTATCCTGTCTCCGTGTCGCTGCTGGGTCGTCCCGCCTACGCCAAACGCGATGCGGATCTGGGGCTGGGACTGACGCTGGGCGAGCGGCCGCGCAACTATCTGCGTGTGGCAGCCCTGGCTCCCGATCTGTTCTACAACATGAAGAATGTGCAGGATGAGTCGTCCTACCGAACCGAGCCGGGACAGTGGCTGGTGGAGGGAGCATACGACTGGGGCAATGGCTTCAGAATGAATTTCCAGTGGGAGCAGAACAGGCCGCTGGAATTCGTGCTGGATGATGAGGTTTCTGTATTTGCCTTCGAGAATCGAAACTACAGCCTTACAGTGACCCGCCGTCTTGATGAGGCGCAGACCCTGGGGCTCAGGACGCGCGGTTTTGCTACCGAACAGAGTATCGATGAGGGTAGCGAATGGCGCTCGCAGGATATCCGTTACGCCTCTGTTGACGCCTTCCGTATCGCCCTTCCCGGGGAGAATGATGAATGGACGGTGGGGCTGCGCTACGATGAGTTCCGCAATAATGAGCGGGCCGCAGCGGGTGGGAGGATGTCATTCGATTTTCTGTATACCACCCTGCAGGCTTATACCACCTACTACCATCCGTTCAGACCCCATCAGGCATGGGAGCTGGGGCTTTTTGTCGGTAATGCAACCCGGGGAAGCGACTACATCGATGCATCGGTACCGGATACGCACGCGAACCAGATCGAGGGAAAGCTGACAACAGCGTGGGAACTGTTCTCGGCCAATCGGGCCAGTACCTTGACCTTTGCCCTGTCATGGAATCTTGATGAACTGGATTCAGATGCCGTGGATGGCGGCATGATACGCTTGCAGACGCTGTTTTGAACAACCGGTAGCGGTGCGAAGGGGTGACGCACAGCACCCTGAAAAAGTATTGCCGTCCATTCGCCAGTGAACAGTTTTTCGGCATGGAACTTTTTCTCACAGCTGCAGCCAAGCTGAACTACTGTAACCATGATGAGGACAAATGGTGTGTCAGATCTTCCCCTTGACACTCTTCCATATCGAGACTGTCAGGTAAGGCGCAAAGACAACGAAAGCCAGTAGCAAGAGTGCCAGTGGAAGGTTGGCGTGCATTTCTCCTCCTGACAAGGACTTGCGACCGATGTGCCCCACGTATGAGTAGGCGACAACGCGCGGGAAGATACAGATAAAGGTGATGACTACAAAATGAAGTAAGCGTACTCGGGTCATGCCCAGCGCATAATTCAGCGCGCTAAATGGAATACCCGGAAACAGTCGAACCAGCAGCACAAACCTCCAGCCTTCATCCTCTACGCCGCGTTTTATTTTCTTCATTTTTACTGACAGGTGCTTCTCCAGCCACTGCTCTGACAGGAAACGGGAAATGATAAATGTAAGGGCGGCACCTGTTGTTGCAAAGAGTTGGTTATAGAAGGTTCCCCAAAATGGGCCGAACAATGCCCCGCCAATAATGCTAAGCATCGAGCCGGGAAAAAACAGTATTGTCATAACAAGATAAAACGCCAGAAAGAGCAGTGGTGATGTGACAGGATGCAGGCTTAGCCACCTGTCCACAGCAGCCTCATCGATATGCGCGCGGTATATTAATGTGAGTGCCGATCCGGTGAGGATGAGAAGCAATAAAAGGATGCGTCCTGCTTTGCTGTATGTCATCGGTGTGGCTCGTGTTTGTGCTTGTCCCCGTGCTGCGATGGCTACGGGAGTGTTGCGGCAGCAGTGATATAGAACAGGAGTGCAAAAATTATCACAGCACTAAAGCCAAGATGAATGGCAGTGATTGTGGCAAGTATTGCACTAATAACAGATGCGCAGCCATTGATGCCCCATACCCATGGGATTTCGACAGGGGCCGTTTCATTCAACCTGGCAAGCCCGAGCGGAAACGGCATCCCCATGCTGAATGCCAATGGTGCGATCAGTATGACAGTGACGGCTATCTTTACTGTAACTGGATATGCCAGTAATTCGTTAAATAAAGGTTCAACAAGAAACAGGTAGCCAAGGCACAGAGCGGTAATACAGAAGACTGCAATCCTGATGGTGCGGGCTGTCTTCGTAAATTCAGCGAAGCGATTGGAAAAGGCGCTGCCCAGTCCGGCAAAGATCAGGAATGCCGCCAGCACCACACTCACTGCATACAGCGGATGGTGCAAAAACAGGATAAACTTCTGAATAAATGCAATCTCGATAAAGAGAAAGGCAAGGCCGAGCATAAAAAAATAGATCAGACCTTTAATACGGGCGGCGGTAAGCTGTGACGGCCTTGCTGTACGGCGACCCACGATCAGCGGTAGCAGGATCAGGATAAAACTTGCCAGTATCGCCTGTGTCAGCGAGACGATAAGGATCAGGTATCCGGATTCCAGCATGGGTGTTCCCCCCTTTCCACGGAGATTTACAATTTCCGCAAGGGTGCGCCACTTAAAGAAGTTAAAGAAGTAGGGCCTGTCGTCGGTGGCTGGATTTAGTTTGAATTTGTAATCGGATGTGAACGAATCACCCTTGCCACCAATAAATGCCTGGGCAGCATGAAAGAAATGATCCTGTTTCAGGCGATTGTAGCGGTTGTTCTCTACTTTACCGGTACCAGGCGCGTAAGCAATATCAAAGGCGCGCGTCTCACAGAAACGGCGCATCTTGTTTAGCTCTGTATCATTAAACATGCCGTTTTTGACGATTAGCGTACTGGTCTGCCAACCGCGTATTAAGGCCAGTTGCAGCGCGGGATGCTCAACCTGCAGTCTCACCTGTGCCTGTATCGCGGTTGCAAACAGCTTCAGGGTGTCTCGTGGCGGATTCCTGATCCAGCGGCTGATGGCCAGATAACCACCTGGGTTGAGGTGTTGTAGATAATCCTGAAACGCCTCCACGGTATACAGGTAGCTTTCCGACAGTGCGTAAAGTCCTGCCGAAGAGGCGCTAAAGGAGTCGAGCAGGGAAATCTGGATCAGGTCATAATGGGCGTCGCTGCCTGAAATATATCCCCGGGCCTCGGCAACATGCATGGTAGTCGTGCCGGATTGGGAAAAAAGTGCGGGAATGTCCTTGTATTCCTGCTGCACGAGTTCTGCTATGTGCGGGTTTAACTCGACCGCATCAATCCTGTCAGCATTGTGGTAGTGGGCCTGAAGAATGTCACTTCCACCGCCAGCTCCGAGTATCAGTACATGATCATGTCGGCCAAGGTGGTAGGGCAGGGCGGATGTCATCTGATCCAGGTAGGCTAGTTTGCTTCTATCACCGTCATAGTGCGTCAGGGCAGACATGCCGCCGCCATCGATGAAGATGGCTTTCTGCTCCACGGGCCACTGCGTTGCCACCACACTCAGCCCGGGGGCATGGCGTATAGGTGTTTGCAGGCTTTCTACCACCGAAACCAGTCCCAACGGGCTTGATTGCTCAGAGATAATCCGGGTGCCATTAATCTGCAGCAACTGGTTCAGACCTTTAAACGGGGAGATCACCGGTTTGCTCCACTCCTGTGGCACAGTCCATGGCAGTACAACAAACACAACCACCAGGCCTGCTATCCATTTGGAGTGCAATTTCAGTTCGTAGCAGGCAAGACCGGCGCTAATGGCTATCAGGCTTCCAAAGAGGAGCAGCACTTGTTCAGGAAAGACGGTAAACAACAAGAGAATAATCACGATGCTGCCGGCACCGGCCCCAAGCAGATCCGCCGCATAGATGTGTGAAGCCTTCGTCGAGTAGTGGCTGAGCGACAGCCCGACACAATTTGCCGCAAAGAAAAATGGCAGAGAGAGGAGCAGGTAGATGGTAAATAACCAGATAGACTGTAGTGGGTCCCAGAACGCCTCCAGTGGATTGAAGGGCAGGTGCTGGGCGATGATAAAACAGGCCACCGAGCTCAGTGAAAACAGGAAAATGTTTATAAAATATACCGTGGTAAAATGCGGCAACAGATGATGTCGTGCCAGGGTCAGGAAGCTGCCGCTGGCACCGTAGCCGAGCAAGGCGAGGCTGATAAGCATGTAGGCGAAATGGTGCCACTGGATAATGGAAAACAGCCGCATCAGCAGCACCTCATAGCCAAGGGCGGCTGCCGAGATCAACGCAATGGATAGTCGCGGCGGGCTCATGATCACGATTGTCTGCCTACTTGCTGTTCTTGCAGTCCGGTTCGCATTCGTCGCGTTTGCCTGTCAGCGGTACGAAGCGTACAGGTAATACCTGCTCAAGGCTTATTGCGCCTGTCATATCCTTTTCAATCAATACAAGCTGCTGTACTGCGAAGGCGCCACCCACGGGTATCACCATGCGCCCGCCTGGTTTGAGTTGTTTTACCAGGGGTGGTGGAACGTGGCTTGCGGCAGCGGTTACCACTATGGCATCAAACGGAGCATGCTCCTCCCAGCCGTAATAGCCGTCACCGAGCTTTACCTGGACATTGCGGTAACCGAGTTTATGTAAACGCTTCCGGGCCTTCTTGCCCAGCGGTTCAATGATCTCGATGGTGAATACATCACTGGTCAGCTGAGCAAGGACCGCTGCCTGATAACCTGAACCGGTACCAACTTCCAGCACCCGGTGATCCTGTTTAGGTTTCAGTAGATCGGTCATGATCGCCACCATGTAGGGCTGTGATATGGTCTGACCGTAACCGATGGAGAGGGGGCGGTTTTCATAGGCCACCTCGCGTAACTTTTTCGGGACGAACAGATGGCGCGGCACCATACGCATGGCATCGAGTACCCTCCGATCGAGAGCCTCTTTATCCAGATAGCTGCTGGTTGCAATGACAACATCCTCTATGGCCTTTACCAGTGCCTGCCGTTGCCTGGGGTAATCCTCTCCGGCCGGTGTCTTGAACGCCACTGTTATCAATAAAATAAAGAACAGGGCGAAGCGGGGGCGGGATGTTTCAATTGTCAGGAAATTACGCATGGGTATCCCCGATCGTGTGGTGAGTCGTATAGGGAGCAAGGGTGTCTGTCCACCGTGATATCCTGCTTCCCGCCGAATCTGAACAATTACATCGCCGTCAAGGTGCTGCTGTTCTATTACCTGATTCCCTTCACCAACTGCCAGCGATTGTGAATCGCAATTTCTTGTCAAGGCGTGCAGACCAGGAGTCGATAATGGTAACGATACCAGTCACCCTTGGGATGCGCTTATTCATACAGAACACACCACGACCACCACGTGGTATGAAACCATACTAATAATAGTAGACCGCCAGCGTGCAGGAGATTGGCTGCCGCGGTTTTTTACTCTCACCGTTAAAGTGCGTTGTATTTACAAATCGAATTCAGGAACAAACGTGAACAGTATGGAAAGGCTATGGCGGAGATTGCCCATGGTGACGATGGATATGGGGTGAAGGTGTATTTACGGGATGAAGGGAGAGGTGTGTAGGGAGCGGGATAGGCCCACGGTGAAAAAACACCGTGGGCCCGACTTTTTTAACCCAGCTTGGCCTGGATGGCCTCAATCACCGCTTCGCTTGAAGTGGCGTTGACGCTCAGCAGCATGCCTTCGTTCTTGTAGAAATCGACCAGCGGGGCAGTCTTTTCGTTGTAGACGTCGAGGCGGTTGGAGATGGCCTCTTCGGTCTCGTCGTCACGCTGTACCACCGGGCCGCCGCACTTGTCGCACTTGCCTTCTTCCTTCGGCGGGTTGCTCTTGACGTTGTAGATGGCGCCACACTCGGTGCAGGTACGACGGGTGGTCAGGCGGTCGAGGATAACCTCGCGGGGCACATCGATCTCAACGGCCATGTCCAGCTCGATACCCAGCTTGACCAGCAGCTCTTTCAGTTGCTCGGCCTGGGGGATGGTGCGCGGGAAACCGTCGAGCAGGAAACCCTTCTTGCAGTCGTCTTCCAGCAGACGCTCGCCCATGATGCCCATGATCAGCTCATCGGGGACCAGGTCGCCGGCCTTCATGAAGGCCTCGGCCTTATTGCCCAGCTCGGTGCCGTCTTTAACGGCGGCGCGCAGGATGTCGCCGGTGGAGATCTGGACGGAGCCGTCGATAGCGGTCAGCAGCTTGGCGACGGTGCCTTTACCGGCGCCGGGAGCGCCTAACAGAATCAGCTTCATTGATGTGTTCCTCGTTCTGATATGGTGAAAAAATCGCTTGTCTGGCCCCGAAGGGCGATAAACCGCCCATTTTCCCCCCACAGCGGGGGGAAATCAATGAAAAAGGCGGTTTGCGGCAACAGTCGGGGCTATTTGTCGCCCAGATGCATCAGCGGGAACGGCTGCGGGCTGTCGCCGTTGAGGAAGTAGAGCTTCGCCGCCGGGTCCTTGGCAATGGTTTGCAGGCTTTCCAGCGCCTTGAGCTTGATATAGGAGGGGCTGTTGCCGACGGCGTCGTTGATCTTGCGGATCTCGTAGGCCTGGGCGTCGGCCAGCACACGGCGCTTGGCCGCCTGCTCCTCGGCCGCCTCGCGCTCGGCCTTGGCGGCGGCGATCTTCTGCTGCTGCTCGGTGCGGAAGCGCTCCAACTCGGCCTTTTGTTTCTCTACCTCCTGCTCACGCTCCTTCTTCGCCTCGATCGCCTTGGTGATAAAGCGGGGCAGGTTGATATCGCGGATCAGCACCGCCTGCACCTCGATGCCCTTGGGTTGCATGTAGCTGCGCAGCCCCTCGAACAGTGCCGCCTGCAGCAGGTTCTGGGTCTCCTCCTGGAAGAAGTCCTCGGCCCGCTTGACGCTCTTGCCCTGCTCGCGCAGCAGCGAGCGCAGCTTGGGAATGAGGTGAACGTTGACCGCGTCGATGGCGGTACCGGTGTTTTTCAGGATCTGCGGCGCCATGGCGCGGTTGATGCGGTACTGGACGCTGACATCGAGGCGGGTCTGCAGCTGGTCCTGGGAGGGGACGTTGGCCTGTTCCTTGTGGGTCTTCTGCCGAGCGTCATACATGTGCCACTGGTAGAGGGGGTTGACCGGGATGTGCAGACCCTCTTCGTAGGGGGTGGTGCGGATGTCGCCGAACAGGGTGGCGACCGCCACATAGCCGGCGGGCACGGTCTTGAAAAAACGGCCGCCGAAAATCAGCAGCAGCAGGACAGCGATGGCGATACCGACGGAAGTGCCGATCTGTTTTGGTTGCATGTTTCCTCCTTGTTCTTGGTATAGGCTTTTGCCCTATTGTACGGAGGATGCAGGATAAAGAAAGCTGGTAAAGCTAGATCAGTATCTCGGTTCTCGGTTTTGCCTCGGCCTTGCTGTCGATTTCCGGGTGGCAGACAAACAGCCGCTCGGCTGCGATGGCGTGCTGCCTCACCAGTATGGCCTTTATCTGTGTCGCCCGCTCCGTGGCCAGTTGCTGTAGGGCGTCATCGGCGATTTGTGGCATGGGGAGTGTCTCCTTTTTACCCTTGCTCTTCTCGCGCAGTTGCTGCAGCGCGATCTCGGCCAGGGCCTGGCGGTCGCTCTCGGTGGCACGGCTGCACAGGCGCAGACGCAGTTGCGGCCGCTCGTTCATCAGTGTGGCGAGAGCGGTGAAATAATCACTACCCAGTGTCTCGTGTTGTGTTGTTCCCGCCTGGTGGAACACCGGATCGAGGCGCACCCCGCCGGCCAGTTTGCCGCCCATTTCCATCAGCGTCAGCATGGTGCCGAACGGTTGCAGCGTCTGCTTGAGGTAGCTCATGAATACTTTGCGCGTCGCGTTGCCGATCGCCTTGTTGATGACGTCATTAAGGTTGAACTCGGGTTTGTTAATGTCCCCCTTGATCGGCACGTTCAGTTTGATGTTGTTCTGCTTGTCCTTGAGCAGCGACAGGGCGGTCTCCAGCGGCACATCGAGGTGCTGGTCGAGGCCGCCTTTTTTCCCCTTCTTGGCCGCCTCCAGGTCGAGGTTGCTGATGAGGAGTTTTGTCTCGCCGTCCATCACGCCCTGTTCCATCTTCATGGTGAGCTCGCTGTTGAGTTGCCCGCTGGAGATATAGTAACCGAGGGTGCCGCTGGCATAGGGGGAGACCGGCGGCAGCTCGAGGGCGGTCAGCTTCCCCTTCATGGCCAGCGTCGGGCGCCGGGCGAAGGGTTTGACCCAGCCCTCGGCGGTCAGTTGTGAAAACTCGTCAAGGCGTGTCGCCAGGCTCAGTGGGGATTGCTGGTCGGGTTGAGACGAATCGAGGTCGCCCAGTTCGATGCTGTCGATGTACAGTGTCTGCCTGAAGGCCGGCTGTACGCCCCGGTCATCGACCTCGATACGGCTGTTGCCGCCGATCGTAACTGTGCCGATGCTGAGGCTGGTGGGTGGCGCTGTTTCCTGGTCCGTGGGTGTCGTGGTGGTCGCCGCCTCTGTTGTGGTCGTGTCCGTGGTCTTTTCACGCCGGGTCAGAACGCTGTCGATAAAGCGCAGTGTGCCGTCCTCGTTACGTTGCAGGCGGATGACCAGGCCATCCAGCTTGAGTGCCTGGAGGGTTGCCGTTGTCGGGCCGCTAAGTTCCAGCCCCTCCATGTGCAGTGCGGCCAGGCTCAGCGGCTCGAAGGGCTCATCCGGTGGCACGATGCGCAGTCCCTCCAGCTTCAGCTCGCCCTTTATCTGCGGAGTGGTTGTTGTCGGCAGCCGGGTAGTGCCGCGCCACTGAAGCGTGTTGTTTTCAATGACGGCAAGCGGGTGTGCAAGTGTGAGGCCGTTGATGCGCAACGAACCCCGGTGTTCCGCTTTAACCTTTCCCGTTGTGTGATCGAGCAGGCTACTTGCTGTGCCGTCGATGCCAACATATGAACTGGTGAACTGGCGGTCTGCCTGTCGCAGTTGCAGATTTTCGATGGCAACAGCGCCGTTTTGGGTAATCTCTAGTATTTGGTTGTCGTCGCTGCCAATGAGCAGCTCTGTATCGATGCTCAGTTTGCCGGCCAGCCTGGAGAGGTATGGTTGGGCCAGTGGCTGGTAGTGCGAGGTATCGAGCGCGGTCAGGACGATGCGGGCGGCGACGAGCGGTTTTTTGGCCAGCGGGGTAAGGTCTGCGTCCACCTTGAGTGCGGCACCATCGAGGCTGGAGAGCAGTTGCAGGTGGGTGTTGGCTTCAGGCCTGCGTGTATCGAGCGGGCCGAACTGCAAGTGGTTGATTGCCCATTCACTGCTGAGTTTGGGTAGCAGGGCCAGGAGCCTGCCGTTGTCGAGTTGCACCTTGTTCAGTCCGAAACTCCACTGCTTCACAGTATCTGCTGCGGCACCCCCGGGCGTTGTTGCAGCAGGTGCCGGGGTGGAGGTGCCCGCAGGGGGCAGGGGTATGCCTGCGATACGCAGCAGACTATCCGGAAACTGTTCCACGGCCACGGAAAAGTCACTGAGCCTCAGGCTGTCGATTTCCACGTGCCGTTCACGCCAGGGCCAGCCGGCCAGAGTCAGTTCCAGCTTCCCGACCTTGAGTGGTTGGGCACCGGCGAGGTTGAGCTCAAGGCCCGAGAGAGACAGGCGGGGTGTGAGCAGGTCGAGGCTGATCCGCTCAACGCTGGCGCTGCCGCCGCTGAGGCGTTCCAGCACAAGAGTCAGGCCGAGGCCAATCGCAGGAGGCAACAGGCCAAGGAGAATGACGATGGCTCCAAGGGTATAGGCGCCCCGGCGCAACAGTGTCCTGTTGCGGGAGCGTGCGGCGAGTGCGGCGGGGGAGTCTGTTGCCTGTGTCATGGCGGCGCAGTCTGTTCACGGGGGCTTACCCCATAATCTAGTACAGTTCAGTGCTGCCGCTATGGACTAAGTCCCCTGTTCCACCGCCTCCAGTTCTTCGCTGACCCCGAGCCACTCGTCCTCAGCTTCGGCCAGTGCCTGATCAACCGTTCCCTGTTCCAGAAGCAGGGCCTTGAGCCGGTCTTTGGCGGTCTCTTCATACAGTGACGGTTCGGCCAGTGCCGTCTCGATGCGTACCTTCTCCGCGTTGAGTCTATCGAGCTGCTGTTCCAGTTTTTTCAGCCGGTTGCGCAGCGGTTGCTGCTGTTTGCGGCGCTCGGCATCCTGGCGGCGTTTCTCCTTGCGCGAGGTGGCGCTGTGTTCCGCCAGCGGGGTCCCCTCGGCCATCTCCTGCCCGCCTTCATTGTTGCGGCGCCGCTCATTCAGCCAGTCGCGGTAGTCGTCCAGGTCGCCCTGGTACGGCACGGCCGCGCCGTCGGCGACCAGCCACAGCTCATCGCACACGCTGCGCAGCAGGTGGCGGTCGTGGGAAACCACCACCAGCGCGCCCTCATAGCCCTGCAGGGCCACGGTCAGCGCGTGGCGCATCTCAAGGTCCAGGTGGTTGGTCGGCTCGTCCAGCAACAGCAGGTTGGGGCGCTGGTAGATCAGCAGCGCCAGCACCAGGCGCGCCTTCTCACCCCCGGAGAAGGGGCCGACCGGGGCCAGCGCCATCTCGCCGTTAAAACCGAAGCCGCCGAGGTAGTCGCGCAGCGCCTGTTCCGGGGCCGCGGCGTCGATGCGTCGCAGGTGGAGCAGCGGGGTGTCCTCTGCGCTCAACTGCTCCAGCTGGTGCTGGGCGAAGTAGCCGACCTGCAGGGTCCTAGCATCGGTGCGTTTGCCGCCCAACAGCTCCAGTTTGCCCGCCAGTAGTTTGATGAGGGTCGATTTGCCGGCCCCGTTGGGACCGAGCAGGCCGATGCGTGAACCGGGCAGCAGGCTGATATCGAAGCCGCTTAATATCGCCTCTCCGGCGTAGCCCACACTGGCCTGTTCCAGGGCGAGCAGGGGGCTGGGTACCGCCGCGGGGGCGCGGAAGCTGAAGTGAAACGGCGAGTCGACGTGGGCCGGTGCGATGATCTCCATGCGTGCCAGGGCCTTGAGACGGCTCTGGGCCTGGCGGGCCTTGGTGGCCTTGGCGCGGAACCGGTCGACGAAGCGGCGCATGGTCTCGATCTCGCGCTGCTGCTTGGTAAAGGCGGCCTTCTGGCTGGCGAGCCGTTCGGCACGCATCACCTCGAAGTCGGAGTAATTGCCGGCATAGAGGTTGAGGGCCTGGTGTTCGATATGAACGATGTGGTGCACCACCCGATCGAGAAAGTCGCGATCGTGGGAGATCAGCAGCAGGGTGCCGGGGTAGCCGCGCAACCACTCCTCCAGCCACAGCACTGCGTCGAGGTCGAGGTGATTGGTTGGCTCGTCCAGCAGCAGGATGTCCGAGCGGCACATCAGGGCCTGGGCCAGATTCAGGCGCATGCGCCAGCCGCCGGAGAACTGGCCGACCGGTTGCGCTTCTTCACCGTCGGCGAAGCCCAGGCCGTGCAACAGGCGGGCGGCACGGGCAGGCGCGGTATAACCGCCGATGGCCTCGATCTGGGCGTGCAGCTCGGCCTGGCGGTGGCCGTCGTCGGCCTGTTCGGCCGCGGCCAGCTCAGCCTGGGCGGCGCGCAGTTCCGTATCCCCATCCATCACGTAGTCGATGGCGCTGCGCTCCACGCCCGGGGTCTCCTGGGCGACATGGGCGATGACCGGGCTGCCGGGACACTCAAAGTCGCCGCTGTCCGGCTGCAGCTCACCGCGGATCAGCGCGAACAGGCTCGATTTGCCGCAGCCGTTGGCACCGGTGATGCCGACCTTCTGGCCGGCATGGAGGGTCAGGTCGGTTTCGGTCAGCAGCTCGCGGCTGCCGCGGCGCAGGGAGAGTCGGGTAAATTTCAGCATGGCGGCGAAGTGTAGCAGGAGCGGGCTCGCCGCCCAATGTTGCGGCGGGCTCTCTCGCTTATATGGATTTGTGGTATGTTTTGAGACCTGTAATCCGGAGCTGACAACGATGATCGACGATGAGGAACTGCTGGAGCTGCGCCAGCGGCTTGAGGAGCTCAAACTGGAGCACCGCGACCTGGATGATGCCATCGCCCTGATGGTCGAGGCGCCCTACGTCGATCAGCTGCAACTGGGCCGCCTGAAAAAACGCAAGCTCTCGCTGAAAGATGCCATCGCCCGCCTGGAGAGCAAACTGATCCCCGACCTCAATGCCTAATACGGCGAATCCCTGTTACTAGCGCCGAACCTTTCTGTTTTATTCGCTGACCGGCTTGACCCGGCCGGCCGCCTCTTTGGCACGTGTGCGTGACTCCTCCGCATCATCGCCGTAGGCGAGGGCCACCCCCATGCGGCGGCGCACAAAGGATTCCGGTTTGCCGAACAGTCGCAGCTCTGTTTGCGCTACCTGTAGTGCCTCATCGGTGTCTTCAAAGGCGATGCCCTTCTGCTCCATGCCGCCGTAGATGACGGCGCTGGCGCCGGGGCTGCGCAGTACGGTGGAGACCGGCAGGCCGAGGATGGCGCGGGCGTGCAGCTCGAATTCGTTTTGCCACTGGGTGACTAAGGTCACCATGCCGGTATCGTGGGGGCGGGGGCTGACCTCGCTGAACCAGACCTCGTCGCCCTTGATAAACAGCTCGACCCCGAACAGGCCGCGACCGCCGAGATTCTCGGTGACCTTGTGTGCGATCTCCCGTGCCTTGTTCAGCGCTGCCGCGCTCATCGGCTGGGGTTGCCAGCTCTCGACATAGTCGCCCTGCTCCTGGCGATGGCCGATGGGTTCGCAGAAGAAGGTCTCCACCTCACCGCTCTCGCCGAAGGCGCGCACCGTGAGCAGGGTGATCTCGTAGTCGAAGTCGACCATCTGCTCGACGATAATGCGCCCGCGGTCGACACGGCCGCCGCTTTTGGCGTAGTCCCAGGCCTGCTGCACATCCTGCGGGCCGGTGACGGTCGACTGGCCCTTGCCCGAGGAGGACATCACCGGTTTGATGATGCAGGGGTAGCCCACCTCGCTATCAATCGCTGTGACCATCGCCTCCAGGCTCTCGGCAAAGGCGTAGCGCGAGGTGGGCAGTCCCAGCTCCTCGGCGGCCAGACGCCGGATCCCCTCGCGGTTCATGGTCAGCCGGGTGGCGCGGGCGGTGGGGATCACCCCGGCCAGGCCGTCCGCTTCGATCTGTGCCAGCATGTCGGTGGCGATGGCCTCGATCTCCGGCACGATAAGCTGCGGACGCTCCTGTTCCACCAGTGCGCGCAGCGCCTCCCCGTCGGCCATGTTGATGACGTGGGCGCGGTGGGCGACCTGGTGGCCCGGTGCGTTGGCGTAGCGGTCCACCGCAATCACCTCGACCCCGAGTCGCTGCAGGGCGATGATGACCTCCTTGCCCAGTTCGCCGCTGCCGAGCAGCATGACGCGGGTGGCGGAGGGGGAGAGCGGTGTTCCGATTTTCATGGCTGCCTGTCCTGTAAACAGTTTTTGTGGGGCGGCTATTGTAGCGCGTCACGAAAAGTTCAATAAACTGCAAACGCACTGTCATGCCCGGCTGGAATAACGTGGGCATGGAAACTCCGTAGCCCCTCCCCTGGTCAGTGAACGGCAAACCGGTAGACTGTGTATCGCTGTGGTAAGCAAAACCTGTGAACGGCGTTGCCCATGTCCTGCAGCGCATGGCTGGCGCTTTGGCGCAGCGCGGTCACACCCTGCAACTGTTCCCGTAGCTGCAGGGGCTACCAGCCGCCACCGCCGCCGCCACCGCCCCCTCCGCCGGAGGAGCCGCCGCCCCCGCTGCCGGAGCTGGAGCCGGGGGCGTGGGAGGCCGAGGAGATGGCGCTGCCCAGCGATGAGCCGAGTTCACTGCTGAAATCCGCAGCGCCCAGGTTGTGCCAGTGGTGGCCGCTGTACCAGCCCGGCGCGTAACCGCCTGAAACTGTCGCCTTGGCCAGTATATCGTTGAACTGCTCCGACCATTCCTGTTCGACATCCAGCGCCAGCGCATAGGGCAGATACTGTTCGTACAACTCCACCGTTTTCTCCGGCGGGTGCAGGGTGGCGAGCCGCTCCTGCTCGGCGGTGGCCAGGTACATGCGGAAGCCCTCAATTTCGTCCATCACCTTGCGACCGCGCCGGGTGGGGGCCTTCATCAGCACATAGAACAGGCCGTTGATGGCGATCAGCAGTGCAGCCAGCGCCACCACCCAGCCGCTGCTGACATCGGCCAGGGCAAACAGGCCAAACAGTTCGAAGAAACCGAAGACGATGACAAACAGGATCTGGCGTGCCAGCCACAGGGCGGCAACGGCACCGCTCCAGAGGGAGAGCCAGAGGCAGAGGAACAGGAAGGCCGGAATTTCACTGGCGGCACTGATGCCGCTGCCGACAAGCACGGCGATGCTGAGCAGCAGGCCGCCGACAAGCACACCGCTGTTGGTGATGAAGTAGGCCTGGTGGTATTCAGCCTTGAGGCGTTTTTTGAATGCCTCAAGTGCCTTGCCGATACGCTGGTGGTTGCCTTGCTCCAGTTCCAAAACGCTGGTGTCGGCAAACAGCTTGCTGGCCAGGATTTTTTCACCAGGAGAGAGCCGTTGCATGCTGTGCCCTGTTTCCCTGATCAGGCTATAGTCGCCGCCGTTGTCTGCAATGCTGTGGAAGCCCTTGACCGCCATATTGATTAGAGCCGAGGCCAGCACGCGGTTGTCGAACCCCATCTTCATCAGGTAGCGCATGGCGGCGGGGGAGAGTTTGTGCGGCGGTCGGAAGCGGGGAATGATGGTGCCGCGCTGCGGGTCGCGGCCCCGGTTGGACCAGGCCAGCAGGTAGTAGACCAGCAGCACGGCCAGCCCGCCGCCGGCGATCAATGCTCCGCTGTTATCCGAGAGGAAGTACCCGAGTTTTTCCGAACCGGTCGGCTCTGTGACGTGGCCCTTGGGCCAGCTCACAACGACGGTCAGCCCCTGGTAACGGTTTAGCGCACGGTTGGTGGCGATAGTCAGTTCACCGTAATCGTCGAAATAGACCTCGTAATTCTGGCCGCGAGCCCCCTGTGCACCGGTGTAGGCCTCGGCGCGGAGGGTGTCGGTGTCGACCGACGGCGGCAGGTGTACGGTGGCACTGGCTTGATCGATGGGAAATTCCCAGCCGTTGCCGGTGACGTTCCAGTAAAGCTCGTCGTGATCGGCGAAGAAGCCGAGCTGGCGGCTGGTGCGGTAACTGAAGCGGTAACTGTGTTCGCCCGGTGACAGGTAGACGTTGCCCTGGCCCATGTAGGTGCGGATGCCGTTGTCCCGCGCCTCGGTGTGAAACGGTTCACTGTGTCCGTCTCGCTCGACCGAGAGCACCTCAAACCCGACCACATAGCGGTTGCCGAGGCGGTCGCGATAACGGGTGGGAAAGTCGCGGTAGATGCCGCGTTTGATCGCCTTACCCTCACTGCGTACCCGGATGGTTTCGGTTACGACCATGCTGCCGTCGGTGGCGATGCGGATGTCGCTGTGGAAGGCGAGGATGCGTTCATCGGCACGGACGCTGCTGCACAGGGAAATCAGGCACAGCATCACGCTGACGCCAAGCAGACGTCCGAGGCGTGGATTCATAATGTTATCTCCGGGGTGTCGCGAACCGTGGCCAGTTCCACTTCAAAATAGTCGGCCCTGGCAAAGGCGAACAGCCGGGCAACCAGGTTGCTGGGAAACGATTCGATCAGGACGTTGAGGTTGCGCACGGTACCGTTGTAGTAGCGCCGGGCGTACTGGATGTCTTCTTCCACCGTGCTGAGATTGTGCTGCAGGTTGAGGTAGCTCTGATCGGCCTGCAGTTGCGGGTAGGCCTCGGCGACGGCCAGCAGTTGGCGGATGTCCTGGCTAAGGCGGTTTTCCCCCTCGGCCTGGGCTAGCGGTTCGCTGGTCGGGCGATTACGTATCGCTGTCAGGTGACTCAGCGTTTCGCTTTCGTATCGGGCATGGGCCTTTACGGCCTCGACCAGATTGGGGATCAGGCTGTGGCGCCGTTTGAGTTGCACCTCAATGCCGCTCCAGGCCTCTTTGACCAGGTGTTTGCGTTTGACCAGCCGGTTAAAGATGACAATCGCCCAGACGATGATCAGCGCGCAGGCAATAAGCAGGATATCCATAATGGTATGTGTTGTTATTTCCAGAGTGTTTCTTATCACAGCCCGCCTTGGTGTGTCATGTGGCGAGCGCTGCATGAGCGATTAGAATTAACAGTTAGAGGCCGGGCTTTATATAGTCAGGGGGGAGTGTGCGCGTTTTTGTATTGCTGATGCTCATCGGGTTGTTTCCCGCCGTTGCCGGGGCGGAAGCCCTGGTTCTGTTACAGGGCTACCTGGGCGAGGATGACCCCTGGCGCCGTAGCGGCGTGGCCCGGGAACTGGCCACGGCCGGTTGGCGTGACGGTGGTCACCTGCACGTGGCCCCCTATGGCGTCCGTTCGACGGTGCCCGCTATGCCTGCCGGGCGAACCTTCTATACCGTGGTGCTCTCCTCGGAGGCCCCGCTGATGGCGCAGCTGCGCCAGCTGGAACCGATGATGGCCTATGTGCGTAGTCGACATGCCCACGAGAGCCTGCTGTTGGCCGGCCACTCTGCAGGGGGGGTACTGGGGCGGCTCTACATGGTGCACCATCCCGATGTGGCTATTTCCGCGTTAATCACCTTTGCCAGTCCGCACCTGGGCACCGAGACGGCGGAGCTGGGCCAGGCTATCGGGCAGAGCCCGCTCGGCTGGCTGGCCCCGCTGCTGGGTGCCGATACCCTCAACCGCTCGCAGGGGCTCTACCACGATCTGGGGCGTGAGCATCCCTCTAACCTGTTGTTCTGGCTGAATCGCCAGCCCCACCCGCCGGCCCGTTATATCTCGGTGGTGCGGCGTGAGAGCGGTTTTCCCCTGGCGAACGACCTGGCGGTACCGGCCTGGAGCCAGGATATGAACCATGTGCCGGTACTGCAGGGCCGGGCGCGCGTGGTCTTTTCCGATGGCGGGCATAACCTCAATCCAGGGGACGGTGTATTGCTGGTCAATCTGCTGCGCAGACTGCAGCGTTTGTGAGGCCGGTCTGGTCTTTGGTACATGCCAGCCTCAGTTAGTGAGAGGCTGTTTTTGCCGACAGCGCGTATCTTGAGGCGTTAAAACCAACTTTTTTGCTGTGGCATTGACCCGGTTTTATTTTTCCCATAATATGCGCGGACATTTTGGACTAAGTCTAATACGAACCAACCATAATCTTTGAAGGAGTAACAACAATGGGTGTACTGGTAGGCCGCGAGGCTCCCGACTTTACTGCAAATGCCGTACTGGGCAGTGGCGAGATTGTTCCCGATTTCAACCTGAAAGAGACCATCAAGGACAAGTATGCCGTGGTCTTTTTCTACCCGCTGGATTTCACCTTCGTCTGTCCTTCCGAGCTGATCGCCTTTGATCACCGCCTGAATGAGTTCAAGAGCCGTGGTGTCGAGGTGATTGGTGTGTCCATTGATTCGCATTACACCCACAACGCCTGGCGCAATACCGCCATCAACGACGGCGGTATCGGTGAGGTGAAATATCCGCTGGTCGCCGATATCAACCACGCTATCTGCCAGGCCTACGATGTTGAGCATCCTGCTGCCGGCGTCGCCTTCCGCGCCTCGTTCCTGATCGACAAGAGCGGCGTGGTACGCCACCAGGTGGTTAACGACCTGCCCCTGGGCCGCAATATCGACGAGATGCTGCGCATGATCGATGCGCTGCAGTTTACCGAGGAGCACGGTGAAGTCTGCCCCGCGGGCTGGAACAAGGGTGATGCCGGCATGAAGGCTACCCCCGACGGTGTTGCCGACTACCTGGCCGAGCACTCAGAAGAGCTGTAAGCCTGCCCCAGCATCGCAAAAAAGGCCGGACGGCGAATGCCGACCGGCCTTTTTTGTTTGTGGCGCCACGTAGACAGGCGTGGAAAAAACAAATAATAATGAAAGTGAAGCTTGTGGGTGGGGGGATCTGCAGTGTTTAAACAAACCAAAGAGTGTAGCGGTTCGTTCAGCTGTCGTTTCAAGGTGGTACTGTCGGTGGCGGTGTTGATTCTGGCAGCCGCCGTGCTGTTTATCATCTTTTTCGGTAAGCCCGAGGCCGTCTGATTCAAGGCAGCGATGCCGGGACATGGCCACGCTTACAGGCTGGCGATATACGCTCTGACCTCGTTCCCGTTGCCGCGGAATACAATGCGCTCCCTGTTTTTTTCGATCTGGTAGTCGTACATCGGGTCGTAGTAGTCGGCCAGCAGGGTCCGTATCCAGCCCCGGTGCTGATTGGTCTCGCCGGATGTTGCCTGCCGTGCCAGATCGCTCTCCATCACCGCCCTGAGTTCCTTGTGGCGCACGCCGCCGAGGCGTTTTTTTATCTTGTCCAGGCTGCCGAGCAGGTACTCGGACCAGCGTGCAAAGCCGGCCTCCTCTCCGTACAGTGCCTGATATTCCGCCAGTGCGTCATGAATGTACTCCTGGTGGGTGATGTTGACGCGCTCCTCCAGTGAGACCTCCAGCAGTAGCAGCGGTGAGGCCTTCATTTTGTTGAAGAAGGGCTCCGGTATGGCGCGTGCACCGATGTTGCGCCCCTCGTCCTCCAGCAGCAACGGCGGGTTGCCCCGGGCGATGTGTTTGATCAGTGCGATGGAGAGGGCATTCTCAAAATCGGTCTGGTTCGGTTGCGGCCGGGCGCGGGGGCCGAAGGCGGAACCGCGGTGGTTGGCGAGCCCCTCCAGGTCGATGCTGTTGGACAGCGTATTGAGAAAGTGTGTTTTGCCCACCCCGGTCCTTCCACCGACAAGATACATGGAGACGGATGCGGTGGAACGCTCCATCTCGTCGATAAGAAAGCGGCGCAGGGCCTTGTAGCCACCCTTGATGCGCGGGTAGAGAATGCCGCTCTGCTCATACAGCCACTGCTGGCTGATCTTCGAGCGCATGCCGCCGCGCCAGCAAAACAGCACCCCCTGCGGGTGCTGGCGGGCGAAGTTCTCCCACTCACCGACACGGGCACGCTTGGTTTCGCCCTCTACCAGCTCGTGTCCCAGGTCAATGGCGGCGTCCTGCCCCAACTCCTTGTAGCGGATGCCGATCTCATGGCGTTCCTCATCGTTGATCAGCGGGTGGTTCTCGGCCAGCGGCAGGCTGCCCTTGTGGAACTCCACCGGCGCACGAACATCGAGCAGGGGTATATCCTCGATGAACAGGCGGCGGAAGTCCTCGATTTGCGGCAGTTCCATGCGCTCACGCTACCGTGATCAGCGGGCCGTCGCCGCGTTCGTGCAACTCGCCCAGTGCTTCGAGTTCGAGACCGGCCTCCCTGGCGACAGCGTGAAACGCCGCTTCGCCTTCGGGCGTGACCGCCACCAGCAGGCCACCGGAGGTCTGCGGGTCACAGAGTATCTGCTGTTGTTCCTCGCTAAGCGGCCCGATCTTGTGGCCGTAGCTGTCGAAGTTGCGCTGTGCGCCGCCGGGTGAACAGCCCATGGCGCGGTACTCCTCGACGTGCTCGAGCTTCGGCACCGCATCGTAGTGGACGGTGGCGGCCACACCGCTGCCGTCGCAGATCTCGCTCAGGTGGCCGAGCAGGCCGAAACCGGTGACGTCGGTCATCGCCTTGACCCCCTCCAGCTCGGCAAACCGGGCGCCGATGCTGTTGAGCTGGCACATGGTCTCCGGCGCCAGGCGCGCGTGTTCCGGCTTGAGCAGTTTCTTCTTCTGCGCCGTGGTGAGGATGCCGATGCCGATCGGCTTGGTCAGGTAGAGGCGGCAGCCGGGCGTTGCCGTATTGTTCTGTTTCAGGTTTTTGTTGTCGGCGATACCGGTGACAGCAAGGCCGAAGATCGGTTCGGGTGCATCGATGGAGTGGCCGCCGGCCAGGGGGATGCCGGCATCGGCACAGGCCTGGCGTCCGCCGTCGACCACCCTGCCCGCGGTGGCCATGTCCAGCTTGTCCAGCGGCCAGCCGAATATGGCAATGGCCATCAGCGGCGTGCCGCCCATGGCGTAGACGTCGCTGATGGCGTTGGTGGCTGCGATGCGGCCGAACTCGAAGGGGTCATCGACGATGGGCATGAAAAAGTCGGTGGTGCTGATCACCGAACGGCCGTCGCCCAGGTCGAAGGCCGCAGCATCGTCCTTCGAGTCATTGCCGACCAGCAGGTTGGGGTGCGGTCCGAAGCTCAGCTCGCTCTTGAGGATCTGCTCCAATTGGCCCGGGGCGATCTTGCAGCCGCAGCCCGAGCCGTGGCTGTATTCGGTCAGGCGCACCGCTGCACTGGGGTAGTTCGTCATTTTTTCCATGGTGAGTCAGATAAAGGTGTAATCAGGGGAAATGAAAAACTGCCTATATGGGGGCAGCTATCGTGGGCGCATAGTATAAAGGGGATGGGATGGAATGAGAATGCCCTGACATCAGGAGGCGAGGGGCTACACTTTGCTCTAGGAGGAGAGTTTTGTCGTTCAGCGCCGAGGGAAAAGCATGTCGCTGTTTGTGATCGCGGTTGGTGTTTTCATCACTGTGATGGCGGGGCTTTTCGTGGTGATGCCGGCACGCATGAGGGCGTTTATGCGCGGCTTTATCAGCAGTCGTCAGCTGCACTTGGCCGCGATGATCAGGATTATTATCGGCATGATATTTATCCTGCAGGCACCGGATAGTGATCAGCCGACACTGCTGATGCTGCTGGGCCTGTTGTTTATGCTTGCCGGGGTAATGATACCGGTACTGGGTGTGAAACGGGTGCACTGGCTGAGCAGCTGGTGGCTGGAGAAACCCGAGAGTGTGTTGCGGGGCTGGGGTGTGTTGGCGTTCGTGTTTGGTTCGATCGTCATCTGGACCGGACTATAGCGAAGGAGGATCCCTTAAGCGGGAGATTGGGAAAGTGGAATGGATGTGTTGATTGTCAGGCATGCTCGTGCCGAGGAGCGCCGTGATTTTGCACTCTCAGGCAAGCCGGACAGCGAGCGGCCGCTCACTGCGGAAGGGATTGAGCGCTTTAAAAAGGGAATACCGGGCCTGAAACGCTATGTGCTTGCACTGCACGCGGTGGCAACCAGTCCGTGGCTGCGTGCGCGGCAGACTGCCGCAATCCTGGCAGGAACCTATGGAATAGAGCCGGAGGAACTGGCGGCGCTGGCACCCCCGCTCGATTTTGACGGGGTGTGTCGCTGGCTTGCATCGCAGCGGGGGGGCTGTGTTGCGCTGGTCGGCCATGAGCCCGATCTGGGCGAGATGGCGAGCCGTTTTCTGTGTGCACAGAGTGAGGGCTTTATGCCGCTGAAAAAGGGGGGTGCCTGTCTGATCGGTTTTAACGGTACTCCGCGGACGGGCAGCGGTGAGCTGCGCTGGCTGCTGACGCCGGCCCAGCTGCGCTACATGGAGGCCAAAAAGTGAGCATGCAGCTGGCCAGCCTGCCTGCCGACCATGCCGTTGCAGTGATCGGCAGGCGGCTGTTCAAGGATGCCGGCAAGGCCCTGCCCCGGGTTCACGATGCCTCCGATGTCGAGGGGTTGCACGATTTTCGGGTGGCGCTGCGCCGGTTGCGCAGTCTGCTGAAAGCCTATTGGGACGAGTTTGACGGGCGGATTGACAAGCCGCTCTATCGCCGGCTCAAGTCACTGACCAGCCTGACCAATGCGGCACGGGATACGGAGGTCACTCGGGCGTGGTTGCTCGGTGAGCTGCCGCGGCTCGGTGCGCGCCAGCGCACGGGGGTACAGTGGTGGCTGAGGCGTCTGGAGGTGAGTCATGCCGAGGCCTATGGGCAGTTGAATAAACGGCTGGATGCGGCCTTCCGCCGCGTCGCCCGGCCGCTTGATAAAAGGCTCAAACAGCTTGCCGCCTCGCCCCGTTCGCCGCGGCTGTTTGCCGATGCCTGTGCTGTGCAGCTGGACGGGCTTGTTGTGCAGTTGATCGAATGGCTCGACGCGGCAAGGCAGTTGGAGGATGAGGTGGCACTGCACCGGGCGCGGATCACCGGCAAGCGCATCCGCTACCTGCTCAGCCCCCTGGCCAAAGAGGTGGCGGCCTGCGATATCGCGGTGCAGGAGATGACCCGCTTTCAGGACCTGCTTGGCGATATCCATGACTGTTTTGTGCGTGCCGCAGCCATTCGGGCTGTTCTGCCACAGGCTGCCGGCGAGTGGAGTGAGAGGCTGTGGGAAAACGCGATGGCCGAACAAGGGCGCCTGAGCGTGGCAGGCTGTGAAGAGGTGTACGGGTTGCTGGCGGTAGGACGGCGCAACCGTGAACTCAGTGAGCGGCTGTTTCGGCGCCTGGAAGAACGCTACCACCATGAGCGTGATGATTTCCTGACCATTATGCAGCGGGCCTCACAGGCCCTGCGCGAGACGGGACTGGTCGCAGCACTACAAAGGGCCTAGGCGGGCGGCAGGCCTGTTCCAAAGCGGTTTGCATCACGGTGCTTTTACCCCTGCATCAATTAGGTTTACCCTTGGTTTGTCTGTACCGCTGAAACGAACAGTTTTGTGAATAACGATAACAATACCGATCTTCCCCTGGATACGGTCGCTGCCATCGACCTCGGTTCCAACAGTTTCCACATGATCGTTGCCCAGCCCGAGGACGGTCACCTGCGCATGCTGGACCGTATTCGCGAGCCGGTCCGTCTTGCCGCCGGGCTTGACGAGAAAAACAGGCTTGCCCCCGATGCCCAGCAGCGCGCCCTGGACTGCCTGCGCATCTTCGGCCAGCGCCTGCAACACCTGCCCCAGGGCAGTGTGCGGGCGGTCGGGACCAATACCCTGCGCAAGGCGCGGGGCAGCGGTGATTTTCTCGCTGCGGCAAGTGAGGCGCTGGGCCATCCCATAGAGGTGATTTCCGGTGTGGAAGAGGCGCGCATTATCTATCTGGGCGTCTCCCACAGCCTGCCCCTGATTGAGCAAAACCGACTGGTCGTGGATATCGGCGGTGGCAGCACCGAGGTGATCATCGGGCGCCATTTTGAACCGCTGCGCGTGGAAAGCCTCTACATGGGCTGTGTCAGCGCCAGCCGTGCCTACTTCCCCGACGGTGTCATCAGCCGCGAGGGGATGGAACGGGCGCTGCTGGCTGCACGGCAGGAACTGCGTGGTATCAAGCACGCGTATCGCAGGTTGGGGTGGCGGGAGGCGGTCGGTGCCTCGGGAACCATCAAGGCGGTCGGTGCGGTGGTCACTGCCATGGGCTGGAGCGACGGGGATATCAGTCATGAGGCGCTGGACCGGCTGGCAGAGGCGCTGGTGGCGGCGGGGCATGTCGACAAGTTGCAGCTTGAAGGGCTGAAGGATGAACGCCGTCCGGTGTTGCCCGGTGGCGTGGCGGTATTGAAGGCGGTATTCGATGAGCTGCGTATCGATATGATGCGCGTGTCCGACTGGGCGCTGCGCGAGGGGCTGGTCTACGATCTGATTGGCCGCATTCGCCACGAGGATGTGCGTGAGCGGACCATCTCAGCGCTGATGCAGCGCTATCATGTCGATGGCCCGCAGGCCGAGCGGGTTACCCGCACCGCCCTCACGCTGCTCGGCCAGGTGGCTGGGGAGTGGGAGTTGGGCGAGAGCTGCGACAATATGCTGGGCTGGGCGGCGGAACTGCATGAGATCGGCCTGGCGATTGCCCACAGCCAGTACCACAAGCATGGCGCTTACCTGCTGGGCAATTCAGATATGCCCGGTTTCTCGCGCGACGAGCAGCAGCTACTGGCCTTGCTGGTGCGTGGCCACCGGCGCAAGTTTCCGCTTAGCGAGTTCAAGGGATTGGGTGGCGGGCAGCGTAAACGCGTTCAGCGGCTGTGCGTGCTGTTGCGCCTGGCGGTGCTGTTTCATCGCAGCCGCAGCGAACATGGGGCGCCCGAACTCCAGCTGCGTGCCGACGGCAGCACCCTGCATTTGCGATTCCCTCCCGGCTGGCTGGAGGCGCACCCGCTGACGCAGGCCGACCTGGAGAGTGAAAATGCCTTCCTGCGCAACGCCAAGTTCCACCTGACTTTCGAGTGACACCGCTCAGGGCTTTGCGCTGAGTTCCTGCAACAGGGTCAGCTGTGCCGCCTGTGGCTCGGCATCGCCCGGGCTCATGCGCACGTAGCTGGCGTCGCTCTGCAACTCCCAGGCCTGTACATTGTCATTCAGGTAGTAGTCCAGTTCCCTGATAACGCGGTTGCGCAGCTTTTTGTGCTCGATCGGAAAACAGGTTTCGACACGGCGATAGAGGTTGCGGTCCATCCAGTCGGCGCTGGAGCCGAACACCTCCGGTGCACCGTCGTTGAGAAAGTAGTACACCCGGGTGTGCTCGAGGAAACGGCCGATAATCGAACGCACGCGGATGTTGTCGGACACCCCGGGGATGCCCGGGCGCAGGCAGCAGACACCGCGGATGATGAGATCGATCTCTACCCCGGCCTGGGAGGCCGCATAGAGTGCCAGAATCACCTTCTGCTCGGTAATCGAGTTCATCTTGGCGATGATGCGCGCCGGTTTTCCGGCACGCGCATGCTCGGCCTCGCGTTCGATGCGTTCAACCATTCCCGTCTGCAGGGTGAAGGGCGACTGCAACAGTTTGCCCAGCTTGCTGGAGCGGCCCAGGCTGGTCAGTTGCATGAACAGCTTGTGTACATCCTCCCCAATCTCGCGGTTGCAGGTCAGCAGGCCGTAGTCGGTGTACAGGCGTGCGGTGCGTGCATGGTAGTTGCCGGTACCCAGGTGTATGTAGTGGCGCAATTTGCTCTCTTCGCGCCGCACCACCAGGATCATCTTGGAGTGGGTCTTGTAGCCGACCACGCCGTAGACCACGTGCGCCCCCGCCTCCTGCAGGCGGTTGGCCAGTGCGATGTTCTCCGCCTCATCAAAGCGGGCGCGCAGCTCCACCACCACGGTGACCTCCTTGCCGGCCCGGGCCGCCTCGACCAGCGCATTGACCACTGCCGAGTCCGGACCGGTGCGGTAGAGGGTCTGTTTGATGGCCAGTACCTTCGGATCGCTGGCCGCCTGGCGCAGAAAATCGATCACCGGGACGAAGGACTCGAAGGGGTGGTGCAGCAGGATGTCGCCCTTGCGGATGGTCTGGAAGATATCACTGTCGCGGCTTAGCCGCGCCGGCAGGCCGGAGGTGAAGGCAGGGAAGGTCAGTTCGGCGCGGTTCACCATGTCGGGCAGGCTCATCAGGCGGTTGAGGTTGACCGGCCCGTTGACGATGTACAGGTCCTCCTCGTGCAGGTCGAACTGGTCGAGCAGGAAGGCGGCGATCTCATCAGGGATGTTGTCGGCCGCCTCCAGGCGCACCGCATCGCCGTAGCGGCGTGACGGCAGTTCGCCCTCCAGTGCGCGCAGCAGGTCGTCGACCTCCTCCTCGTCCACGAACAGGTCGGAGTTGCGGGTAACGCGGAACTGGTAACAGCCGGTGACCTTCATTCCCGGGAACAGCTGGCCGACATGGGCGTGGATCACCGAGGAGAGGAAGACGAAGTCGTGGGGACCGCTGTTGAACTGCCGCGGCAACTGGATCAGGCGCGGCAGGGCGCGCGGGGCCTGCACCACCGCCACGCCGCTGATACGGCCGAAGGCGTCCTTGCCCTCCAGTGAGACAATGAAATTAAGGCTCTTGTTGAGGATGCGCGGGAAGGGGTGGGCCGGGTCAAGACCGAGGGGGCTGAGCACCGGCATCAGTTCGTTTTCGAAATAGTCCTTGACCCACTTGGCCTGCTTGGTGTTCCAGTCGCCACGCTTGATAAAGCGGATGTTCTCTTTATCCAGCAGCGGGATCAGTACCTCGTTGAGCACCCGGTACTGCTCGTCCACCAGATCATGGGCGCAGCGGCTGATGTGCTCCAGGGTCTCGCTGGCGGACATGTTGTCGGGGCCGGCCTGCACCGACTCCATCACCAGCTTCTGTTTCTGGCCGGAAACGCGAATCTCGAAAAATTCATCGAGGTTGGAGCTGGAGATACACAGGTAGCGCAAACGCTCCAGCAGCGGCACGGTATCGTCCTTGGCCTGTTCCAGCACCCTGCGGTTGAATTCCAGCAGGCTCAGTTCACGGTTGATATAGAGTTCGGGCTGTTGCAGATCGATGCTGTCCATTAGTTCTCCGGTGTCCGGCTCACGTTCGTCACTCGTTTGCACCTGTCCGCCTCGTACGACTCAAACCGTCAGATGCTAATAGGAAAGTATGGCATTTGTGTGAGCGTTCGTCAGGGTGGCCCATTTGCCGGATGGCGCAGGAACTGTGCGGGAGTTCTGACCACGATGGCGCGGGTCGCCTCGACGGTCATGTGCTGTATTGCGCGCTCCACCGGGGTATTGCGGAACACGCTCAACAGGCCTGGCAGGCGGATGTGTCCACCCGTGGTGAACAGTCCCGCCATGGCGGCGCCGGCCTTCCATGCCTTGCCTTCGACTGCCACTGCCGCGAGGATGCGCCCTGTGCTGATCTCGATCAGGCGCAGCTCCATCGCCACGCGGCTGCGGCGGAACTCCAGGTCGATTATCGCCGCGCTGCGGTTATCGTCGAACAGAATCGGCACCGGGAAGGCAAGGCCCCCCGACTCGCCCATATCAAAGTCGGTGATGGCGCCCACCAGCAGTAGTTCGGCACCCTCGAGCGTGGCTGCCTGGGAGGATAGATCGAGTTGCTGTTGATCGGCGGCAAGCGCCTGCTCGCTGAACACATCCTGCAGCTGCTCGCGCTCCAGAAGGATGTAACGGCCGCTGTTGAACAGCGCTGTGGTCAGCATTTCGCGGATGCCGCCGGCAACATCTCCGGCCTCCAGTTCACTGTCGTCACCGGTGAGCAGCCCGACCTTGCAGGCGATGTCGCAGTCGTCCTCTCCGGCGCTTGCATCGATGATGCGTCCGACCACCAGGCGTGCCCTGGGGCCGTCATAGTCCCAGGACTGTACCTCGCCGATGGCAGGTGCATCGCCTCCCTGATCCACGGTCGTGCTGCCGCCACAGCCAGTAAGGAGCAGGGGAAGGAAAAGAAGTGCAGTTGCTGCATGCCGGAGAGTGATGCGATGCTGAGGGGTAGGCGCTACCTCATTGGGCATGGTCTGGGTTGCTCCGCCAGGACAGGATCATTTCTACGTACATGAGGTAAACGGTTTATCGGGTGTCTAGTTCAGCTTGGTCGTCACGATGTGCTGCACCGCCTTTTCGATACACTGGCGCATGGCCTCTTCCATGGGGGTCTTGGCCCAGGCGCCGAGGCCGATGGGCAGGACATGGCGGGTGAATACCAGGCCTACCCCGCCGGTCCCGGAGGTGCCTCGCACGGTGGTGGTGTTGACCACCCGGCCGGTTCTGACGTCGACGATACGCAGGTTGATGCCGACACAAGCCTGCTTGGCGCCAATCAGCAGCAGGGAGCCCCCGGCGCACTCCGGCTCAAATTCGGTGATTGAGCCGCGTATGATCAGCTCCGCCCCTTCCAGTTCGCCCTTGGGCGCGGCGGTGTCCTGGCGGAAACGGGCTGAGCTGGCCAGATTCTGCTCGCGCATGACATCCTTGAGCCGTTCCCGCTCAAGGACGATAAAGCGGTTGGTGTTGAACAGCGAGTCGGCCAGCATGTCGGACAGCCCCTTGCCAAGTCCGCTGGAGCCCTTGGCCGCCTTGTTGGCGAACGGTTTGACGGCGACACGCCTTTTATCACCGTGGACCGGTTCGGCCATCGCCTGTTCGATGGTCGGGCCACCGTCCGAACTGACAACCGTTGCCGAGCTGCAGGCGGTGAGCATCAGGGCAGCAAAAAGTAACGAAATGGAGCGGTTTAGCACACGGCAGGCCATGCGGGGCATCCTCATCAAGCACATCGGTCTACTGAAAGTAAAGCATATCACGGCGCTGGCGAACACGGTGCGGGCGATACCGCTGTATTTGCTTCCGCCATCTACTCTATATAGAGTGGTTCGGATAGTGGACTGCTTCACTGGCGCTGGCGAGCAAGGGGGGGACGGTGACGGATTTTAGAGAGCATTTCAGCCGTAACATACTGCTGCGCCTGCTGGTGTTGGCACTCGCGGCGCTGGGCGTCATTGTCTTTAACCTGGATTTTCTCAAGCAGGTCTATTTTCATAATCGGCTGACCGAGTTCGGCCTGGTGATCAACTCGGGTATCTTTGCCCTGTTCATGCTGGGGTTGGTAAAGCTGGTCGCCATCCTGCTGCGTTACAGGAAGGAGGAGCTTGCACTGGCTGATTTTGTCGCGGCGGTGGAGGAGGGGGCCTCGGAACCGGCTGCGGTGGTGGATGCGCAGCGTGCCATCGCCCGGCGCTACCGGATCATGGCCCAGCTGCACCGGCAGCATGCGCCGGTCAACCACAGCGCC
>JBFEUI010000022.1:0-32496 GCA_041547565.1 Thiohalomonadaceae bacterium
GCGAGCAGGCGATCAGCGGCTGGACCATTTATCTGGACACCGATGAGGACGGCACCCCCGACCAGAGTACCACCACCGACGGCAACGGCCCGTACATCTACACCAACCTCGGCCCGGGCACCTACACCGTGACCGAGGCGATGCCCGCCGGCTGGACCAACACCTACGACGGTGAGCACACCTTCGATGCGGTCAGCGGCACCGACCTGGCCGGCACCGAAGGGGTGGCCGAGCCGCTGAACTTCGGTAACTTCGACAACATCGACGTCTCCGGCTACAAGTGGGACGATGCCGATGGCGACGGGGTATGGGACGAGGGCGAGCAGGCGATCAGCGGCTGGACCATCAATCTCGATACCGATCAGGATGGCATTGCCGATCAGAGTGTGGTGACCGATGGTAACGGTTACTACGAGTTTAGTGACCTCGGTCCAGGCACCTACAGTGTGTTCGAGACCCAGCAGACCAACTGGACCAACACCTACGACGGCAGCCTGACCTTCGATGCGGTCAGCGGCAACGACCTGGCCGGCACCGAAGGGGTGGCCGAGGCGCTGAACTTCGGTAACTACTACTATGTCGGCAATGCGTTGACCCCGGGCTTCTGGTCCAACCACCTGTGGGCCTGGGACGGTGATCCGGAGACCGATGGCAGTGTGGACCAGCAGGGCCGTTCACTTGCCTCCAAGCTTGTCGAGGCCGAAGTGCTGAGCAGCGAGGACGTGCTGATACCTGTCGACAGCAACGGCGACGGCATTATCGATGAAAATGATGAGGCGGGTGTACTGGTTGGCGATGCCAATGCCAACGGCCTGACCGACGAGGGCGAAACCACCATCTTCTTCGAACTGGACGATGCACAGGAGATCATCAGCGGCACCGCCGGGGATGGTGGTGACAAGCTCACCGATTTTGCCCGACACGCCCTGGCCACCCAGCTCAACATCAATAACGGCGAGAGCCCCGATGATGATCTGATCACCGATGCCGCCAAGTGGCTCACCGGCACGGCGCCCTACGACAGCTATGCCGACGGCAGTACCGGTGATGTCGACTGGGATGATGACGGCATTGCCGACTGGCAGTCCAACGGCAACTCAGGTTGGCATCAACATGTGGACTATCTCGATGCCAGTGATGACGCCTGGAGTGACGATGAGTACGGCGGCGAGGAGATCTTCAGCATGCTGGTCAGCTTCAATGAGAACGAGGTGCCTGTAATTACGACAACCACGACCATGGAGGCAGACGGCGACACGACCCTCATCGGCTAGTAATACTCCATTTCCCGCAGCAAGACGCCATGCTCATTCCGAGCGTGGCGTCATTCTTTTGTTGCGAAGACGGAGTTGGCGGTGTGTACCGAAAACAAAGAGGGGCAGCAGTGTGCCCCTCTATATATGCAAGGCTGATTGTTATTGTTCCTCTGTCGATTTTGATAAATCATCCTGCATTTGTTTTAGGACGTTGGCCAGGGCATTGGCAAGGCGCGCGGCACCCTGGGGTGTCATGGCGACCCGTGTCTGAATCGGCATGACGGTTTCACTGGTTTGCGGATCGGACAGGTAGCCGGGTGAGAAGTTGATGATCACCTCTTCACGGTTGGAGTTAACCATAAACTGTGACGCGTAGGCGGTATCCATGTTGCTGTAACGGATACGCATCTGTTTCTTTTCGCTACTCTCAGCAGTCGGCTCTTTTTTGGTCATATCAAAATCTCCTTTTATTGATACCTTGTACGGCCTCCGGTACCTGGCAGGCGATGATACAAGGTAGATACCGGTTGGATTGGTGTTGAGTCTTTTTCCTATTTTTCCCGGAAGCTTCTGCGCAGTGAATCGCTTATCGGTTGCATCAGGTACTGCAACACGGTTCTTTCGCCTGTGACGATAAACACCTCTGCCGGCATACCGGGAGTGATCTTTTCGCCACCAAGTTTCTCGAGTTCCTCGGGTGGCACCTCGACCCGCGCCAGGAAGTAACGCTGGCCGCTAACCTCGTCAAGCAGGCTGTCCGCTGAAACCGAGCGAACGTTGCCGTTGATGTGCGGCAGGTTCCGCTCGGAAAGCGCCAGAAAGTGCACCCGTGCCTTCTGCCCGGAGGTCACCATGTCGATGTCGACCGGATTGACCTGGGCATCGATGAGCAACTTGGCGTCACGGGGCACTATATCCAGTATCGGTTGACCCGGACCCACCACACCGCCGGTGGTATGGAAATGCCGTTCCACGATCACCCCTGATACGGGGGAGGTGATAACCGTTCTGCTGAGAATGTCGCGTTTGGCATGAAGTTGTTCCGATATGGAGTCGAGCTCAGACTGGCTTTCGGATAGTTCTGTAACAATTTTATCGAGACGAACAGCATCTTCGTTAACAATTTGCAGCTTTGTTTCACCTATTTTTTGGCGTGCCCGTGCGATGGCTGCGATGTTTTCAGCCATATTGCCCTCTGTCTCTGCCCTCATCCTCTGCAGGCGTAGGAAGTCAGGGCGTGAAAGCAGGCCTTTGTCAAGCAGGGTCTTTTTGGCATTGAGTTCTTCATCGAGAAACTCGACCTGTTTGCGCTGATTTTTGATTTGTTGGCGCAATCCGTGGACCTCTTCATTGAGTTCATCGATACGTTTTTGGCCAATCGCCTTTCGCCCAAGATGTATCTCCTTGCGTGCCTTGAACAGGTCGCGTTGTGCCTGAATGGTCTCCTGCAGTTGGGGAGAGTGCTCTGCCATGCGCAGAAGTTCCTTTGGGAATTCGACCCCATCCTTTCCTGCCTGTTCTGCCATCAGTCGCGCGATTTTGGCCTCCAACAAACGTTTTTTTCCTTCCAGCACATCAAACACAGAGCGTGCCTGCGTATCCTGCAGCACCAGCAGGCGATCGCCGGCCTCAACTTCATCGCCATCGTCAACAAGGATCTCTGAAATAATCCCACCCTCCAGATGCTGGATGGTCTTGCGACTGCCATCAGGACTGACGAGACCCGGCGCGATGGCAGCGCTTGCCACGTGGGCCAGTGCCGCCCAGGTGCCCAGTCCGAAAAAGAATACGAACACGATAAGATAGCCGGCAGCTACCGGACCTCGCACCACATGCATTGGCGAGCTGTCAGCATGTTCAGTTTGACGGGTATCATGAACAGTGGTTTCGGATTCTGGTGTCTGCTTACTGTGCATTGCCGACCCTTTCCTCTGTTCGCAGGTTCTCGCTTTCCGTGGTCTTGTTGTTGTCTAGGCTGTTTATGTAGTTGAGTACGATCTCCTTTTCACCGAAAGCGGCCAGCTTTCCGTTATACATAAACAGCAGCTTGTCCACGTTCTCCAGCATATTGGTACGATGGACTACCATGATGATGGTGGTACCGCTTTCCTTGAGTGCACGCAGTGTCTTCAGCAATGCCGCCTCGCCCTCACGATCAAGGGCGGTGTTCGGCTCATCCAGTACCACCAGCCGGGGTTGCCTGAGCAGGGCGCGTGCCAGCCCGATGCGCTGGCGCTGACCTGCCGACAACATGATGCCGCCATCACCCAGTACGGTGTCATAGCCGTTGGGCAGCCTGAGGATCATTTCGTGTGCATCGGCCATTTGCGCCGCTTGTATCACGTCTTGATCGCTGGCATCGCCCAGCCGCGCGATATTCTCACGCACGGTGCCGGAAAACAGCCCCACATCCTGGGGCAGGTAGCCCACGTAGCGCCCGAACTCTTCGCGGTTCCAGGTGTGCACATCGGCCGAGTCGAGCCGCACCGTACCGACGGTAGGCGCCCAGATACCCATGAGCAGTCGTATAAGGGTGCTCTTTCCTGCGCCGGTCGGGCCGACAACGCCCAGCATCTCACCCGGAGACAGGCTGAACGATACCTTTACCAGAATGGGTTTTTCCGCCGCCGGTGGTGCAAAGGAGACGTTTTCGACTTCAAGCAATCCCTCCGGGACGGGCAGTGACGTGCTGGTGGGCGACTCCGGCCAGGCCCGCATCAGGTTCTGGAGCCGCTCATAACTGGTGCGCGCGGCGATGAAGGTCCGCCAGCCGGCAATGGACTGCTCGACCGGCGAGAGGGCGCGGCTTAACAGGATGGAGGCGGCGATCATCTGCCCGGGTGTCAACTCACTTCTGATCACCAGCATCGCGCCCGCACCGAGTATCGACACCTGTACCGAGAGACGGATGAATTTTGACAGGCCGAGGATGGTGGCGGAGCGGCTGTTTGCCATGCCCTGAAGCTGCATTGCCGAGGAGTTCATCTTGTCCCACTTGGCCAGCAGGCCCGGCATCATCCCCATGGCATGAATGGCCTCGGCATTGCGTATTGAGGAGTCGGCAAGCTGGTAGGCCTTGGCCTGTTCCCGGTTGGCGTCGTGCTGTGGCTCACGGGTTGTCATTTCGTTGATCAGGGCCAGCACAAAAAGCACGATGGCGCTGGTCAGGGCCACAATGCCAAGCCATGGGTGCATCAACCAGATGGCGCCGATAAAGATCGGCACCCAGGGGGCATCAAACAGGGCGGTGATGCCCATGCCGCCGATAAACGACTGTATCTGACCGAGGTCGCGCAACGGTTGGGCCCCGGTCGTATTGCCGGAGAGTGTGTTGCTCAGACTGGCAGTGATAAGCGGTCCACTAAGCGATGTGCTTAGCCAGCTGCTGATGCGCAGCAGAATCCACGAGCGGATCATGCTTAGCAGCCCGAGTATCAATAGCGCAAAAATTGTCACCAGCGTGAGGTAAAACAGCGTGGGGACATGTCCGCTGCTCAACACCCTGGAGAACACCTGCAACATGTACAGGGGGGTCGCCAGCATCAGCAGGTTCAGAAAAAAACTGAAGACCGCGACTGACAGGAATGCCGTGCGGGAGCGCGAAAGCGCTTGCTGAAGTACGGTTTTTTGCAGGGTTCTTTTCCGGGAGGTACGCATAGGTAAGCCGGGAGTGTTCATCCGTGTAACTGTGGTTTTCTCTCAGTATAGGCGACAATCAGGCGCGCGCATCCCTGACTCTTCATTGGATGCTGTTTGAATCTGCGCGTGTGGGCAGGTATGGCTGTCAACTTGCTCCGCCCTCACTGAACTTTATTTACACCCGGGGCCGGTAATCGAGTATACTTGGCCGTATCCACGCCTATTCCGGTCTTCGCGTGCGAATCTCGCGGTCTTCCCCTCTTTTTGGTTATACCTCGAATAAACATCCTTTTTGCCTGGACCGGCCCGGCATCTGTAACACCGGTTGGCCCAACACAAGAGTACAACAATTCATGTCATTTGATTCACTCGGCCTGTCGGCCGAACTCCTTCGCGCCGTATCCGAACAGGGTTATAGCGAGCCCACACCTGTCCAGAGCAAGGCCATCCCGGTGATCCTGTCGGGTCGCGACATCATGGCCGGTGCCCAGACCGGTACCGGCAAGACAGCCGGTTTCACCCTGCCGCTATTGCAGCACCTCAGTGCCGAGTCGCAGGGCAAGGGGCAGCGCCCGGTGCGCGCACTGATTGTTACGCCTACACGTGAACTGGCCGCACAGGTCGGCGAGAGTGTGATGACCTACGGGAAATACCTGCCGCTGAAAAGCGCGGTGATTTTCGGTGGGGTAAAGATCAATCCACAGATAGAAAAGCTGCGCCGCGGTGTCGATATTCTCATCGCCACCCCCGGGCGTCTGCTTGATCATGTCAGCCAGAAAACGGTGAGCCTGAAGCATGTCGATATCCTGGTGCTCGATGAGGCTGATCGTATGCTCGATATGGGCTTTATCCGTGATATACGCAAGATCCTGGCGTTGTTGCCGGACAAGCGGCAGAACCTGCTTTTCTCCGCCACGTTTTCCGACGAGATAAAAAAGCTGGCAAACGGACTGCTGCACGATCCGGCCTTGATAGAGGTGGCGCAACGCAATACCACCTCAGAGAGGGTTACCCAGGTGATCCATCCGGTGGACAAAAGCCGCAAGCGCGAACTGCTCTCCTATCTCATCGGCTCACAAAACTGGCGCCAGGTGCTGGTCTTCACCCGTACCAAACACGGCGCCAACCGGCTGAGCCAACAACTGGAGCGTGACGGTATCACTGCTGCGGCGATACACGGCAACAAGAGCCAGGGTGCGCGTACCCGTGCGCTGGCCGATTTCAAGAAGGGTGCGATACGGGTGCTGGTGGCAACCGATATCGCGGCCCGCGGACTGGATATCGATCAACTGCCTCATGTGGTGAACTATGAGTTACCCAACGTGCCTGAGGATTACGTGCATCGTATCGGCCGTACCGGGCGGGCAGGCAATGAGGGCGAGGCGATGTCGCTGGTCTGTGTGGATGAACAAAAATTGCTACGTGATATCGAGCGGCTTATCAAACGTGATATTCCAAAGGTGATCGTAGCCGGTTATGAACCGGATCCGAATGTGAAGGCGGAACCCGTGCAAAAGCACAGACCCTCAGGTAACAAGGCCAGGGGTAATGGCAAGGGGAAATCGGAGGGAGCGAAGCGTCGTCCAGCAGCAACAGCAAAGAGAAAGAGCGGTGGCAATCAGCGTCGCCGCAAGCCTGCCGCGGGCAGGGGTGTGGCCGCCGGGTAATGGCCTGAGCCGGGTTTCGGGCTTAACGTCCGAAACCTGAGAAATCGGTTCCCGGTTCGATACCGAAGATTGTGCCGAGATCGAATTCGCGGATCAGGGTATCCACCGTATTCTGGCCGTGTTCACGATGCACCTCGCCGAGGATAAGTCGCACCGCATTACGGTTATAACCGCCGCCGAGCTGGCACTGAAGGGCGATCATCTCACATGCCTTTTCCAGGGTCATGGTATCTACCCACATAGTCGAGTGTGTACCGATAGATATATGGCCGTTCTTATGATGGACAAGCCGGATTGGAAAATGCTGTTGCATTGAGTGGAATAAAAAAACCCCGCCGAGGCGGGGTTTTTTTTGTCTCATTAACGAGACGAGGCGTTACATCGCAACGATGTTGCTCGCCTGCGGGCCCTTGGGGCCGTCTTGCAGATCGAAGCTGACCGCCTGACCTTCTGCCAGGGTTTTGAAGCCTGAACCCTGGATTGCGCTGAAGTGGGCGAATACGTCGGGGCCGCCGTCGTCCTGGGTAATAAAGCCAAAACCTTTGGAGTCGTTAAACCACTTTACAGTACCTGTAGCCATGATAGTTACCTTTTAATTAATAAAGTTAAATTAGGGTGTTGCATACAGGTAATGAAACGGGTGGTTCGAGATGTAGCATGAAAGGAACAACTAAAACTGCGGTGTCAAAATCTGTAGCTATGGACACTATAGCCTGATTCCATATGATTTACTAGGAATTAATTTCGGATTTTGAAATCTGGCGAAGGGGGGCTCAGTGCTTCGGGTCGATGAACATTCTGACCTCTTTCAAGCCATCAAGCCCCTGCTGCCTGACAAGGTCAATGGGCGAACGATTGTCGAATGCCCTGTTGGGGGTGGTGGGCCAGTAGACGGCGAGCATGGGGTTGTGCGGGAACAGGTTCATCAGTGTGGTGTGGATGGCGCAAACATCCGGGTAGGCCGCTTCACCAAGGTCATGCAGCAGGCGCCGATCGGCAGCGCTGAGTTGCCACTCGTCGAATATCTGATCCAGCAGTAGGCGGTGGGAAACAGGATGCATTGTCTTACCTCTATATCAAGTGTAGAGGATAAGACAGAACGGGTGGAAATACCCGGACTGCACTGAGCAGTCCGAGCTGACTGCCAAAGCGTTTATGCCGCTCTGGTGTGAGCCGTGGTGGCGCGATTGACGGCGGAGAGGACGGCCTTCAGCGAGGCGCTGACCGTGTCGTGATCCAGCGCGGCGCCACTGACGCGTTGCCCGTCCACGTTCAGCTGCACGTAGGCGGCCGCCTCTGCATCGGTGCCTTCACCGATGGCGTGTTCGGTGTAGTCCACCACGCTGACTGTCTGGCCGCTGTGCACCTGCCAGGCATCAATAAAGGCCGACAGCGCGCCCTCGCCTGCACCATGCAGGAGCTGTTCTCTGCCGTTTTCACTGATGCGTATTTCAATCGTATCGCTGCCGTTGTTGTCGAGGTGGTAGCCCGACAGCGCAACCGGTGAGCGATCGGCGATAAAGTGATGCAAAAACAGCGCGTGTATCGTGGCACTGTCGATCTCACCGGATTGCTTCTCGCTCTCACGTTGCACCAGCTGGGCCAGTTCAACCTGCATCCAGCGCGGCAGGCTCAGGCCATAGTCGCGTTCCAGCACGAAGGCGACGCCGCCCTTGCCCGACTGGCTGTTGACGCGAATGACCGCCTGGTAGTCGCGCCCCAGGTCGCGCGGGTCGATCGGCAGATAGGCGACCTGCCACGGCTCGTCGGCTTGCTGTCGGTGGAGGCATTTTCTGATCGCATCCTGGTGGCTGCCGGAGAAGGCGGTATAGACCAGTTCGCCCACCCAGGGATGGCGTGGATGCACCGGGATGGCGGTGCACTCGGTGGTCACCTGGATGATCTCATCCGGATTGGACAGGTCGAGCTGTGGGTCCACACCCTGGCTGTAGAGGTTCATCGCCAGGGTGACGATATCCATGTTGCCGGTACGCTCGCCGTTGCCGAGCAGGGTGCCCTCGACACGGTCGGCACCGGCAAGCAGCGCCAGCTCGGCCGCCGCGACTGCGCCACCCCTGTCGTTGTGGGTATGCACCGATAAAATGATACTGTCGCGCCGCTCGATGTGGCTGGCGAAATACTCCACCTGGTCGGCAAACACGTTGGGCGTGGCGACCTCCACCGTGGCCGGCAGGTTGATGATGCACGGCTGCTGCGGTGTGGGTTGCCACACGTCGATCACCGCATTGCAGATCTCCACGGCATAATCCATCTCGGTATTGGTAAAGCTCTCCGGTGAGTACTGGAACACCCATTCGGTCTGCGGGTACTTCGCCGCCTCGCGCCTGAGCAGCTGCGCGCCATGACGGGCGATGGCGGTGATGCCGTCGCGGTCCTTGTTGAACACCCGTTCGCGCTGCACCGTGGAGGTGGAGTTGTAGACATGCACCACCGCGCGCCGCACCCCCTTCAGCGCCTCGAAGGTACGGGTGATGAGTTCCTCGCGCGCCTGCACCAGTACCTGGATGGTGACATCCGCCGGGATCTGATCCGCTTCGATCAGCCAGCGTACGAAGTCGTAGTCCGGCTGGCTGGCGGAGGGGAAGCCGACCTCGATCTCCTTCAGTCCGAGCTTGACCAACAGTGCCCACAGGCGCCGCTTCTGCTCGACGCTCATCGGTTCCAGCAGCGCCTGGTTGCCGTCACGCAGGTCGACGCTGGCCCAGATCGGGGCCTGGGTAAGGGCACGATCCGGCCACTGGCGGTTTTTCAGTGCCACCGGCGGCACGGGGCGGTACTTGCTGTGGTCAAACTGTTTCATGTTCTGTTCCTTGCTGTTCGTCGGGTGTCGTCAGCCCGTTCCTCGGGTATCGGTCCGGACCTGACCGGCCCTTTTGGGGCCGGTCTGGGAGGGCGCTTCCGGTAAGAAGCGGCCTGAATGTTGTCCGTGGGTAACGGATGGTGAAAGTTTACGCTACGAACAGGCGAATTTGATTGCTAATTTTGGTGTGTATTTAATGTATAAGGCAATATAATTGCGGTAATATGTCGGTTATTGATATTCAATGCTTGCGGGTGATGTGAGGGGGCAATCGAATGGAACTGGACCGCTACGATAGAAGAATCCTTGAGGTACTGCAGCACGAGGGGCGCATCAGCAACCAGGAACTGGCCGAGCGTATCGGCCTTTCGCCATCGCCCTGCCTGCGCCGGGTGCGGGCCCTGGAGGAGAGTGGGCTCATCACCGGCTACCGTGCCCTGCTCGATGCGCGGCAACTGGGCCTGACCTTGACCGCGCTGATCAACATCTCGATGGATCGCCATACGCCCGAGCGCTTTGCCAATTTTGAGGAGCAGATCAGGCAACTGCCCGAGGTGCTGGAGTGCCTGCTCATCACCGGTCAGGATGCCGACTACCAGCTCAAGGCGATCGTGCGCGACATGGACGCCTACCAGGCGCTGTTGCTCAACAAGATTACCCGTATCGAGGGGGTCAGCGGCGTGCACTCCAGTTTTGTAATGCGGCGCGTGGTCGACAAGACCGAACTGCCGGTCGGTACCTAGTGGCGTGCCATCGGTGGGCCTGCACAGTATAATGCGGGGCGCCTTGTATATTTTGTCACATCACTCCTGCCGATATGTCCCTGGAACCTGTTTTCGCTGACGATCACATTGTCGTGGTCAGCAAACCCACCCTGCTGTTGAGTGTGCCCGGACGCGGCCCCGACAAACAGGACTGTGTCGTCAGCCGCTTGCAGCGTGATTTTCCCGGTATCCGCATCGTGCACCGGCTGGACTGGGAGACCTCCGGTCTGCTGGTGCTGGCACGTAACCGGGAGGCTCACCGTGAGCTGAGCAGGCAGTTCGAGGCGCGTGAGGTGGAAAAAAACTATATCGCTGTGGTCCACGGCAGGGTGGCAGGGGAGCGAGGCGAGGTCGATGCGCCTTTGCGTTGCGACTGGCCCAACCGGCCGCGCCAGATGGTCGATTATGGGCAGGGCAAACCCTCGCTGACCCGCTGGCACTGCCTGGAACGTTCTGCCCGGAGCAGCCGTTTGCTGTTGACCCCGGTTACCGGGCGTTCCCACCAGCTCAGGGTGCATTTGCTGTCTATCGGTCATCCGATTCTGGGAGACGGACTCTATGCCCATGACCAGGCCTACCGCATGGCAGGGCGCCTTTTGCTGCATGCCTCCTCCCTCTCGTTCAGCCATCCGGCAAGCGGCGAGCGGGTGGCGTTTGCTTCACCAGTGCCGTTCTAGTCCGGTTTGCAAAGGGGCCGGGCAGGTAGTAAAAATTATCGCCAGGGCCGTTGGGTGTGTGCTGCGAAAGGGAACGATGGGCTATGGCCGGAGAAGAACGCGACTATTATGAGGTACTCGGCGTGGCACGCGATGCCGATGCCGGGGCGATTAAAAAGGCCTACAAGCGTCTGGCGATGAAATACCATCCGGACCGCAACAAGGATCCGGATGCGGCCGAGAAGTTCAAGGAGATCGCCAAGGCCTACGCCATTCTCTCCGATCCGCAAAAGCGCAAAATGTACGACTCCCAGGGCGCTGCCGGGGTCGCCCATTTCACCCAGGAAGACCTGTTTCGTAATTTTGACTTTGGTGACATCTTCGGTGACATGGGCTTCGGCTTTGGCGGGGAGAGCATCTTCGACCGCTTTTTCCGTCAGCCGCGGCGGCGTCAGACTCACGGTATCGACCTGAGGCTGCGTCTGGGTGTATCGCTGGAGCGCATCTATCAGGGCGGACAGGAGACCGTGCGTTTTAACCGCATGGTGGCATGTCCGTCCTGCCACGGTTACGGTACCGCTTCGGCCCAGCCAGCGAAAACCTGCAGCGCCTGCAACGGCAGCGGCAGGCGGGTAGAAACCGGTGCCGGGGAGCGCACTGCGGGACATGTGCAGTTCCAGCGCGTGATCCCCTGTCCCGTGTGTGGCGGGCGGGGAACGGTGATTGAGGCGCCGTGCCGCACCTGTGGCGGCAGCGGGCAGGTCGAAAAGGAGGAGAGCCTCAAGATCACCATCCCGCGCGGCATCGAAGAGGGCACCGTACTGCGTGTGCCGGGACATGGCATGCCTGCCGAAGAGACCGGCGCGCCGCCGGGGGATCTTTACGTGGAGGTGTACTCGGTCCCCGATCCCCGTTTTCAGCGCCATGGCGCCGATCTCTGGCGCACCGAACGGATCGGCGTGCCTGCCGCGGTGATTGGTACCAGTCTGCGTGTGCCCACCCTCGATGGGGAGGTGGAGGTGAAAATCCCCGCCGGTATCCAGCCGGATGAGATGCTGCGGCTGCGCAACAAGGGGCTGCCGCGCTACAGGGGCGGGGGCAACGGCGATCTGATGCTGCGTATCGAGGTGACCATACCCGATACGCTCAGTGATGAGGAGCGGGCGCTGTACCAGCGTCTGGCCTCCCTGCAGGGCAAACGGCGGTGAGACTGCTGCGGGATTGCCAGGCTGTTCGTGCGCTAGAGTTTGTTTTCTTTGCTGCTTTTGGTCGGGCGCTCGGCGTGCTGTTGTGAGGCCCTGTTCTTGTACAGGTAGCGGATATTTTTTTGCTCATCCAGCCAGGCCTCCAGTTCATCGATCGGCATGGGCTTGCTGACCCAGTAACCCTGTGCGATATCGCAATCGAGAATGTCGAGCAGGTTGAGTGTTTCGGCCTTTTCCACGCCCTCGGCAACGACCATGAAGCCGAGGTTGTGTGCCATGTCGATGGTCGAGCGTACGATGACCGCATCGTTGTCGTCGGTGGTCATGTCGGTGACAAAAGACTTGTCAATCTTGAGTTTCCTGATCGGCAGTTTTTTCAGGTAGGCCAGAGAGGAGAAACCGGTACCGTAGTCATCCACGGCGATCTCGATGCCCATTTCGTCGAAGCGCTGCAGTGTCTTCTGTGCACTCTCGATGTCCGCCAGCATGGCACTCTCGGTAATTTCCAGTGCGATGTCCGAAGGCCCCAGCTCCCACTTCTCCAGCATCCTGGACAACAGGCCTGGGAAGTCGGGGTCCTGCAGGTTGTACATCGACAGGTTGATGGCAACCGTGCCGTAGCAGATGTTTTTTTCCTTCCAGGTGCGGCACTGCTTCATGGTGTTCTCAATCACCCACTCGGTCAGGCTGCCGATCAGCCCTGAGTTCTCCGCAATCTGGATAAACTCGTCGGGCCTTACGGGACCGAAGTGCGGATGGTGCCAGCGCAACAGGACCTCCAGGCCGCAAAACTCACGCAGGCCAACGTCCACCTGAGGCTGATAGGCGAGCGACAACTGGTTTTCGTTAATGGCGTGTTTCAGCTCGTTGGCCAGGGATAGTCGGCGCAGGTTGTGCTTGTCGAAGCTGACATTGTAGACCGCGATGCGCGCATGGTTCTTCTTGGCCTCGTACATGGCGACATCGGCCATGCGCGAGATCTCCTCTGGCTCGGTAGCGTGTTTGGGGTATTGCGAAATACCGATACTGCAGCTGAGGTAGAGGACGTTGTCCTGGATCAGAAAGGGCGTTTCCAGGTTGTCCAGCAGCTTCTGCGCGATCGGGTAGGCCTGATGTGAAGTGCTGCCAGCCAGCAGGATGGCAAACTCGTCACCGCCGAGGCGGGCGATGGTATCGCTCTGGCGCAGCAGGGGACGAATGCGCTTGCTGAAGGCCTGCAGCAGCAGGTCGCCGGTATAGTGGCCCAGGCTGTCATTGATCTCCTTGAAGCGATCCAGATCCAGCAACAACAGTGCGAAGTTGCCGTTGTCGCGCTGTGCGAAATTGATCGCCTGTTCCATGCGGTCCCTGAGCAGCAGCCGGTTGGGCAGCCCGGTCAGCGCATCATGCAGCGCCTGGTGCTCCAGTGCGTCCTGACGCTCATGGATTTGCTGGCGCATGTCAAAGAAGGCGTCAGTCAGGTTTTGTATTTCACCAATATTGTACCGGGGCAGTTTGCTGACCGGGCCACCGGTGGCCTCGGCGCGCAGTGCGTTGGCCACCAGGGTGATTGGCAGGAGAATGGCGCGTTCAAAATAGAGATAACCGGTTATCACCAGCACCAGACCGATCGATGAGAGAATGAGCAGTGCGTTGACGGTGTTCTTGGCGATGGATGACAGGGCCGAGACATCCTCCTCGAAGGACGATTCAATACTGTTCTCCAGTTGCTTGAGGCTGTTGAATATGTGGCTGAATTGCGGCTCAATGGTATTTTGCATAAATGGCAGAGCACTGCTGTCATAGCCGAGCTGGCCGAGCGCGTTGATGCGCTCAAGGCTCTGATACCAGCGTTCCGTGGCCTTAAGCATCTGCTCCAGGCTTACTGCAATATCCAGATCGAAGGCGTTACTGTTTTTGTGTAGTGCTGTCAGCTTGTCGTGCAGTGCACTGTAGCGCAGTTCCAACTCGTGGGCCTGGAGGGGAAGATTGTGCTCGTAGAATTTGCCAAGCAGGTTGATTATGTAATGACGGAAGTCGACCATCATTTCGAGCCAATCGCTGTAGACCGCCTGCAGCACCTGAATCTTCCGCTGCGCTTCGAACTCATCACTGTTGCCCAGTGACTCGATAGCGAGCATGGCCGCGGTGTTGAACTGCAGATAGCTCTCCTGCCCGGTCTGGCCGAGGATTCGGATGATTGGGAAGTGCTCAACCAGGTTCTCCCTTTTTTCCATCAGTCTGAGCACATCCTTGCGCAGTTGAGACAGGTCATGGCCGATAGCCGTTAGCTTTTGTTGCGAGGCGGTATTGAACCAGTCCGATTTGGACAGCCTGTTGTGGGCCTGGTATGTATGCTCGGTCGCATCGTGCACCTTGTCACGCAACTCCGTATTGGGGGACAGCATGAAGGCGTCGAGCTGCATTTCGGTGGAGATGACGGCATTGAGCAGGGCGTGGATGGCGTGTGCCGCCTTGTTACGGTGCTCCAGGTTTGTAATGCTTGTTTCGCTGCGGCTGCTGACGTAAAGCTGGGTGAGCAGTGCACCACCGTAGAGCAGGATGGTTATCAGGGTGGTGGCAATAAGATAGCGCTTGCGCAGGCTGGGTATGCGCCTGTCGCCAGGGGAGGGGGCGATCAAACCGTCCAACTCCTCGTCTGAAAACTGATTGTCTGGCATCTTCTCCCGCATAGTTATGGCCAATAATAACCATTAAGTACCCTGAGGTTTTATCTAAAAGTAGCACCCGGATCACACCAAAAACTTGATGTAGTTCAAAAAAATCAGCTATTTGTGCCCGATTAGAAATATACCTAAATGAGTATAAGGAATATGCTTAGGTATTTTGTCTGTCAAAAGATGATTCCCATTTATTGGGATCTTCTCCAATGCGTGGGATGGGAACCGGTCTGCAGACGGCGACGGTTAGTGAAGGTCGGGAATGCCTGCTGCGGAGAGAAACTGCTGCAGCTGGTGCAGGCTGGTCTTGTTCATCGTGGCACCGTGGTGTGGGCGGTGCAGCGTGGCCTCCACCCCGTTCAGGGTGACAATGACGCGTGCACCGCCCCCCTCGCGCAGGTCGGCACCCAGGTGATGCAGCAGTGACTCGACCTCTTTCCAGTGGATGTTGCCGCTGACATGATTGCCCGTGATGGATGATAAAACCTTGTCGTGTTTCTTGCTCATCGTTGCCATGTGACCGCTGTTGCATGCCTCGATAAAGTATAGCTGCTTGTGCCGGTACACCGTGCCGGAAAGGGCACCGCGCAGCTTTTGCGCCACATGGGTGATTTGCCTATGCTACGGGCTTTGGTTTGTTCCCAGCCGCCCAGATAGTGGATAACAGTGGTTGCTCGCGCGTTACGGCCGTTAGAGCCTTCCCTATAAACCAAATCTATTGCATGAGGTACGTTTCAGATGATGCTCCATATCCCGGGCGTATTGAGCCCAGATGAGGTGGAATCCATAACCCAGGCCCTGGCCAATCAGTCTTTTGTCGACGGCAGGCTGTCCGCAGGCATGGCGGCGGAGAAGGTGAAAAACAACCTGGAGATGGACCGTAATACCCAGGCCTATGCGCCCATGGCCAAGGCGATCGGCGGTTGTCTCTACCGCAGCGAGGTGTTCAAGGCGGCGGCGCTTCCCCACCGCATGGCCGCGCCCATCTTCGCCCGCTATACCCCGGGAATGACCTACGGCTTCCACATCGATGATCCGATCATGGGAACGGAGGGCAACCGTTACCGTACCGATATCTCCTGCACCGTGTTCTTGAACGATCCCGCGGACTACGAGGGTGGTGAACTGGTGATCAAGACCGCCTTTGGCGAGCAGAAGGTCAAGCATACCGCGGGCGATGCGGTGATCTACCCTTCTGGCAGTGTCCACCAGGTGGCCGAGGTGACGCAGGGGGTACGCCTGGTGTCGGTGCTGTGGATCCAGAGCATGATACGCGATCCGGACAAGCGTGCGGTGCTATGGGACCTGTGGCAGGCACGGGAGAAGATGTTGCGCGAGGCGCCGGAGAAGGCGGAAACCGAGCAGGTCGATCACGCCTATATCAATCTGGTGCGGATGTGGAGTGAGGTTTAGCCGCCCAGCGGGACGGGCCGGGAGACGGCACCCCCCTTTGATAACGCCCTTTAGTCCTCATCGGCCTGCGGCTTGAATTCTTCTGTCAGTTGTTTTTGGATGTTTGGCGGTACCGGCTGGTAGTGGCTGAACTCCAGCGTGTAGCTGCCCTGTCCTGCGGTCAAGGAACGCAGTTCGTTGGCATACTGGTTCAGTTCGCTGAGCGGTGCCTGGGCCTGGATGCCGAGCGCCCCGCCCGGCAGGGCCTGTGAGCCGTGCACCTGCCCGCGCTTGCCGGACAGGTCGCCGGTGATGGCGCCCATGGTATCGGCCGGTACGGTGAGCTCCAGCTTGACCATCGGCTCCAGTACCAGGGGCCGCGCCTTGCGGACCGCATCGAGAAAGGCCTTTTTGCCTGCGGCGACAAAGGCGACCTCCTTGGAATCGACCGAGTGGTGCTTGCCGTCGTAGACGCTGACCTGGATGTCCTGCAGCGGGTAGCCGGCGATGGCCCCTGACTCCAGCACCTGCTGGATACCCTTCTCCACGGCGGGGATGAACTGCGAGGGGATGGCGCCGCCCTTGACCTCGTCGACAAAGCGGAACCCCTCGCCACGTTCCAGTGGCCGGATGCGCAGGAATACCTCACCGAACTGGCCGGCACCGCCGGTCTGTTTCTTGTGGCGGAAGTGTCCTTCGGCCTGGATGCTGACCGTCTCGCGATAGGGGATCTTCGGCGGCCGGGTGGTTGCCTCCACGTTAAAGCGCTGCTTCATCTTCTCCAGCGCCAGGCGCAGGTGCAGCTCACCGAGTCCGCGCAGCACGGTTTCATTCAAGGCTGTGTTGTGTTCGATGCGCAGGCAGGGGTCTTCCTCCTCAATGCGCTGCAGTGCGCTGGAGAGACGTTGCTCGTCACCCTTGCTGTTGGCGTCGATGGCCAGGCCGAATACCGGCACGGGAAACTGCAGCGGCTTGAGGTGCAAATGATCTTCTTCGTGGGAGTCGTGCAGTACCGCGTCGAAGTGCAGCTCCTCAATCTTGGCCACGGCACAGATATCGCCCGGTATGCCGGCATCGATCTCAATCTGCTGCTGTCCCTGCAGTTTGAACAGGTGTCCCACCTTGAACGGCTTGCGGCCATCGCCGACAAACAGCTGGCTGTTGCGGGTGACCGTGCCCTGGTGGATGCGAAACACGCCCAGTTTGCCGACAAAGGGATCGGCCATCAGCTTGAATACATGGGCCACCACGTGCTTGTCGGGATCGGGTTCGGCGGTAAAGGGTTGTGCATCGCTGCCCTCGCCCTTGAGGAAGGGGCGGGGATTGCCCTCGTGGGGGGCGGGCATGAGTTGCTCGCAGACCTTGAGCAGTTCAGGGATACCGGCCCCGCTGTGGGCGGAGACAAAACAGATCGGCACCAGGTGCCCCTCGCGCAACGCCTGCTCGAAGGGGGTGTGCAACTGTTCCGGGCTGAGTGCCTCGCCCTGCTCCAGGTAGAGGTCCATCAGTGTCTCGTCGACCTCAACCACCTGGTCGATGATGCGGGTGTGGGCCTCGGCCACCGTGGAGAAGTCAGACTCGCCGTCGGGATTGAAAAAGCAGTCCACCACAGACTGCCCCTGCCTGGCTGGCAGATTGATGGGCAGGCACTCGGGACCGAATTCGTCTCTAATGGTCTCCACCAGGCCTTGCAGGTCAAGCTCCTGGCCGTCGATCTTGTTGACGATGATCATGCGGCACAGCTTGCGCTCCGCCGACCACTGCAGCATACGGCGGGCGATCGGCTCGATGCCGGTCGCACCGTTGACGACCACCGCCACCGTCTCGACGGCGGGGAAGGTGCCGATGGCCTGGCCGATAAAGTCGGGCAGACCGGGGGTGTCGATAACATTTACGTGAATATTGTTGTGGTCCATGCTGGCGATGGCCGCGGAGAGCGAGTGTTGGTGCGCCTTCTCCAGCGGGTCGAAGTCGCACACCGTGTCACCCTTGTCGACGCGGCCCGCATTGGTGATGGCACCCGCTTCGGCCAGCAATGCATCGACCAGCGAGGTTTTACCTGCGCCGGACTGACCCACCAGGGTGATATTGCGAATGGCTTCGGAGCTGTAGGAGGGCATGGTTTTTATTTTCCCCGAGTCTAGAATTAATTATGAAACACTAATGTAAAAACTAGCAGATCACCTGGAAGCCGGCCATGCGCCGCATTTTGATTGTGAAAGACAGGAGCCTATCTATGTTTGGTGAACGACATGACCTGCCGCACGAGTTTCCCGAGCACGAACAGCTGATTAACGAACTGCTGCAAAAGGATCTTCAATTCGTCTCCCTGTACAAGGAGTATGATGCGCTGGATGCGGAGATACTGAAAATCGAGCAAAACGTGGAGACGGTATCGGATGCCTATGCCGAGGAGCTGAAAATGAAGCGCGTCCACCTCAAGGATGAACTCTACGCCATGCTCAAAAAGGCGCAGGCGTCGTGAACAACTGAAAGGGGCCATTCGGCCCCTTTCTCATTTCGGCTACTGGCTACGATGAGCCGGATAGCCATCTTTGGCCCGGTAAGGGCTACAATACGCTATTACCATTGAATATCCCCAACCCCGAGGAAACTGTATGAGCGTGACCAGTTCGTTTACCCCGCTTTCGGAACAGGAATTTTCCGAGCTGGATACCTTTCTGTTGTCTGATGCCTGTGATAGTGAGGCGCTTGCCATCGATGAATTGCACGGATTTCTGACGGCACTGCTGGTGGCACCGGATCCGGTAGCGGAGTCTGAGTGGATGATGATGGCCTGGGGTGAACCGCACTTTGCCGATGAGGCCGAGCGGGCGCGTATGGGCGAGCTGATGCGGCGGCTGCACGCCGATATCCACAGCACCCTTGAACGCGGCAAATCGTTTGAGCCCCTGGTGGTTGAGATGGAGGAAGAGGGCGAGTTGCTGGAGGTCTACGAGGGCTGGTGCTACGGCTTTATGCTCGGGGTGGAGATGAATCAGGCGCACTGGGATGCGCTGTCGAAGGACGACGAGATGATGCTGGCGCCTATCGCGCAGCTGGCGCTGCTCGGCAGCGAGGATGAGCCGGAGATGGACGAGAGCGATTACGATGCCTGGGTGGAACTGATACCGGGAGCGGTGATGGCCCTCTACCGGCGCTGGCACGGTGCCGGGGGCTAGGGCAGGTGCAACAGGGTTACCTCTATCTGGAGACACACCGGGCACGCCCGGGGCTGGTGCGTGTGGCGGCCAGCAGGACAAAACCGGATCCCGATGAACCGGGCGAGGGGGTGGTGTTGCGCTACATCGCCCGCTTTGCCGATGTGGAGGCTGCCAGGATGCATGTGCACGAGTTGTTGCGCCATCAGCTCGCGGATGTCGACAACGGCCTCTACCGCTGCTCGCTGGTTAATGCCATGTCGGCCATTGAGTCGGAAGGGCTGCGCCATGAGCGGGTGTGGATCGACCACTCACTGAACGAGTCGACGCTTGCGCAGATGGCCGACAGGTCGGAGCGGCTGCGCGAGCGTGGCAGACGCCTGAACGAGTTCTGGAAAATGGTTGGTGTAGCGGCCCTGATCCTGTTGGGGCTTAATTTTCTGGGCGTGCTGTAGCCGTTTCCGCACGCCCCGCACAGCCTTCTATTTTTGCTGGCGCGGCGGCTTGTTGCAGCAGGCCGGAGGCGGCGCATTGGCGTTGTCCCGCGCATTGGTGTCGGTGAATTGATACCAGCTGGCCAGCATTCGCGCCCACCAATTCTTGGTCGGGGGATAACCCGTCTCCTCAAGGATGCAGACAATAGAGCGATAATCCGTTTGCGTGGCATCGTAGCGAACGACAATGCGCTGTTTGTCCACCTGGGCTTGCGCCCTGTGTACGCCGGTGCTGGTCTCAAGCGCCTGGGTCAGCTGCATTGCATCGGCTGCATGGCGTAGCGCGGGAACCTTGATGCCGCGTGTAACTTCCCAGGCGCCAGATGGTTGAGCGGGTGCATTATGTGCCATGGCTCACTCCTGAAAGTACGTTAGTCAGAGAGATCACGTTTTTTCTGTTCGAACTCGTTGCGCTCAATCTCGCCGCGTGCATAACGTTCTTCCAGCAACTCCAGCGCGGATTTTTGCCTGCCCGCCTGCGGTGTGCCCACAAGCGCCTTTACAATCCATACAATCGCAATAATCAGCAGCAGCCAGAACAGCCACATAAAACCACCAAATCCAAACATGTGTCCGTCATACATCGTATTGCCTCCTGGTAAGCTTAGATCTTCACCCGTCTGAGCCGTAGCGCATTGCTTATCACCGATACCGAGCTGAAGCTCATGGCGGCGGCCGCAATCATCGGTGACAAAAGCAGGCCGAACACGGGGTAGAGTATCCCGGCCGCGACGGGTACACCGAGCGAGTTGTAAAAAAAGGCAAAGAACAGGTTTTGCCTGATGTTGCGCATGGTTGCCCTGCTCAGACGCCGGGCGCGTACGATTCCGCGCAGGTCGCCCTTGACCAGGGTAACCCCCGCGCTTTCCATTGCCACATCGGTACCGGTGCCCATGGCGATACCGACATGGGACTGGGCCAGTGCCGGCGCATCGTTAATGCCGTCGCCGGCCATGGCGACAATCTGTCCCTGTGATTGCAGGGCCTTGACGATGTCGGCCTTTTGCCCCGGTAGTACCTCGGCCTCCACCTGGTCAATGCCGAGTCGGCCGGCGACGGCCGCCGCGGTAGTGCGGTTATCTCCGGTCAGCATGACCAGCTTCACCCCCTCGTCGTGCAGGTCGCGTATCGCCTGCGGCGTGGTCGCTTTGATGGGGTCGGCAACGCCGATGAGGCCTGCTGCCCTGCTGTCGATGGCCACAAACATTACGGTCTGGCCATCGAGGCGCCCGGTCTCGGCCAGCGCCGGCAGGGTAGCGGGATCGATATGCCGGGTCTCAAGCAGCCTGTGGTTGCCCAGTACCACCTTGTGGCCCGCCACGCTGCCCGTTACTCCAAGCCCGGTGACTGACTCGAAGTCGCTGGCCAGTGACAACGCGACACCCTTTTCCCTGGCGCCGCGTACAATCGCCGCGGCCAGGGGGTGTTCGCTGGCCTGCTCGAGACTGGCCGCCATGGCGAGTACCTCTTCCTCGGTAAAACCGTTGATGCTTTGCACGGAAACCAGTTGAGGCTGCCCCTCGGTCAGGGTACCGGTTTTGTCCACCACCAGGGTGTCCACCTTCTCCATTATCTCCAGCGCCTCGGCATTTTTGATCAGCACGCCAAGGGTGGCCCCCTTGCCCGTGCCCACCATAATCGACACCGGGGTAGCCAGACCCAGCGCGCAGGGGCAGGCGATTATCAGCACGGCCACGGCGTTGACGATGGCATAGGCCAGACGCGGCTCGGGGCCAAGGCTTGTCCATGCGATGAAAGTGATGAGCGCAATCACTACCACTGCCGGCACGAAATAGGCGGCGACAATATCGGCCAGTTTCTGGATCGGTGCGCGCGAACGCTGGGCCTCGCCCACCATCTTTACGATCTGCGAGAGCAGGGTGTCGCTTCCCACTTTTTCGGCGCGCATCAAAAGGCTGCCGGTACCGTTTATGGTCGCGCTGATTAATTTGTCACCCGGTGTCTTCTCTACGGGGATGGGTTCACCGGTGATCATCGATTCATCGACCGCGCCGCTGCCCTCGGTCACCACGCCGTCCACCGGTACCTTTTCACCGGGCCTTACGCGCAGGATATCGCCGGGTATGACCTGCTCCAGTGCAATGTCCTCCTCCTCGCCACCGGGGCGCACGATGCGCGCCGTGTTGGGGGCCAGCCCCAGCAACAGCTTGATTGCCGCACTGGTGCGGCTGCGGGCACGCAGCTCCAGCACCTGCCCAAGCAGCACCAGGGCGGTGATGACGGCGGCGGCTTCAAAATAGACGGCCACCGTGCCGTCCGCGTGCTGCATGTTGGCGGGGAAGAGTGAAGGGAACAGCAGGGCGATCACGCTGTAGCACCATGCGACCGTGATACCGAGGCCGATCAGGGTGAACATATTGAGATTCCAGCCGATTACCGACCGCACACCACGTGTGAGGAAGGGCCAGCCCCCCCACAATACCACCGGCGTGGCGAGGGCAAATTCGAGCCACTGCACGACTTTCAGGGAAAGAAACTCCGGCAGCCAGTGCGGGGTAAGGTCGGCCAGCATGGCAAGCAAAAACAGTGGCGCGGCCAGTGCGGCGCTTATCCGGAAGCGTCGGTTCATGTCGTGGAGTTCTTCGTTTTCCTCCTCGGCAGGCACGCTTCGTGGCTCCAGTGCCATACCGCACTTGGGGCAGGCGCCGGGATGGTCCTGGCGAATCTCAGGGTGCATCGGGCAGGTGTAGACGGCACGGTGCTGCGTTCCGCTGTCCCGTGCTGTGTGGGTGTCGACTGCCGCTTGATGGGATGAGTGATGCGCATGCTCCCGGGCGGCATGGGGCAGGTATTGCTCCGGTTCGTTGCAAAATCTTTCCTGGCATTGCGCGCTGCAAAACAGGTACTCCACGCCTTCGTGGATAAGGCGGTATTGCGTGTCTGTTGACACCTCCATGTGACAGACCGGATCGTATCGGTTGCTGACGTCACGCTGATGCCGTGTTTCGTCTTTGTACGCGGCAGCCGTGCGCTTTTTGCTATAGGTATCGGGTCGATCGCGGAAGGTGTTCAGGCAGGATTCACTGCAGAAAAAATAGTCCTGACCGCCGTGTTTCAGGTGGTAACGTGAATCACTCGTGACCTGCATGCCGCAGACAGGGTCGGTCAACTCGGCGCGTAGCGGCACATGACATGGGTGAACGTCATTTTTTGCATGATCCATAACACACCTCCTGGGGTCGCTTAAGAGGGGCTGTGCTCAAGCTGCATCGTGGGCGGCAAGGCGTGAACAGCTGCCACGCCCTGCCGCGAGATGCCTATAACCTATTTGGCCCTTTGCAGGGCCACCAGTTCCCCGAGCCGCGCCTCGATGTTGGCCAGATGCGCCTCCATCCGCTGCATATGCTGGTACTTCGTATTCATCATGTAGTGCATCATTTGCGGATTCATCATGCAGCCGCGCTGGCCGTACATCATGGGCATCTGCTGCGGGCTGCCCATCATCGGCATGTTGCCCTGCTGGCCGTACATCATGGGCATCTGCTGCGGGCTGCCCATCATCGGCATGTTGCCCTGCTGGCCGTACATCATGGGCATCTGCTGTTGGTTGCCCATCATCGGCATGTTGCTCTGCTGGCCGTACATCATGGGCATCTGCTGTTGGTTGCCCATCATCGGCATGTTGCCCTGTTGGCCGTACATCATGGGCATCTGCTGCGGGTTGCCCATCATCGGCATGGTCGGTGCTGCACTGTTTTCATCCGCGATGGACATGGGGGCGGTTACCGAAATAACGGTGGCCAGTGTTGCGACTGCGAACTGTTTTCTGAATTCCATGTTCCTTCTCCTTCACCGTGTGGTTGTGGTGTGTGAGCAGAGAAATTTACCTGCATGCTCTGCTTTCCTGCTTCACCAGGGATGCACCACTCTGTTGCCTGAAATATGCTTGTTCATGAAATCTCTTTCCTCTGCAAAACAGTGACAGTGATGCCGCCTCTGACGGTTTTTTAACAATTGTTTGTTATTGGCAGCTGCCTGAAACGGCAGGGGCGAATTGCAGAGCTATCAGGCCCGGGGAGGGCGGTAAAGCGTAGAAGGAAAGCGGCTGGTGAGCTGTTCGATCGAGGGTAAGGTTACCACGTCGATGGCGGGAGCGAACGGGACGGCCATGGCACTTGTTAGTGTAGGCACGCAATTTGTGCACTGGCATGATGAGCAACTGTGGGTGTTGCAGCTATCGCTGTTTACGCGATGGTTGCATTCGCATTCTATAAATTTGGCTGATGAGACTGTTATATCACCCGCCTGAACTTCCACTGCCCGGGGAACCCGCACTGTGTGATTAGGTGGAACTGTCGTAGCCGCTATAGTGGCTGGGATTGTTGTTAACCCCAGTAACAGTGCGGCAATTACTGTCAACAGTTTTTCAGGCAATGTGAACATGCGTGGCCATAATGCAGGGACATGTACTCTTTATTAGTCAGCCGTTAACGCCACAAGTTCAAAACAATTCGGACGTTTAACGTCACAGATTAAAGGGCTATTTTTTGTCCTTGGTGTAGAACACACCGGGGATGAAGGTTTTCTTCAATACCCTGGTCTCATCCAGCGCAATCGCCTCGTTCTCAATGAATTTGAAGAAGGTCTGGCCGATGCGAATGATATCCTCATCCTCCAGTAGGTGGGCCTTGATCCGGTTGTGGTTGACGTAGGTGCCATTGGTGCTGTCCAGATCGCGCAGCACGTAATTGCTCAGGTTGTTGTCCTGTTCGCTTTGTATCTTCTCGATCAGGGCATGCTCGCGGCTGGCCAGTTCATCGTCAATGCACAGGTCGCAACTCTCCTTGCGTCCGATATGAAACACCGGCTTGTCGAGGATGATCTTCACCCCGGGAACATTGTTCCTGTACTGAATGAGTGCGGGCACGGTTTTTCGTCCAGTTAGTCGTTTGTCTTCAGGGTGATTGTAATGAACGGTGTGCTTGAAGCAAAGTCATGCTATTCGGCTGTCGCCTCTGCCCGTTCCAGCTGCAGGTCCTTGAGTCGCCTGTAGTGCTCCCGTATCTCATCGAGTGACTTGTGCTGCATGTCGCGCACGGCAGGTGTGAGGAATGACTCAAGCTTGGTCTGCAGACGTAGCGTATTGTACTCCTGGGCAATAAGTGTGACGCCCTCGATGATCAGCTTGTGAATCAGCATCTCGTCCTGGGTCTTGGCATAGATGTTCTCTGCCATAGGGGTAAGGAAGAAGTTGGCCAGTACGATCCCGTACAGGGTCGAGGTCAGTGCGATGGGAATGGTGTGGATGATGACGCCGGTATCACCGATGCCGGAGAGCATGCCGATAAGGCCGATGACGCTGCCGGTAACGCCGAATGCAGGTGCCAGGCGTGCCATGTGGCGAAAGGCGCGTTCATGCTTGATACGCCGCTGCTGGAAGAAATACATCTCGGTATAGAGTGAGTCACGTACATCCTCGATCTTGAAACCGTCCACCATCATGGTGAGGGCGCGGCGCAGGAACAGCACGCTGGTGTGCTGCTCTTCATCCTCCAGCGCCAGCAGGCCGTCAAGACGCGAACGTAGCGAGAGGTCGAGCAGTGCATCGACGATCTCCTTGGCGGTGGGTGGGGGCGTGCGGTAGCTGTTGACGGCAACCATCAAGGATGAACGCAACTCCTCGCCCGGATAGCTCAGGAAGGCGGCCCCCAGCGTTCCGGTCAGTACCACGACGAGACCGACCAGGTTGAGCATCATGTGTGAGCCGTCGCTAAGCGCAAAGCTGCCGAAAAACAGCAGCGTAAAAATGGCGATGCCCGGCCAGAAATGTTTTTTACTGTTCATGGTTGGTACTCGTTGCGTGTGATGATGATCTCTACCCGGCGGTTTTTAGCCTTGTTTTCCAGTGAGGTGTTGGGTGCCACCGGCCGGTAAAGCGAGTGTCCGATGACCGTAAAACGACCCGGGTCAAGGCGTCCGGTCCTGATCAGGTAGCGGGCGACACGGGTGGCCCGTACGGCGGAAAGCTCCCAGTTGGTGGGGAACTCGGGGGTGCTGATGGGAAAGTTGTCGGTGTGGCCGACGACCTGTATTTCATAGTTGTTGCGGGCGATGATTGCCGCCAACCGGTCAAGAAAATCGATGGCGTCAGGTTTAAGCTCGGCCTTGCCGAGGTCAAACAGCAAAGGCCCCCTGACGCTGACCTTTATGGCCTGCTTGTCGGTGAGCATGACATCGATGTTTTCAAGGTTTGCATCGGCGACAAGCTGCGTACTCAACTGCAGGATCTCTTCGAGCGGCATAGGCAGGTCGGCCAGTTCCGCTGGCGTCAGTTCACCGGTTAGGGTTTTCTCGGCCTCTTTCACGGGCTCGGTTCTTACCTCCTGGGCCTCACCCTGTTCTTCACGGAACAGTTCCTGCACGTCGCGCTCGGTCAGTTGCATGGCAAAAAGCACGGCAAACATGACGAACATCACCATCATGATATCCGACCAGGGGACCGACCAGTGGGCAGAAAGGCCGTAACTGCTGCCCTCCTGGGACACACGGCTGCGGATACCCGAGAGCGGAAACATCTGTGCCGCGTCCGCGTGCAGTGGTGGCGGGTGAATACCGAGTGGCTTGCCCCCCTGGTTGCTGCCAGCAGTTGGGGGCTGGGCTGGCTCAGCCGCGGGCGATCCCGACACGGCAGCGCTGGGGCGGGTATTGGCTGCCTGTGTCTTGCCGGTTGCTGCTTTTTTTTCGGGTTGTCTCTCAGCCATGTGTTGCGTCATTCATCGGTTTTGTCAAAATATACCAGCCACCCCGAGTGGTGTAATGGTTATGTCGGCTATTTTGCCCAAATACTTGAAAATAGAGTGAGAAATGCCGACCTCTGCGCTCCGCTGTCATCACCCCCTGTGTGGCCGTGCTGGCAAGGCATAGGAACAGCGCATATCGGCGTGTTTCGGGCTGCCTGCATCGAAAAAGTCGCAAATATTTCGGGCTATTGGCCGGGGATTGGCGTACAATAGCGCCAATTTACTCCCACCCGCCCGGCACTGATCCCAATCACACCGCCGGCTTGCAGTCCCGAGACCCGTTCATGTCCAAAGAAACCGTACCCAGTTTTGCGCAATTGGCGCTCTCCCCGTCCATTTTGAAAAGTATCGATGAGGTGGGCTATGAGACCCCCTCGCCGATACAGGCTGAAAGTATCCCGCCACTGCTGGCAGGGCGCGATCTGCTCGGGCAGGCGCAGACCGGTACTGGCAAGACGGCCGCCTTCGCCCTGCCGCTGCTCAGCCGTCTGAACCTGTCGCTCAAACGACCGCAGTTGCTGGTGCTCACACCGACGCGCGAGTTGGCGATACAGGTGGCCGAGGCGATGCAGACCTATGCGCGCCACATGAAGGATTTCCACATCCTGCCGGTATATGGCGGACAGCCGATGGGCGCGCAGCTGCGCCAGCTGCAGCGCGGCGTGCAGGTGGTGGTCGGCACACCGGGGCGGGTGATGGATCACCTGCGGCGCAAGACGCTGCTGCTCGACGACCTGAGCGCCGTGGTGCTGGATGAGGCCGATGAGATGCTGCGCATGGGTTTTATCGAGGATGTGGAGTGGATCCTGGAGCATACGCCGGAGCAGCGCCAGGTCGCACTTTTCTCCGCTACCATGCCCAAGCCGATCGAACGCATTGCCCGGCGCTACCTGAACGACCCGGTCGAGGTGCGCATCAAGGCAAAGACCAGTACCGTGGAGACCATTACCCAGCGTTACTGGCAGGTCAGCGGGGTGCACAAGCTTGATGCCCTGACCCGCATCCTGGAGGTCGAGGCGTTCGATGCGATGATCGTCTTCGTGCGCACCAAGACCGCCACTGTCGAGCTGGCGGAGAAGCTGGAGGCGCGGGGCTATGCCAGTGCCGCGCTGAATGGCGACATGAACCAGCAAACCCGTGAACAGACGGTGGACCGTCTCAAAAAGGGGAAACTCGATATCGTGGTTGCCACCGATGTGGCCGCACGTGGACTGGATGTGGAGCGCATCAGCCACGTGGTCAACTACGACATCCCCTATGACACGGAGGCCTATGTTCACCGCATTGGCCGTACCGGGCGGGCTGGGCGCAAGGGCGAGGCGATTTTGTTCGTTTCGCCGCGTGAAAAACGCATGTTGCGCGCCATCGAGAAGGCCACGCGCCAGCCGATTGAGCAGATGAATCTGCCCAGCCGGGCCGATGTGGCCGGCAAGCGTATTGAACGATTTAAGCAGATGATTACCGATACGCTGGAGGCGCAAGAGCTGGCCTTCTATGAGGAGGTGATTGACGGTTACCAGGCCGAGCATGATATCGGGATGAGTGAGATTGCCGCGGCGCTGGCCTTTTTGGTGCAGCGTGACAAACCACTGGTGGTAAAGGAAAAGGCACCGCAGGAAAAAGTGCCGCAGCGTGAACAGGAGAAAAGGCCGCGGCGCGAGTCCCGGCCCGATGAAGGGATGGAGCGCTACCGCATCGAGGTGGGCCGCGAGCACGGTGTGGAACCAAAACACATCGTCGGCGCCATTGCCAACGAAGCGGATCTGGAGAGCCGCTACATCGGCCACATCAGGATCAATGATACCTTCAGCACCGTGGACCTGCCCGGGGGTATGCCCAAAGAGATGTTCCTGCACCTGAAAAAGGTATGGGTGTGTGGTCAGCAGCTAAGAATCAGTCTGTTGCGTGATGCGGAAAAGGGAAAAAAGCCAAAGGCGAAACGGAAAATGCCAAAGGCGAAAGGAAAAGCGACCACCGCGAAAAGAAAAAAGGACAGGAAAAAATAGAGCCACCCGCTATCGGTTTGACGGTATTGTTACAGCGAACTTTCCTCTTCAATAAATTCAACCTTTCCCGTCTCCAGATCATATTCTGCGCCGATGATCATGAGCCCCTCGTTCTCGACCAGCTGCTCCAGCGTTTGTGAGCCGTGGCGCAAATGATTCACCGAGGCAATGACATTGGCACGAATAGCCAATCTGATGAGCTCGTCCTTGTCATGCCAAATCTCAGTGGGTCTGAACGGTTCGACCGCCGGGCGGATACGATCGACGATGGACTTGATGTTGAGCGATTGCTCACCGGTTGGACGCTGCATTTCATCTACGGTGGCGCACACCGCCCCGCATTGCGTGTGCCCCATGACCACTACCAGCCTTGTCTTGAACTGCTCGGCGGCAAACTCGACGCTCCCGATCTGCGAGGGAGCGACGATGTTGCCGGCGACCCTGATCACGAACAGATCGCCCAGTCCCTGATCGAAGATGATCTCGGCAGGTACCCGCGAGTCGGAGCAGCCGAGGATAATGGCGAAGGGCGCCTGACCGCTGATGTACTGGTCACGCCGGGTGTGACTGAGCATTGCATCGACGCTGCGCACGCCTGAAACGAAACGCTGATTACCCTCGCGCAGCCTGTTTAATGCTTCTGATGCTGATACCATTTCTGTCTATTCTCAATCTTGATTTACGTCACAGTGTGAGTCGCCGGCGCCAACCCACTCTAACCCTTGGCGGCCGGGTATTCTACAGATCGCTCCCTGCTGCCGCCACCTGACTCCCGTTTTGTCACGGGGTCATTCTGGTTGTCTCTTGCGTGTCCAGTTGGACGGCAGAGCAGAGGGTGGCATGGCCGACCTTTCTGCCCGGCATCGGTTTTTTATTGTAGTGGTGCAGGTGTACCCCCTGCATGGAAAGGATGTTTGACACGTCCGGTATGTCACCGATGAAGTTGATCATTCTGGCATAGCCCGTCGCGGCGGTACTGCCGAGCGGCAACCGCGTTATCGCGCGAATATGATTTTCGAATTGACTGGTGACCGCGCCCTCTATGGTCCAGTGGCCGGAGTTATGCACGCGAGGGGCCATTTCATTGGCCAGAAGCCTGTCGCCTGTATCAAAGAGCTCAAGCGCCATCACGCCCACGTAGTCCAGGCTCTCCATGAGGCGCATGGCATATTCTTCAGCCGTGGCTTGCATGTGGTCGGCGGGAAGGCTGTGTGCGCTGTGCAGGATGCCGTCTTTGTGGTGATTCTCCGAGAGGGGATAGTAGCGTATCTCACCGTCATGGTTACGTACGCTGATAATGGAAATCTCGCGCTGGAAACTGGCAAATCCTTCAAGAAGGAGCGGCACACCGCCAAGCGTATTCCACGCTTCGGACAGATCGTGACTGCTGCGCAGCACATACTGGCCCTTGCCATCGTAGCCCAGGGTGCGAGTTTTTAGAATCGCAGGGAGACCGATGGTGTCCACCGCCTGCTGTAGCTCCTCAAGGGAGTCAACCGTAGCAAAGGGGACGGTGGGGATCCCCAGCTGCTGGAACAGGCGCTTTTCATTTAACCGATCGCGGGCGGTAGCGAGGGCCTGTTCCGAAGGGAAAACATCAATCCTTTGCGCAAGGCTGGCAATGGCCGATGCCGGTACGTTTTCAAATTCATAGGTGACCACATCGGCCCTCGCGGCCAAATAATCCAGCAGTCCCTCATCGTCATAATCGCCACACAGGTGTTCACCCAGCGGTGCGGCACAGGCATCTTCGGCAGGATCAAGAAAAATAAAACGCATGCCGAGCGGTATCCCCGCCAGGGCCATCATCCTGGCCAGTTGGCCACCACCAACGATACCGACAATCATGCCTGTACCCTCGGGTCCGGATTGGCCAGTACGGTCTCGGTCTGTTTTCTGCGAAACTCGTTTAATGCCTGACGTACGTTCTTATCGTGATTGGCCACAATGCCGGCTGCCAGCAACGCGGCATTCACAGCGCCGGCACGCCCTATGGCAAGAGTGCCGACGGGGACGCCGGCAGGCATCTGTACGATGGAGAGCAGGGAGTCCATTCCATTCAGCGCCTTCGATTGCACCGGTACGCCGAGTACCGGCACTGCTGTTTTCGCCGCCACCATGCCGGGAAGGTGGGCGGCTCCCCCGGCCCCGGCAATGATGACCTGCAGGCCCCTTTCTGCGGCGCTCTGGGCATAGCCGAAAAGTTTGTCTGGGGTACGGTGTGCCGAGACCACCTCGACCTCGTGCGCCACTCCGAGCCCCTCCAGGGTCTCGGCGGCATGGCGCATTGTCTCCCAGTCAGAGGATGAGCCCATGATGACGCCCACCCTGGGTGAACAATCGCTATCAGTGTTCATAATACGATGCCTTAAGTACTCAATGATTACAGTGTGAGTGTGTGGCGCTATGCGCGCTTTTGGCTGGGTATATTGTTTTGGGTGTGTGTTACACACCCTTCCACCGCCCGGTAGTCGATACTGATGCGCTCGCCACAACCGTGTGCATGGCACACTCCTGAACGGTCAAGCGCCCACACGGGTGAGTGCCACAATACGGGAGGGCGCGCGTGGTGAATCGGAGTGCTACTTTACGTGGATATATAAATTAAGTTAATTTAAACATACAAAACGTAATGTTTTATATTAGTATAATGATATGTATCGACGCCTTACCCTCCATCAGCTCGCCATATTCACGGTGTTGGCCCGTCATCAAAATATGACCAGGGCGGCGGCGGAGTTGCACATGACGACACCGGCCTTGTCCATTCAGATAAAACAGATGTCCGAGGCGATTGGCGTGCCGCTGCACGAGAAGGTGGGAAAGCGGCTGTACCTGACAGAGGCGGGGCGGCGGGTTGAGCAGGCAGCCCGAGACGTGTTGGAAAGGCTGGAAGGGTTGTCAGCGGAACTGGCGGAGTTGCAGGGATTGGAACGGGGCAGCCTCAAGCTCACCATTATTACCACGGCAAAATATTTTGTACCGCGTTTGCTTGGGGATTTTTGCCGGCAACATCCGGGGGTAGAGGTGGCACTGGAGGTGTTGAATCGTGATCAGTGTCTGACCCGTCTGACGCAGAATGTCGACGATCTCTACATCATGGGGCAGGTCCCGGACAGCCTGGATGTCGTGGCGGTCCCGTTTATGGAGAATCCACTGGTGGTTATTGCACCGACCGGACATCCGCTTGAGGGTGTGAAAAACATACCGCCAAAGAAGTTGGCCGATGAGCAGTTCATCATGCGTGAGCAGGGGTCTGGCACCCGTCTCGCTGCAGAGCGTTTTTTCGAATCGAAAAAGGTAAGGATTAAAACCCGCATGACCCTGGGCAGCAACGAGGCGGTGAAACAGGCGGTTGCCGGTGGGCTGGGTCTGGCCGTTATCTCCAGGCATACCTTGAGCCTGGATGCGACATCAGGCGCGTTTGCGCTACTTGATGTCAAAGGCTTTCCGCTGTTACGCCAGTGGTATGCCGTGTATCCCAAGGGCAAACGCCTTTCGACAGTGACGGATGCCTTCTTGCAATACCTGATTAGCGCTGGTGATAAATAAAGTCGCTCGCAATGGGTGAAGAAAGTGAGATTGTCTGGTCTTTGACTGGTAACAGCCCGTAGCGGACTTCATACTTGATGGGCTACTTTGGCAGCAATCAGAGTATTAGCAGTCATTAAAGATGTTCGGATGATTTGGAATAATAACCCTGCTTGCAAACAGGGTAAACTATGGTACTGTCGGTACTATTGAATAATAAAAGGTTGAAGGAACAACTTCATGTCATTGTTAATGCACGGAAAAATTTTCTTTTCCCACCACTCGTTCATAAATGATATGCCGATTCCGCAGTATTACTAATACTGACGATTCGGCCTAATATACTGTGTTAGGCTAAATAGTTTTATTATGGAAAAGGGCAATCGAAAAAAGGTATTAAAACAAACACTACTTGGCCCTGGTGTATATATCCTGTTTGGCTTCATGTATCCATGGGGGCCCTTGTTGTTAACAAATGGCAAA